>NZ_CAJMZE010000015.1:0-159722 GCF_905220235.1 Paraburkholderia sp. J41 | reverse complement strand
AGCGCGGCAATGAGCCGCGCTTTTTGCTTTTAAGCGGGTGTGAGCGTGGTGACGCTCACCAGCCCCAACCCCAGCCGGGATAGCCGTAGCTCACGCCCGTGCCCCAGCCGTTTCCCCAGCCGCCGCTGGAATAACCGCCGAACACGGTGACGGGCGGCGCATAGGCGCGCGCCCATGCCTGCGCGGCTTCTTCGGAGGCTATGGCCTGATTCTGGTCGGCGAGAACCTGGCGGTCGATCGCGTCGTAGCGCGCGCGTTCCGCGGGCGTGAGCGACGGCGGGGCGGCCGGCGCCGCGCCCGGTTGACCGGCGGGCAGGCGGCTGTAGATCGGCGAAGGTCCGGGCGGGTCCATCACGCAGCCGCTCATGACGAGCACGCCCGCGCCCAGCGCGGCCGCCACGAGCCACGCCGGTGCGCGCGCCGCGTTGGCGAAGCGTTGATCGGTATTCATCTTGTGTTCCCTCGATACGCAGTGGATGCGCCCGCGCCGGCCGTGTTTTAGTGACGTCCCTCGGGCGCTGGGCTGACACCTTCTGAGAGCGCGTTCGCCGCGAAAAGTTGCGCCACATCCACCGGGTCGAACTCATAGCGCTGATTGCAATAGTCGCAGTGAATCTCGACATGCCCGCGTTCTTCTATCACGCCGTCCACTTCCTCGCGGCCCAGCATCTTGAGCATCGCCCCGACCTTCTCGCGCGAGCAGGTACATTGGAAGCGCGGCGTGGCGGGTTCGAAGTGGCGCACGTTTTCTTGCCAGAAGAGGCGGCGGAAAAGCGTAGCCGAATCCTGCTCGAGCATTTCGTCGGACGTGAGCGTGCCGCCGAGCGTGCAGACGCGCTCCCACGTATCGGTGTCGTGTTCGCCCTGGTGCGGCACGATGCCGCCGTCGCCGGGCAGCTTCTGCAACAGCATGCCCACGGCGCGCTGGTCGTTCGCGGCGAGCCACATGCGCGTGTCGAGCTGCTCCGAGTGATGCATGTAATGCTCGAGCACCGAAGCGATCGACTTGAGCGGGCCGTCTTCGCCGTTGAGCGGCACGATGCCCTGGTAAGGCTGCTGGCCCGGCTGCTTGCTCGCGGGATCGAGCGTGATGACGCAGCGGCCGTCGCCGTTCGGGTTCACGAGATCGGCGAAATCGAGATCGTCGGCGAGCGCGAGCGCGGTCTCGCCCGTGTATTCCTCGGCGAGGCGGGCGGTGGCGCGCATCGACAGATCCGAGCCGCACTGCACGACCAGCATCCTGACCGGGCCGTTGCCGAAGATTTGCATGATCAGCGTGCCGTCGAACTTGAGATTCGCCGACAGCAGCGAGCACGCCGCCATCATTTCGCCGAGCACGTTGCGCACCGGCAGCGGGTAGGGGCGGCGCGTGAGCACTTCCTGCCAGGTGTCCGTGAGCGAGACGATCTCGCCGCGCACCGGCGCGGCGCTGAACATGAATTTTTGCAACTGGTCGTTCACAATCTTTTCCTTCATTTCGATCCGGGCGGCGCGGCCCGCGCGGCGCTGGCGTTCGGTGAGGGCGCGAAGCCCCGCCGATCAACCGATGCGCACGAGCTGCGCCTTGAAATATTCGCGACGGTTCGCATAACCGTCGGCAGTACGCTTGAGGCCGGCGATATCGGCCTCGGTGAGTTCGCGCACGACCTTGGCCGGCGCGCCGAGAATCAGCGAGTTGTCGGGGAACACCTTGCCTTCGGTGACCACGGCACCCGCGCCAACCAAGCAGTTGCGGCCGATTACCGCGCCATTCAAGACCACGGCCTGAATGCCGATCAGCGCGCCTTCCTTGACGGTGCAGCCGTGCAACATCGCCTGATGGCCGATCGTGACGTTTTGCTCGACCGTGAGCGGGAAGCCGGGGTCCGCATGCAGCACCGCGCCTTCCTGGACGTTGCTGCGCGCGCCGATGCGGATCGGCTCGTTGTCGCCGCGCAGCGTCGCGCCGAACCACACGCTCGACGCTTCGGCGAGTTCGACGTTGCCGACGATGGTTGCGGTGTCCGCGACGAACACGCTTTCGTGAATGGTCGGTGCGGCTTCGCCAAGCTTGTAGATGGCCACGGTATTGCGTCTCCTGGGTTGTCCCGGCGGGTTGTCCGATGCCGCGCTGCGGCCGGCGCGCCCGCTCGTGCTCGTTCGCGGGCGCGCCGATCGACCGGCAGCAGGTGAATCGCGTATTGTAAACGGTCGCCTGCATAGTCCGCCGGGTGCCGCCGCACGTTCCGGTTTTGCTTTTTGACGTTTTTCCGATGACTTTCGTTTCCCACGCCGCCGGCTGGCGCGCCGCCGCCCTCGACGCCTTGCGCGAACCCGATCCGCTTGCCAAGAGCGAGGCCGTGCGCGCGCTTTACGCGCTCGCGCAAAATACGCCGCCTGAAGCGCCGGGCGCTTTGCAATCCGCTTCAAAACCGGCTTCAAAGCCTGCTTCCCTGCAAGACTGGCAGCCGCAGCGCACGTTCGCGACGCCGGAAGGCTTGCCGGGCCGTCCGGCGCGGCCGCCGCTGGTCGAGCCGCGCGAACTGAAGCGCCGCGCGATGAGCACGTCGCAAGGCCGCGTCGTGCTGCTGCATGCGCTCGCGCACATCGAATTCAACGCGATCAATCTCGCGCTCGACGCGGTTTGGCGCTTTCCCGGCATGCCCGACGCCTTCTACGCCGACTGGCTCAAGGTCGCCGCCGAGGAGGCGTATCACTTTTCGCTGCTATGCGCGCGCCTTGCCGACTACGGCCACGCGTACGGCGACTTCCCGGCTCACAACGGCCTTTGGGAGATGTGCGAGCGCACCGCTGACGACGTGCTTGCGCGCATGGCGCTCGTGCCGCGCGTGCTGGAGGCGCGCGGGCTCGACGCCTCGCCGCCGATCCGCGCGCGCCTGAAACAGGCCGGTGACGACGAATCGGCGGCCATCCTCGACATCATCCTGCGCGACGAAGTGGGGCACGTCCGCATCGGCAATCACTGGTTCCGACATTTGTGCGATGAACGCGGACTCGACCCGCACGCGACCTGGCTTGCGCTCGCCGAGCGTTATCACGCACCGCGCCTGCGCGGGCCGTTCAACTTCGAGGCGCGCCGCTCAGCCGGGTTCGACGAAGCCGAACTGGACGCGCTCGCGGCGCAAGACGCGGCGGAGCAAAAAGCGCCGGATGCTTCGCCGCTCGCTTTGCCAAACCGTTCGCCAAACCACGCGTCCAACCGTTCTTACAACCCTTAGCCGCCGGCGAAAACCCACATTCACGCCGCATCGTTCGCGGCTTATCCCTATAATCGAACGACCATTCTTTTTCGCGGCGGCGCAATGAACCTTTCCCGATCCGAACTCGTCGACGTCAACGGCATTCGCCTGCACGTGCGCCGCTGGGGCGCCGCGGACGCGCCCGCGCTTTTCATGCTGCACGGCTGGATGGACGTGGCGGCGTCGTTTCAGTTCGTCGTCGACGCGCTCGTGGCCTCGGGCGCGGACTGGCAAGTGATCGCGCCCGATCTGCGCGGCTTCGGCCTTTCCGACTGGCCGGTCGCGCAGGGGCGCGGGAGCCACTACTGGTTCCACGAGTACCTCGCCGATCTCGACGCACTGCTTGCGCACTATGCGCCCGACGGTCAGGTCGATCTGGTGGGGCACAGCCTGGGCGCGAACATCGTGTGCCTGTACGCGGGCGTGCGGCCCGGGCGCGTGCGGCGCGTCGTCGACCTGGAGGGCTTCGGCCTGCCCGCGACCACGGCCGCGCAGGCGCCGCGCCGTGTCGCCGATTGGCTCGACGAAATGCGCTCGCCGCCGCAATTGCGCCGCTATGCGTCCCTCGACGCGGTGGCGGCGCGCCTCGTCAAGACGAATCCGCGCCTCATCGCGTCGCGCGCGCGCTTTCTCGCCGAGCATTGGTCGAAGCCGGACGGCGAGGGCGGCTACGTGTTGCTAGCCGATCCCGCGCACAAGATGCGCGGCCCGCTGCTTTATCAGGCCGACGAAGTCATGGCGATCTGGTCGCAGGTGCGCGCGAAGGTGCTGCACGTGGAGGCGGCCGGCTCCGAAACGCTCGCGCGGTTCGCGGGTGCCGCGCCCGTCGACGTGTTCAAGAAACGCTTCGAGGCGTTTCCCGACTGGCGCGAGCGCATCGTCGAAGGCGCGGGGCATATGGTGCATCACGATCAGCCGGAGGAAGTCGCGCGGCTGATCGAGGCGTTTTGCGCGTGAGAGCGGGCGTGGCGCGGGGCGTTGCAGGCGGGCGCAAACGGGCACTGACGGGCGCTAGCGGGCGCTGGGCGGAGCGCGGGCCGGCACGGATGGCACGGAACGGGCGCCAGGCTGACTCCAAACCGGTCCCTAACCAGCTTCAAACCAGCTTCAAACCAGCTTCAAACGGCCGCGCCGCGTTGCAGTAAAATGGACGCTTACTTTCCTCACGCCCGCAATGAACGCCGATCTCCACTGTCATTCCACCGTATCCGACGGACAACTGGCCCCGGCGGACGTCGCGCGGCTGGCGAAAGCGGGCGGCGTGGGGCTGTGGGCGCTCACCGATCACGACGAACTCGGCGGCCAGCGCGAGGCGCGCGAAACGGCCGAGGCGCTCGGTTTGCGCTATGTGAGCGGCGTCGAGATTTCGGTGACGTGGGCGTCGCGCACGGTACACATCGTCGGCCTCAATGTCGATCCGTCGTGCGCGGCGCTCGCCGAAGGTCTCGCGCGCACGCGCAACGGCCGCGCCGCGCGCGCGGAAGCGATCGGCGAGCGTCTCGACGAACTCGGCATTCCCGACGCCTACGCGGGCGCGCTTCAATACGTATCGAATCCCGATCTGATCTCGCGCACGCACTTCGCGCGCTTTCTGGTCGAATCGGGGCGCGCGCAGAACACGCAGGACGCCTTCTCGCGCTGGCTCGGCGATGGCAAGCCGGGCTACATTTCGCACCGCTGGGCCAAGCTCGCCGACGCGGTGTCGTGGATCAAGACGGCGGGCGGCGAGGCCGTCGTTGCGCATCCGGGCCGCTACGCCTACACGCAGCTCGAATTCGACACGCTGTTCGGCGAATTCATCGACATGGGCGGCAAGGCGATCGAAGTCGTCACGGGCAGTCACACGCCCGACCAGTACGGCGAGTACGCTGCGGTCGCACGGCGCTTCGGCTTCGAGGCGTCGCGCGGTTCCGATTTCCACGCGCCCGGGCCGGACAGCATCGCGCCCGGCACGCTGCCCTCGCTGCCTTCCGATCTCAAGCCCGTTTGGGAGCGATGGCTGTAGGCCGCGCGCATCGCGTGGCCCGCAAGCTCCGTCTTTTTGCCGCATCATTTCTCGTGCGCGCGGCGCATGCCGCTTGCGGCGCGCTCGCGTAGCAGCCGGCCTCGCGCCGGTGCGGCCTCGCGCCGTTTCTACGTCGACATTCATCAGTTGATTACTGCCATGTCCCAGTTCTTTCGGCTTCACCCCGAGAATCCGCAGCCGCGCCTCGTCAAGCAGGCCGTCGAGATCATCCGCGACGGCGGCGTGATCGCGCTGCCGACCGATTCGAGCTACGCGCTGGCCGCGCGCATCGACGACAAGGCGGCCGCCGAACGCCTGCGCCGCATTCGCGGGCTCGACGAAAAAGCGCTGCTTTCGCTGATGGTGCGCGACCTTTCCGAGCTGGCGAATTTCGCGATGGTCGACAACCGCCAGTACCGGCTCATCAAGTCGGTGACGCCGGGGCCGTATGTGTTCGTGCTGGTGGCGACGAAGGAAGTGCCGCGCCGGCTGTCGCATCCCTCGCGCAAGACGATCGGGCTGCGCGTGCCGGGGCATCCGATTCCGCTTGCGATCCTGGCGGAGCTGGGCGAGCCGCTGCTCGCCTCCACGCTGATCCTGCCGCCCGACGCCGAGCCGCTCAACGATCCGGAAGAGATTCGCGAGCGCCTCGAAAAGCAGGTCGATCTCGTGATCGACGGCGGCGCGTGTCCGTGCGAACCGTCGACGGTCATCGACCTCACGGGCGAGGAGCCGGTGCTCGTGCGCGCGGGGCGGGGCGCGCTGGCGCCGTTCGGGCTCGAAGAGGAAGAGGCATGACGCGGGAGCCGCGGTGCATGGCGGAGCACGTGGATGGCGCGGCGCTGCGAAACGCCGCGAAGCGCGACGCAGGCGGCGCGGCAGGGGATCGAAAAGGGCGCCGAAGCGGCATTGAAGCGGCACCGAAGCCGCACCGAAGCCGCATCGAAGCGGCGCGCGGCCGAAATACCGGTAGCGCATTGATACAATAGCCCCGCCATGGAAGCCAATCTCATTCAGACGATCGTCGTCTACGCGTTGCCCGTGATCTTCGCGATCACGCTGCACGAAGCCGCGCACGGGTACGTTGCGCGCATGCTCGGTGACAACACGGCCTACGTGCTCGGCCGCGTGTCCTTCAATCCGATGCGCCATATCGACCCGATCGGCACGATCGCGATGCCGCTCGTCCTCTATTTCCTGACGAGCGGCGCGTTCGTGTTCGGTTACGCGAAACCGGTGCCGATCGCCTTCGGCAACTTGCGCAATCCGCGCTGGGGCACGCTTTGGGTCGCGGCGGCGGGGCCGCTTTGCAATTTCGTGCAGGCGCTCGTGTGGGGCGTGTTCGGCGTAGCGCTCGCTGTGCTCGGCGTCGACGAGCCGTTCTTCACGCGCATGGCCGCAGCCGGCGTGGGCGTGAATCTCGTGCTGGGCGTGCTGAACCTCTTTCCGCTGCCGCCGCTCGACGGCGGACGCGTGCTCGCCGCGCTGCTGCCCACGCGCGCGAGCATCGCGCTCTCGCGTCTCGAACCCTACGGTTTCATCATCGTGATGGGGCTGCTCGTGAGCGGCATCTTCACGCGATTCTGGCTGCGCCCGCTCGTCAGTCTCGGTTACGACGCGGTGACGGCCGTCCTCACCCCCCTTATGTCGCTCTTTTCATAACATCATGTTCCCAGACCGTATTTTCTCCGGCATGCGCCCCACCGGGTCGCTGCATCTCGGCCACTATCACGGCGTGCTGAAAAACTGGGTGCGCCTGCAATCCGAGTATCCGTGCTTCTTCTGCGTGGTCGACTGGCACGCGCTCACCACGCACTACGAAACGCCGGATGTCATCGAGAAAAACGTCTGGGACGTGCTGATCGACTGGCTCGCGTCGGGCATCGACCCGAACCAGGCCACGCTGTTCATCCAGAGCCGCGTGCCCGAGCACGCCGAACTCGCGCTGCTGCTCGGCATGAGCACGCCGCTTAGTTGGCTCGAACGCGTGCCGACCTACAAGGAGCAGATCGAGAAGCTGCGCGACAAGGATCTCGGCACTTACGGCTTTCTCGGCTACCCCGTGCTGATGGCCGCCGACATCCTGCTGTATCGCGCCTCGCTCGTGCCGGTGGGCGAGGACCAGGTGCCGCACGTGGAAATGGCGCGCGAAATGGCGCGCCGCTTCAACTACATGTATGGCCGCGAGCCCGGTTTCGAAGAGAAGGCCAACGAAGCGGCGAAGAAGCTCGGCGGCAAGCGCTCGAAGCTCTATCACGAACTGCGCAGCGCGTATCAGCAGGAAGGCAACGAAGAGGCGCTCGAGCAGGCGCGCGCGATGTTGTCCGAGTCGCAAAGCCTTTCGATGAACGATCGCGAGCGGCTGTTCGGCTACCTCGAAGGCTCGCGCAAGATCATCCTTCCGGAGCCGCAGGTGCTGCTGACGGAGGCGTCGCGCATGCCGGGCCTCGACGGACAGAAGATGTCGAAGTCGTACGGCAACACGATCGGCCTGCGCGAGGACGCGCAATCCATCGAGAAAAAGGTCCGCACGATGCCGACCGATCCGGCGCGCGTGCGCCGCACCGATCCGGGCGACCCCGACAAGTGCCCGGTGTGGCAGCTTCATCAGGTCTACACCGACGAGCAGACGCACGAATGGGTGCAGAAGGGCTGCCGATCGGCGGGCATCGGCTGTCTCGAATGCAAGCAGCCGGTGATCGAAGGCATCCTGCGCGAGCAGCAGCCCATGCTCGAACGCGCGCAGAAGTACATGGACGATCCGTCGCTCTTGCGCGCCATCGTCGCGGACGGCTGCGACCGCGCGCGCAAATACGCCACCGAAACCATGCGCGACGTGCGCGAGGCAATGGGCCTCTCGTACAACTGATCGCCGATGCTCGAGCGCACGATGACGTCCGCACACGGCGGGATCGCCGAACCGTCGAAATGGGTGCGTCGCTGGGCGCACCTGATCGCGCCCGGCGGCGCGGTGCTCGACGTCGCGTGCGGCTCGGGGCGGCACGCGCGCTGGCTGGCGAAGCGCGGTCATCCCGTGGCGGGGCTCGATCGCGACGCGGCCGCGCTCGCCGGTTTGCGCGGCACGCCGAATATCGGCACCGTCGAGTGCGACCTCGAAGGGGCGCCCTGGCCGCTGGCCGCCGACGCGCGTTTTGCTGCGGTCGTCGTCACGAATTATCTGCATCGCCCGCTCATGCCGCGTCTCATCGAAGCGCTGGCGCCGGGCGGCGTGCTGATCTACGAGACCTTCGCGCAAGGCAACGAAACCGTCGGCAAGCCGTCGAATCCCGCGTTTTTGCTGGCGCCCGGCGAATTGCTGGCGGTTTGCACGCCGGCCTTGCGCGTGATCGCCTATCAAGACGGATTTCTCCCGCAACCGCGTGAGGCGTACGTTCAGCGCATCTGCGCGGTGCGGGAAAGAACGGCCGGCGCGCGCGCCGAAAAAGCCGGTAACGTAACGGGTAATCAGGTACTACCCTTGCCGCGTTACGATCTGACCGGCTAATCCGCT
The DNA here is from genome assembly GCF_905220235.1 of Paraburkholderia sp. J41. Taxonomy (NCBI): domain Bacteria; kingdom Pseudomonadati; phylum Pseudomonadota; class Betaproteobacteria; order Burkholderiales; family Burkholderiaceae; genus Paraburkholderia; species Paraburkholderia sp. J41. Next base: position 150,967 of record NZ_CAJMZE010000015.1, on the reverse strand, counting down.
ACAATCGCGGTTTAACCGACTCATTTCTGGCGTTTCATGGCTAACGGCATTCAGGACGGCATCACGCTGCGCGGCAGCATTCCCGCGATCGTCACTCCCATGCACGAAGACGGCAGTCTCGATCTGCCGGCGTTCCGCAAACTGGTCGACTGGCACGTCGAAGAAGGGACGGATGCGATCGTCGTGGTCGGCACGAGCGGCGAGTCCGCCACGCTCGACGTCGAAGAGCACGTTTTGATGGTCAAGACCGCGGTGGAGCAGGCCGCGGGGCGTCTGCCCATCATCGCCGGCGCCGGCGGCAACTCCACGGCCGAAGCCATCGAACTGACGAAGCACGCGAAAAGCGTGGGCGCGCAGGCGTCGCTCCAGGTCGTGCCCTATTACAACAAGCCGACCCAGGAAGGCATGTACCGCCATTTCGCGAAAATCGCGGAATCGGTCGATCTGCCGGTGATCCTGTACAACGTGCCGGGCCGCACCGTGGCCGATATGTCGAACGAGACGATCCTGCGTCTCGCGGGCGTGCCGGGCATCGTGGGCGTGAAGGAAGCGACGGGCAACATCGACCGGGCCGCTCACCTCATCAAGCATGCGCCCGAAGGCTTCAGGATTTTCAGCGGCGACGATCCCACGGCGATCGCGCTCATGCTGCTGGGCGGCCACGGCAATATCTCGGTGACCGCGAACGTCGCACCGCGCCAGATGAGCGATCTGTGCAAGGCCGCGCTCGAAGGCGACGCGAGGACCGCGCGCGCGATCCACCTGAAACTGCTCGCGCTCCACAAGAACCTGTTCGCCGAGTCGAATCCGATTCCGGTGAAGTGGGCGTTGCAGGAAATGGGCCGCATCGAAGGCGGTATCCGCCTGCCGCTGACGCCGCTCGACGCGCGTTACCACGACGTTGTGCGCGCTGCGCTGCGCGAAGCCGGTCTGGTCGGCTGATAGTCGTCGACCATCCGATTTTTTAACCGCTGCCGCCATCGCCCAACCGCTGACAGACCACCGACAGACTTCTGGCAGATCAAGGCTTAGCGTTCCCGTATCACGAAGGTCCACATGAAACGTTCTGCTCTTTCCCTCCACGCAACCCGCATGGCGGTGCTGGCGCTCGCACTGGGCTCGCTCGCAGGCTGCGAGTCGCTGAACGACATGTTCGCGACGGATCGCGTCAACTACAAGGACACGCCGAGCGCGCCGCCGCTGGCGGTGCCGCAGGATCTTTCGTCGGCACCCAACGACCAGAAGTATGTCGCGCCGCCGCCCACCGCCACGCTGGGCGGCGCCACGCAGCGCACCGTCACCACCGCGGGCAACGCCACGCTGGGTGTGCCGAGCGCGCAAGACCCGCTCGGCATGCACGTGGAGCGCGACGGCGACCGCCGCTGGCTCGTGATCGACGGCCGCACGCCGGGCGACGTCTGGCCGCAGCTCCAGGAATTCTGGACGACCAACGGCTTCACGCTGGCCACCGACTCGCCGGAAACCGGCATCATGACCACGAACTGGGCCGAGAACCGCGCCAACATTCCGGACGACTGGTTCCGCCGCACCATCGGCCGCGTGATCGACTTCGCGTACTCGTCGGGCACGCGCGACCGCTTCCGCACGCTCGTGTCGCGCGGGCCGGACGGCCAGACCGACATCTCCGTCACGCATAGCGCGATGGAAGAAGTGCTCACGGGTCAGGACAAAACCGGTTCGAAGTGGGTCGAGCGCCCGCGCGATCCGGCGCTCGAAGCGGCGTTCCTTTCGCGGATCATGCAGAAGTTCGGCCTGACCGACGCGCAGTCGAAGCAGTTGCTCACCGACGCGCGTCCGTCGTCGTCGGCGGCCAAGGTGGCATCGGGTTCCGACGGCACCACGCTCGATCTGCCCGAAGCGTTCGACACCGCGTGGCTGCGCGTCGGCCTCGCGCTCGACCGCACGAACTTCACGGTCGACAACCGCGACCGCCAGAAGGGCATCTACTACGTGCGTTACGCCGATTCGATGAAGGAATTGAAGGGCGACGGCCTGTTCGGCAAGCTTTTCTACAGCTCGAAGAAAACCGCGAACGATCAGGGCCCGGAATTCCTCATCGCGGTGCGCGCGACGAGCAACGCGCAAACGCAGGTGGCCGTGGTCGATCAGAACGGTCGGATCGATACGTCGTCGGACGCGCAGCGCATCGTTTCGGCGCTGCATGCGCAACTGAACTGACGCCGTGCGGTTCGCGAGCCTCGGCAGCGGCAGCGAAGGCAACGCACTGGTCGTAGAAGCAGGCGGCAGCGCGGCGCCCACGCGCGTGTTGCTCGACTGCGGTTTCTCGGCGAAGGAAGTCGAGCGGCGCCTGCTGCGCGCGGGTCTCGCCGCCGACTCGCTCAGCGCCATCCTCATCACCCACGAACACAGCGACCACATCGGCAGCGCGCTCACGCTCGCGCGCCGCTGGTCGATCCCGCTTTACATGAGCTGGGGCACGGCGCAGGCCGTGGGCGCCGACGACGCCGGCGTGGATCTTCATGTGCTGTGGGGCGACGAAACGGTCGAAATCGGTGCGTTGGGCGTGCTGCCGTATACGGTGCCGCACGATGCGCGCGAGCCGTTGCAGTACGTGTTCAGCGACGGCGCGAGCCGGCTGGGCGTGCTTACCGATGTCGGCGAATCCACGCCGCACATCGGCAATGTGCTGGGCGGCTGCGACGCGCTCGTGCTCGAATGCAATCACGATCTCGCGATGCTGTCGGCGAGCCGTTATCCGCCTTCGCTCAAGGCGCGCATCGGCGGCTCGCACGGCCACCTCAACAACGAAGCCGCGGCCGGTATTCTTGCCGCGCTCGATCGCGCGAAGCTCCGGCATCTGGTCGCCGCGCACCTGAGCCAGCAGAACAACACGCCGGAACTGGCGCATGCCGCGATGGCGGCAGTGCTCGGCAACGCCCTCACCGAGATCGCCGTGGCGTCGCAGGACGAGGGTTGCGACTGGATTGCGCTTTAGGCGCGGCCACGCTGCGTGCGAGGTTCGCGGACGAAAAAAAGCCCATGGCGACTGTCATGGGCTTTTTGCTTTGCGGGGCGGGGCCGGAACTGTACCGGAACCGGCGCCGCCACAGTGCTTAGTTCCGGTTGCCGCCGAAGATGCCGAGAATCGCCAGCAGATTCGTGAACACGTTGTAGAGGTCCAGATAGATCGCGAGCGTGGCCGAAATGTAGTTGGTTTCGCCGCCGTTCACGACGCGCTGAACGTCGAACAGCATGTACGCCGAGAAGATGGCGATGGCCAGCACGGAAACCGTGAGCATCAGCGCGGGCAGTTGCAGGAAGACGTTCGCGACGCCGGCCAGCAGGATCACGATCACGCCCATGAACAGCCACTTGCCGAGGCCCGAGAAGTCGCGCTTGCTGACCGTGGCGATGGTGGCCATGGCGGCGAAAATGATGCCGGTGCCGCCGAAGGCGAGCATGATGAGCGACGGGCCGTTCGAGAAGCCGAGGATGAACGACAGCAGGCGCGAAAGCATCAGGCCCATGAAGAACGTGAAGCCGAGCAGCACGAACACGCCGGCGGAGCTGTTCTTGGTGCGCTCGATCGCGAACATGAAGCCGAACGCGATGGCGAAGAACGCGAGCAGGCTCATGGCCGGGCTGGTGGCCGCGAAAAGCGAGAAGCCGGTGGCAACGCCCACCCACGCGCCGAGCACTGTCGGCACCATCGAAAGCGCGAGCAGCCAATAGGTGTTGCGCAATACGCGGTTGCGGGTTTCGACCGAAGTAACGGTGCCGCCGCGGCCGAAGTTGTAGGGATACTCGTTCATGCTTTCTCCTTGCGTGAGACGCGTGGTTGGCGGCTCGCGCCGATGCGCGCACCGCTTGTTCGTAAGATACGTGCGACGATCCAGAGTTTCAACGGGATGCCACACGATTTAAGTTATGTTTGCACAGCGTAGGCGACCTTTCTTAAATCTTCCTGAAAGGTCGGGCCGGCGAGCCTCCACGCCTTCCGGCTGGCTGCGCAGCCGTGGCGCTGCGTGTTGCGCGGCCGAATCCGCGAAGCCCAGGCGGAATCAAGCGGAATCGAAGCGGGCCAAAGAGGGATCAATCGCAATCATACATTGGAACATGCTACAATAGCGGATTCATTAGAATTTGTAACCTCTTAATTTTTTGGAGTTTTTATGGCGATCGAACGCACTCTGTCGATTATCAAGCCGGACGCAGTGGCCAAGAACGTGATCGGCCAGATCTACAGCCGCTTCGAAAACGCTGGCCTGAAGATCGTTGCTTCGCGCATGGTTCACCTCTCGCGCGCCGACGCAGAGAAGTTCTACGCCGTGCACGCTGCGCGCCCGTTCTTCAAGGACCTCGTCGAGTTCATGATCTCGGGTCCGGTCGTCGTTCAGGCGCTGGAAGGCGAAAACGCCATCCTCAAGCATCGTGACCTGATGGGCGCGACGGACCCGAAGAAGGCGGAAAAGGGCACGATCCGCGCCGACTTCGCAGACAGCATCGACGCGAACGCCGTGCACGGTTCGGACGCAGCGGAAACGGCTGCCGTCGAAATCGCGTTCTTCTTTCCGGAAATCAACGTTTACTCGCGCTAAGCAGTAAGCCGCAGTTCAAGTAGCATGGGTCGCGAACGGCGATGACGTCCACCGTCCGGCAGGGTTTTTTGCAAGCCGGGCGGCGGACGCGCTCTCGCACTGAAATGGCAGGATTCGACATGACGAGCAGTTCCACCGTCAACCTTCTCGATCTCGACGCCCAAGGGCTCGTCGCTTATTGCGAAAGCCTGGGCGAGAAGCCGTTTCGCGCCAAACAGCTTCAGCGCTGGATCCATCAATACAACGCCGCCGACTTCGACGGCATGACGGATCTGGCCAAGTCGTTGCGTGAAAAGCTCAAGGGGCGCGCCGTCATCGGCATGCCGGGCATCATCAGCGACAACGTTTCCTCCGACGGCACGCGCAAGTGGCTCGTCGACATGGGCAACGGCAATGCCGTCGAAACCGTGTTCATCCCCGAAGAAACGCGCGGCACGCTGTGCGTGTCCTCGCAGGCCGGGTGCGCGGTCAATTGCCGGTTCTGCTCCACCGGCAAGCAAGGTTTCTCACGCAATCTCACCACCGCCGAAATTATCGGTCAGTTGCGCATGGCGGAATTCGCCTTGCGCGCCTCGCTGCACGGGGATGCAGGCAAGAACCGGGGCGGTCGCGCCACCGGCGGGGAAGGCAAGGGCGAGCGCGTCATCACGAACGTCGTGATGATGGGCATGGGCGAGCCGCTGCTCAATTACGACGCGGTCGTGCCGGCCATGCGCCTGATGCTCGACGACAACGCCTATGGCCTGTCGCGCCGCCGCGTGACGCTTTCGACCTCGGGCGTGGTGCCGATGATGGACCGGCTCGGCGCGGAATTGCCCGTGGCGCTCGCGGTCTCGCTGCACGCGCCGAACGACGCGCTGCGCGACGAACTCGTGCCGCTCAACCGCAAGTATCCGCTGCGCGAACTGATGGCGGCTTGCCAGCGCTATCTGGAAGTCGCGCCGCGAGATTTCATCACATTCGAATATTGCATGCTCGACGGCGTCAACGACACGGAAAAGCATGCGCGCGAGTTGCTCGCGCTCACGCGCGACGTGCCGTGCAAGTTCAATCTGATTCCGTTCAATCCCTTTCCCGAGTCGGGCCTGTTGCGTTCGAAATCGGACCAGATCAAGCGCTTCGCGCAGATTCTGATGGATGCGGGCGTGGTCACGACGGTGCGCAAGACGCGCGGCGACGACATCGACGCTGCCTGCGGCCAGCTTGCGGGGGAAGTGAAGGACCGCACGCGGCTCGCCGAGCGCACGGGCCGCGCAACGGGCAAGGTCATCGAAGTGAGGCCGGTGCAGCACTGAGCCGGTTTGGTCCGGCGCGCATCGGGTAAGCGTGCCGCTGAGGGCGGAGCCGGGCAGGATGGAGCAGGTTCGGGCGGTATTGATCAGTGTCAAAACGCCGTATTGAAGCGTAACGTTGCAGAAGCGATCGGAAGCGGCACACAGGCCGCGCATTTTGTTATAAACGGTCTGCGAACCGGGGCAAACGGGCACAGCGCGCACGAGGCGCCGCGGCCAACCGGTTCCAGGTGAAAAAAGAATCGACGCAAGGACTTTGGGATGAGCGAGCCGCAGCACCCTTTCGGGACGGACGGAACTGACAGCAACGCAGGACGTGCGGCGCAGGGCGCGACGCCGTCGCCGGTGCAGGCTGTGCCCGATACGCTGGCCGCCGCCGGCGCGCGTCTCGCGCAACTGCGCGAGGGCAAGGGCTGGGCGGTCGAAGACGTGTCGGCGCGGCTCAAGGTGTCGGTGGCCAAACTGCGCGCGCTCGAAGTCGGCGACATCAGCCATCTGCCGGACGCCACGTTCGCGCTCGGCGTGGTGCGCGCCTACGCGAAGCTGCTGGGCGCCGATCCGGCGCCGTTCACGCAGGCGCTGCGCCGCGAGCGCGGCATCGAGCAGCCGGATCTGTCGATGCCGGCTTCGTCGGGGTCGGATCTGCCGCGCGGGCGCGTGTCGCTGTCGCTCGGCGGCAGCGGCGCGCGGGCACCGCGCCGTCGCGCGTCGTGGCTCTGGGGCGTTGCCGTGGTCGTTATCGCGGTCATCGCGCTTTCCATGTGGCACACCAACAGCGGCGAGTCGTCGGCGTGGTTCGCCCGGCTGAAGTCGATCACGAACGGCGTGACGGCGCAGTCGGGCACGTCCACGGTCACGCAGGGCGAAACGACCGGCGCGGACGGCGCGTCGGCGGTGCAGAGCACGGATCAGTCGGCGGCCGCATCGGCGACAGGCGAGGCGGATCAGGGCGGCGTGCAGCAAGCGGCGCCGTCCGCGGCCCCGGCCCCGGCAGCCGCGACTCCCGCACCGGTCGTCGCGCCGCCCGCGCCCGCGGTCAATGCGCCAGGCGCTGCGCCGGCGCCGGCGGCGACGGCCGCCGCAAGCGCGCCGGCCGCGGCGCAAGGCGCATCGGCGGTGGCGAGCGGCGACACGTCGGTGTTCGCGATCCGCGTCACGCAAGACTCCTGGGTGAGCGTGCGCCAGAAAGACGGCAAGGAAGTATTCTCGGGTCTGATCCACGGCAGCGACGCACGTGAGATCAGCGGCATCGAGCCACTGAAGATCACCGTGGGCAACAAGGCGGGCATCGAGTCGATGACGCTCAACGGCCTGCCGGTCGATGCGTCGAAGTACGCGTCGGCACGCGGCAACGTCGCGCGCTTCGTGCTTCCGTGAGGTCGAGCGCGTTGTTCCGCGGGTTGTACTGATAACGACATGGCATGCGTCGCGGCTGGCTGATCCGGCCGCGACGCTTTTTCAATTCACGTCGCGCTTTTGCCGGCTCGCGAGCCGCGCGGCGCGCGTGAGGCGTAAATGGGTTTTTCGATGCAAAGCGAAACGCAATTCCCGACCAGCAACAGTCAGATCGTGTCCAACGAGCCGATCATCGGCGGTCACGCGCCGCGCCGCAAATCGCACGGCGTACACGTGCGCTGGGGCGGCCAGCTGGTGACGATCGGCGGCGACGCGCCGGTGCGCGTGCAGTCGATGACCAACACGGACACCGCCGACGCCATCGGCACCGCGATCCAGATCAAGGAACTCGCGCAGGCCGGCTCGGAACTGGTGCGCATCACGGTCAACACGCCGGAAGCGGCCGCGGCCGTGCCGCACATCCGCGAGCAGCTCGACCGCATGGGTGTGATGGTGCCGCTCGTCGGCGACTTCCATTACAACGGTCATCTGCTGCTGCGCGATCATCCCGCATGCGCGGAGTCGCTTTCGAAGTACCGTATCAATCCGGGCAACGTCGGCCAGGGCGCGAAGCGCGACACGCAATACGCGCAGATGATCGAAGCGGCCATCAAATACGACAAGCCGGTGCGTATCGGCGTGAACTGGGGCAGTCTCGACCAGGACCTGCTCGCGCGCATGATGGACGAGAACGCCGCGCGCGCGGTGCCTTGGGAAGCGCAAAGCGTGATGTACGAAGCGCTGATCCAGTCGGCCATCGGTTCGGCGGAGCGCGCGGTCGAGCTGGGTCTCGGCCGCGACAAGATCATTTTGTCGTGCAAGGTCAGCGGCGTGCAGGATTTGATCGCCGTGTATCAGCAACTCGCGAAGCGCTGCGATTTCGCGCTGCATCTCGGCCTGACGGAAGCCGGCATGGGCTCCAAGGGCATCGTCGCGTCGACGGCGGCGCTTTCGGTGCTGCTCCAGCAGGGCATCGGCGACACGATCCGCATTTCGCTCACGCCGGAGCCGGGCGCATCGCGCACGGGCGAAGTGATCGTCGGCCAGGAAATTCTGCAAACGATGGGCCTGCGCTCGTTCACGCCCATGGTTATCGCGTGTCCCGGCTGCGGCCGCACGACCAGCACGCTGTTCCAGGAACTCGCGTCGCAGATCCAGAACTATCTGCGCGCGCAAATGCCGCTGTGGCGCAAGGACTATCCGGGCGTCGAAACCATGAACGTGGCGGTCATGGGCTGCATCGTGAACGGTCCGGGCGAGTCGAAGCACGCGAACATCGGCATCAGCTTGCCGGGCTCGGGCGAGAACCCGGCGGCGCCGGTGTTCATCGACGGCGAAAAGGTCAAGACGCTGCGCGGCGAGCATATCGCCGAAGAGTTCCAGCAGATCGTGAGCGACTACGTCGCGCGCAAATACGGCAAGGCCGAAGCGGTGGCCTGAGTCATGCGCCGCTGTGTACCTTGCGGCGTCCATCGGCAGTGCTCATTATTTAGCAAACTCGCAACGCAATGACTGAACAGAAAAGAAAGCCCGAAAAGCTCACGGGCGTGAAGGGCATGAACGACATCCTGCCGCAGGACGCAGGGCTGTGGGACTTTTTCGAAACCACGGTGAAGTCGATGCTCCGCTCCTACGGTTATCAAAATATCCGTACGCCGATCGTCGAGCATACGCAGCTTTTCACGCGCGGTATCGGCGAAGTGACCGACATCGTCGAAAAGGAAATGTATAGCTTCACCGACGCGCTGAACGGCGAAAATCTCACGCTGCGCCCAGAAAACACGGCGGCGGTCGTGCGTGCGTCGATCGAGCACAACCTGCTTTACGACGGCCCGAAGCGCCTTTGGTACGTTGGCCCGATGTTCCGCCACGAGCGTCCGCAGCGCGGCCGTTATCGCCAGTTTCATCAGGTGGGCGTGGAAGCGCTCGGTTTCGCGGGCCCCGACGCGGACGCGGAAATCATCCTGATGTGCCAGCGTCTCTGGGACGATCTGGGGCTGACGGGCATCAAGCTCGAGATCAATTCGCTCGGGCTCGCCGAAGAGCGCGCCGCGCATCGCGTCGAGCTGATCAAGTATCTCGAACAGCATGCGGACCAGCTCGATGAAGACGGCAAGCGCCGCCTTTACACGAATCCGTTGCGCGTGCTCGACACGAAGAATCCCGCGCTCCAGGAAATCGCCGACCGGGCGCCGAAGCTGATCGACTTTCTCGGCGACGAATCGAAGGCGCATTTCGAAGGGCTGCAACGCATCCTGAAGGCGAACAACATTCCCTTCAAGATCAATCCGCGTCTCGTGCGCGGTCTCGATTACTACAATCTGACCGTGTTCGAGTGGATCACGGACAAGCTCGGCGCGCAGGGCACCGTCGCGGCCGGCGGCCGCTACGATCCGCTCATCGAGCAACTGGGCGGCAAACCCACGGCGGCGTGCGGCTGGGCAATGGGCGTCGAGCGCATTCTCGAGCTGCTCAAGGAAGAGAACCTCGTGCCGGAAGCCGAAGGTTGCGATGTCTACGTCGTCCATCAAGGCGAAGCGGCGCGCGAGCAGGCGTTCATCGTGGCGGAACGGCTGCGCGACACGGGTCTCGACGTCATTTTGCATTGCAGCGCGGACGGCCAGACGGCCAGCTTCAAGTCGCAGATGAAGCGTGCCGACGCGAGCGGCGCGGCCTTCGCCGTGGTGCTCGGCGAGGACGAAATCGCGAAGGGCGTGGCGGGCGTGAAGGCATTGCGCGGCACGGCCGCCGAGGCGCGCAGCGAACAGCAAACGGTCGCGTTCGAGGACTTGACCGAATATCTGATCAATGCGATGGTTGCATCCGCCGAAGACGGCGACGACTGAGCGGGGCGCGCGAAACGGTTCGACCGAATCGACGCACCCGGCACACGCGGCGCGCCCGAGGCACCTGCACTCGCGGCGCGTCCGACGACAGGCTTCAGCATAAACAAGGAATCGCTACGCGATGAGTTATCACGACGAACAGGAATCGATCGAGAGTGTCAAGGCATGGTGGGCGCAGTGGGGTAACGCCACGACGTGGATCGTGCTGATCGTACTGGTCGCGCTCGCGGCATGGAACGGCTGGAACTTCTGGCAGCGCCGTCAGGCCGCCGAGGCGGCGGTGCTCTACGATCAGGTGCAACAGGCCGCCAACGGCAGCGACAAGGCCTTGCTCACGCGCGTCGCGGCCGACATGGAAGACCGTTTCGGCGGCACGGCGTACGCCCAGATGACCGCGCTTTCGGTGGCGAAGGCGCTTTACATGGCGGGCGACTCGGCGGGCGCGAAGGCGCAACTGCAATGGGCCGCCGACCATGCGAAGGACGACGAATTCCGCCAGGTCGCGAAGCTGCGTCTCGCTTCGCTCCTGCTCGACGAAAAGGCTTACGACCAGGGTCTCGCGCTCATTCCGCAGCCTGATTCGGGCCCGTTCAAGGGCGTCGTGGCCGATGGCCGCGGCGATCTGCTCGCGGCGGCGGGCAAGCGCGACGATGCGCGCGCGGCTTACAAGCTCGCGCTCGACAGCTTGCCGAAAAGCGACGCTTCGCAGCGTCAGCTCGTGCAGTTCAAGCTTGACGCGCTGGGCGGCTAACGGGTTGTCCACGTGGTTGCGGCCTGGTTGTCGCCCGGTTTGTCGCCCGTTTGCCGGCAGAGGTACGCCTCGACCGCACGGCAGTGCGAGAGGCGCGATGCTGCGAACTCAATCCAATTATTTTTATTCATGCTTCGTTCTCCGATGAATCTGCTGAAACGAACCGTTGTGCCCGTCGCTTGCGCGATGACCGTCCTGGCTCTCGCAGCCTGCTCATCGACAAAAGACGAGCGCCGCGTGCCGGTGCCGCTGACCGAATTCAAGCCGGCGCTGGACGTCCAGCAGGTCTGGAAGGCGAGCGTCGGCAAGGCCGGCCGCTATCTCTTCTCGCCGGTCGCCGTGGGCGACGCCGTGTACGCCGCGGGCGCGAACGGCTCGGTCGCGAAAATCGACGCGGCCTCGGGCAAGGAAATCTGGAGCATCAAGCTCAAGGACGACATCTCGGCCGGCGTGGGCAGCGACGGCAATCTCACGGCCGTGGGCGGCCTGAAGGGCGACGTCTACGTGCTCGACGCGAACGGCAAGCTCTCGTGGCAAGCCAAGGCGCCGGGAGAAATCATCTCGCCGCCGCTCGTCGGCAACGGTCTCGTGATCGTGCGCACGATCGACGGCCAGGTGGTCGCGTTCAACGGCCAGACCGGCGAGCAGAAGTGGGCGTACCGCAACCGCGCGGTGCCGCTGAACCTGCGCGTTTCGTCGGGCATGACGTTCGCCGGCGATCAGGCCGTGCTCGCGGGCTTCCCCGGCGGCACGTTCGTGGCGATCAACCTGCAAACCGGCGACGCGTTCTGGGAAACGCCCGTTTCGTACCCGAAGGGCGTGACGGAAGTCGAGCGCATCAACGACGTGAGCGGTCCGCCCACGCTGGTCGGCGCAACGACTTGCGCGGTCACCTTCCAGGGGCAGCTTGGCTGTTTCGACGCCAATTCGGGCCGTCCGATGTGGGAAAAGGCGTTTTCGAGCACGAGCGGCATTGCCCAGGATGAATCGACGGTGGTGGGCGGCGACGACTGGTCGGTCGTGAAGGCGTACAACGTCGCCACCGGTGCGCCGGCCTGGACGAACGACAAGCTCAAGAGCCGCGACGTGAGCGTGCCCGCGGTGCTGGGCCACGCCGTGGTGGTGGGCGACTATCAAGGCTACGTGCATTTCCTTTCGCTCGACGACGGCAGCTTTGTCTCGCGCGTCAAGACCGACGGCAGCCCGATCACGGCAGCGCCGGTGCTGGCCGGCAACACGCTCGTCGTGCAAACGAAGGACGGCGACCTTTACGGTCTGCGTCCGCGCTGAACCGGATAAGCCGGATAAGCTGGACAAACCGGCGTTTTCGCGCGCAGGCCGCGATATGCGAAACCTGCGCGCGTCCGATTTGAAAAGGACATGGGCGGAATAACGGCGCCAGCCTGTTCCGCCGTCCGACCCCGAGGCCGGCTCAAGCCGGCCGTGCGCATTCTGAGATGCCGGAATGTGCAAGCCACTTTCGGCCGTTATGCCAACGCGCGCAGGTTCCAGCCGGCGCGCGATCCACTGTTCGGGTTCGCGCCCGCGCACGCCGCCCGCGGCGCGTAGCCCGGTTTTGGCGACCGAATCGTGATAATTTGCAACTGATGCCGCTCTACACGCGTAGGGCGTGCCGCGCAGCGTGCCGGACTTCCCGGCGCCGCGCCTTACCGTAGAAAAAATCAGATGAAACCCGTAATCGCCCTTGTCGGGCGCCCCAATGTGGGGAAATCCACGCTGTTCAACCGGCTCACGCGTTCGCGCGACGCGCTGGTGGCCGACCTGCCCGGCCTCACGCGCGATCGCCACTACGGCGAAGGGCGCGTGGGCGATCGCGCGTATCTCGTGGTCGATACCGGCGGCTTCGAGCCGGTCGCGAAGGACGGCATTCTGCACGAGATGGCGCGCCAGACGCGTCAGGCCGTGGAAGAATCCGACATCGTCGTGTTCATTTGCGACGGCCGCAACGGTCTCGCGCCGCAGGACAAACATATCGCCGATTACCTGCGCAAGACGGGGCGGCCGATTTTCCTCGTCGTGAACAAGGCCGAAGGCATGAAGTACAGCGCCGTCGCCGCCGACTTCTACGAACTCGGCCTCGGCGACCCGCGCGCCATTTCGGCCGCGCACGGCGACGGCGTGACCGAGATGATCAACGAGGCGCTCGAAAAGGCGTATGCCGACCAGCCCGAGGAAAGCGAAGAAGACGCCGCGAAACACGGTATCAAGATCGCCATCGTGGGGCGCCCCAACGTCGGCAAGTCGACGCTCGTCAATACGCTGATCGGCGAGGACCGCGTGATCGCGTTCGACATGCCCGGTACGACGCGCGATTCGATTTACGTGGATTTCGAGCGCAACGGCAAGAAGTACACGCTCATCGACACGGCCGGTTTGCGCCGTCGCGGCAAGGTGTTCGAGGCGATCGAGAAGTTTTCGGTGGTCAAGACGCTACAGTCGATCGCCGACGCCAACGTGGTGATCCTGCTGCTCGACGCACGCCAGGAAGTCTCCGACCAGGACGCGCACATTGCGGGCTTCGTGGTCGAGCAGGGCCGCGCGCTCGTGGTGGGCGTGAACAAGTGGGATGGCCTCGACGAACACGCGCGCGACCAGATCAAGCATCACCTCGCGCGCAAGCTCAAGTTCCTCGATTTCGCGAAATTCCACTTCATTTCGGCGACGGAAAAATTCGGCATTCCCACGCTGATGCGCTCGGTCGACGACGCCTACGCCGCCGCCATGGCCAAGCTGCCGACGCCCAAGCTCACGCGCGCGCTGATCGAGGCGGTGGAGTTCCAGCAGCCGCGCCGTCGCGGCCCGGTGCGCCCGAAGCTGCGATATGCGCACCAGGGGGGACAGAACCCGCCGATTATCGTGATTCACGGCAATGCGCTCGACGCCGTGACCGAAACCTACAAGCGTTATCTGGAAAATCGTTTCCGGGAAACTTTCTCGCTGACGGGCACTCCATTGCGCATAGAGTTTCGTTCGTCGACGAATCCCTATACGGACAAGGATAAAAACTAGAAGGGCGAATAACGTTCGCTGGCGCGCAAAGCGCGCCCGGCCGCGAGGCGTGGGAAGCGCGCGGGGGAACGAGAATCAGCTATAGTGTAGCGATTGGGGTGGATTTCTTTTTCTTCATCCCGATATAAGTTAAACCTGCAAAAAAATACGGAGTTTGCTATGAGCAACAAAGGGCAATTGTTACAAGACCCGTTTCTGAACGCGCTGCGCAAGGAGCACGTGCCTGTTTCGATCTATCTGGTCAACGGCATCAAGCTTCAAGGGAACATTGAATCGTTCGACCAGTACGTCGTGTTGCTCCGTAATACGGTTACGCAAATGGTTTACAAGCACGCCATTTCCACGGTCGTTCCCGCCCGTCCGGTGAATTTCCACCCGGATTCGGAAGCGTCCTGATCCATGACGCGGCCGGCCCGGGGCGCCTCGCAGGCGGTTCCGGTCCGGCCGTTTTCATTTTGAATTCCGCTAATTTGACTAACGCCGCACTTGTCGGCATCGACTTCGGCAAGACCGACTTCGAAGCCAGTCTCGAAGAACTCAGCCTGCTCGCCAAAAGCGCGGGCGCCACGCCTGTCGTCACGCTCACCGGCCGTCGTTCCAGCCCCGATGCCGCCATGTTCATCGGCAGCGGCAAGGCGGAGGAACTGCGTCTCGCCTGTGAGGCGAACGACATCGAAATCGTCATTTTCAATCACGCGCTTTCGCCGGCCCAGCAACGTAATCTGGAGCGTGCGCTGAACCGTCGCGTGGTGGATCGCACGAGCCTCATCCTCGACATTTTCGCGCAGCGCGCCCGCAGCCACGAAGGCAAGTTGCAGGTCGAACTCGCTCAGCTTCAATATCTCGCCACGCGCCTCGTGCGTGCATGGACTCACCTCGAGCGCCAGAAGGGCGGTATCGGGTTGCGCGGTCCCGGCGAAACCCAGCTCGAAACCGACCGCCGGTTGATCGGCGAGCGCATCAAGATGTTGCAGGGCAAGCTCGCGAAGCTTCGCCGTCAGCACGGCACGCAGCGGCGCCAACGCGAACGCACGCGCACGATGTCGGTGTCGCTCGTGGGGTACACGAACGCGGGCAAATCCACGTTGTTCAACGCGCTCACGAAGGCGCAGGCATACGCGGCCGACCAGTTGTTCGCGACGCTCGACACCACCTCGCGGCGCGTATGGCTCGGCGACGAAGTGGGGCAAATCGTGCTGTCCGACACCGTGGGTTTCATCCGCGAGTTGCCGCACCAATTGGTTGCCGCGTTTCGTGCGACGCTTCAGGAAACGGTGCAGGCCGACTTGCTGCTTCACGTCGTGGATGCGTCGAGCGCGGTGCGGCTCGATCAGATCGACCAGGTGAACGGCGTGCTGCACGACATTGGCGCCGACACGATCCGCCAGGTGCTCGTCTTCAACAAGATCGACGCGGTGCCCGAGCTGGCGGCCCGCGGCGGGACGGTCGAGCGGGACGAATATGGTAATATTTCGCGCGTCTTTTTGAGCGCGCGCACGGGCGTCGGACTGGATGCGCTGCGCGCCGCCATCGCCGAAATCGCGACTGCCGAGCCGCTGCCCGAAGCGTCGCAGCCCCTGGCCGCCGACTGGAGCGCGGCACCGCAGGAACCCCGCTGGGAACACGAGCACGAGCGCTGAGGCGCGCTAGACGCGCTTCGCCCGCCCGGCTTGCATGGCCCCAGGCCGGCCCGGCGGATCGAACCGATTCCGCACGCAATTGACCCGCTGTCTACTCTGGTGAACGAACACAGGTGAACGATTACAACAAGCGGATGGGCTGGCAGCGCGCGCGCGCCATTTTCTCGCTGAACGACCCGCGTTGGGGGCGGGGCGAGGGCAATGGCCAGCGCTCCGACGACCCGCGCCGCCCGTCGGGCAATAACGGCAACAAGGGCGGCAATAACGGCGACAACGGTGACGGTCCGCCCGATCTCGACGAAATGTGGCGCGATTTCAACCGCCGCGTCTCGGCGTTCTTCGGCCGCCGCAACAAGGGTCCGGGCGGTTTCGGCCCGCGTCCCGACAACGGGCACGGCGCGCGCATCGGCGTGGGCATCGTGCTCGGCGTGCTGATCGCCATTTACGTCGGCAGCGGCGTGTTCGTCGTGCAGGAAGGCCAGGCCGGCGTCGTGCTCCAGTTCGGCCAGTATCGTCATACCGTCGGCCAGGGCGTGCATTGGCGCATGCCGTATCCGTTCCAGACCCACGAAATCGTCAACGTCGGCCAGATCCGCACGATCGAGATCGGCCGCAGCAATCTCGTGCGTCCCGCGAACGTGAAGGACGCCTCGGTGCTCACGCACGACGGCGACATCATCGACGTGCGCTTCCTCGTGCAATACCAGGTGAAGCAGCCGACCGACTACCTCTTCCGCAGCGTCGATCCCGACCTCACCGTGACTCAGGCCGCGCAGGCGGCGGTGCGCGCGGTGGTGGGCGCGCGCAGCACGAGCGACATGCTCTACGCCGACCGCGAGCCGATCCGCGCGCAACTCGCCGACACCATCCAGCACGCGCTCGATCAGTACAAAACGGGGCTGGGCGTCACGGGCGTGACGATCCAGAGCGTCGCGGCGCCGGACCAGGTGCAGGCCGCTTTCGACGACGAAGCCAAGGCGCATCAGGACCGCGAACGCGCGAAGCGCGACGCGCAAGCCTACGCCGACCAGCTTCTGCCGCACGCGCAGGCCGACGCCGCGCGCCTCGTCGACGACGCCAAGGCGTACAGCGACCGCGCGGTCGCGCAGGCGCAAGGCGACGCGCAGCGTTTCTCGCAGGTCTACGAACAGTACGCGAAAGCGCCGGCCGTGATCCGCGAGCGCATGTATCTGGACACCATGCAGCACATCTATTCGAATACGACCAAGGTGTTCGTCGACAGCAAATCGGGCAACAACGTGATTTATCTGCCGCTCGACAAACTCGTCGACGCCACGCGTCAGCGCGCCGCCGCAGCCGCCGCCGCGGCGGGCGTCGCGAGTGCGCCGTCCGCCACGGCGGCGCCGGCTTCCGGCTCCGGTGCGTCGTCGGCGCCGGCCGCGCCGGCGGCAAGCACCACGGGCGGCGCGGGCAGCGATTCACAGCAAGTCCAGCCGCAGGTTCAGCCGCAGAGCGCGGTGCCCGCGCCCTCGGCCAGCGACGCGGCAGCCGCCGCCAGCGACGCCTTCCGTTCGCGCGACGCGTTCCGCTCGCGCGGCCGCGAAGACGACACGCAATAACGGAGCGCCGACATGAACAAGATCATTGCGCTCGTCGTCGCCGTCGTGGTTCTCGTGCTGGTTGCGTCGTCGGCCGTCTTCATGGTCGATCCGCGCCACGTGGCCATCGTGTCGTCGTCGGGCGGCGCGAAGGCCGCGCTCGCCGGTCCCGGCCTGCACGTGAAGCTGCCGCCGCCGTTCCAGACCGCGACGCTCATCGACACTCGCATCCAGGCGTTCGACGCGCCCGATGCCGACCGCTACACCACGTCGGACAAAACCGAGCTGCTCGTGAATCCGGTCGTGCGTTATCGCATCGGCGAGCCGCTCAAGCTGTTCGCCGCGACCAAGGGCGACGCGCAGACGCTCTCCGACCGGCTCGCCGAACTCACGCGCGACGCGTTGGGCGACGCATTTTCGAAGGTCACGTTGAGCGAAGCGCTGGGCCGGCAGGAAGCCATCGCCAGCAGCGCGCGCGACGCGTTGCGTCAGGCGGCGGCGCCGCTGGGCATCGACGTGGTCGACATCGAACTCACGCGTCTGGACTATCCGCCCGAACTCGCCGATACGGTCTACAAGCGCATGAGCGCCGCGCGCGAGCAGGGCGCCGCCGAGGAGCGCGCGAAGGGCGCGGCCGAGGCGCAGCAGATCAAGGACGACGCCGAGCGCAAGCAGCAAGGCATCGTTGCCGATGCGTACGCCCAGGCGCAGGCGATCAAGGGCGAAGGCGACGGCAAGGCCGCGGCCATCGCGGCGCAGGCATTCGGGCGCGATCCGGACTTCTACCGGTTCTACCAGAGCATGCAGGCGTACCGCGAGAGCTTCAAACCCGGCGACGTGGTCGTCGTCGATTCGTCGAGCGACTTCTTCCGCTACATGCGCAGCCCGAACGGCGACAGTTCGCCCGCGCCGGCCGCGCCTCGCAAACACTAGACAACAAGAGACAAGGCGCCGCGCCTCAAGCGCGGCGCTTCCTTCGCATGGACATAGCCGGCTCCCTCTTGCTCGCGATCGCGCTGATGCTGATTATCGAGGGCATGTTCCCGTTCGTCTTTCCGACCGCGTGGCGCGAGACGTTCCGTAAAATCGCGGAACGGCCGCCGCATCACATCCGTATTGGCGGACTCATCGTGATGGCGCTCGGCCTCGTGCTGCTGATGCTGGCGACCTGAGCGCGAAAGCGCGGCGCCTGCCCGGCCGGATCGCCGGATTTTTTGTTTTTCGGCCCGCGCGGTATTTCACCGCGCGCGGCCTAATCGTCGTAGGACTGTCGTAGGACTCAACCGATGTCGACCTGGTTACTTCCCGAGAACATTGCGGACGTGCTGCCGTCCGAGGCGCGCAAGATCGAAGAGTTGCGCCGCCGGCTGCTGGACCGCTTTCGCACCTACGGCTACGAACTCGTCATGCCGCCGCTGCTCGAATACATCGAGTCGCTGCTGGTGGGCGGCGGGCACGATCTGAACCTGCGCACCTTCAAGCTCGTCGATCAGCTTTCGGGCCGCACGCTCGGCCTGCGCGCCGACATGACGACGCAGGTCGCGCGGATCGACGCGCACCTGCTGAACCGCCAGGGCGTGACGCGCCTGTGCTACGCGGGCAACGTGCTGCATACGCGTCCGCGCGGCCTGCACGCGACGCGCGAGCAGATCCAGATCGGCGCCGAAATCTACGGTCACGCGGGCCTCGAAGCCGACCTCGAAATCCAGCAATTGCTGCTCGACGCGCTGCGCCTCGCGGGCCTCGCGAAAGTGCGGCTCGACCTGTCGCACGCGGGCGTGCTCGCGGCGATCTTCGAAGCCGATCCGAACGCGGCCGCGCTCGGCGACGCATTGTATGAAGCGCTTGCCGGCAAGGACGTGCCGCGCCTCGCCGAACTCACGCAGAGCCTTGCCGAGCCGTCGCGCAATGCCTTGCGCGTGCTGCCCTCGCTCTACGGCGACGCGAACGTGATCGACGAAGCCCGCGTGCGGCTGCCCGCGCTGCCGGGGATCGCGCGCGCGCTCGACGACCTCGCGTTTCTCGTCGGCGAGGTCAAGGGCGCGGAGCTGATGCTCGATCTCGCCGATCTCGGCGGCTATGCGTACCACAGCGGCGTGATGTTCTCGGCTTACGTGGACGGCGTGCCCAACGCCGTGGCGCGCGGCGGCCGTTACGACAAGGTGGGCGAGGCTTACGGCCGCGCCCGCGCGGCCACCGGTTTCTCGCTCGATTTGCGCGAAGTGGCGCGCATTTCGCCGGTCGAAGCCCGCAGCAGCGCGATTCTCGCGCCGTGGCGTCACGACGACACGCTGCGCGCGGCGGTGGCCGCGCTGCGCGATGCGGGCGAAGTCGTGATCCAGGCGCTGCCCGGCCACGAGCACGACATGGAAGAATTCGCGTTCGATCGCGTGCTGGTCGAGCAGGGCGGCGTTTGGGTCGTCGAGACTCGCGCCTGACGTTTTTTGGGTTGTCGCGAAGGCGCCCTCGCAGGCGCTTCGCGGCGCGCATGCCGTTGAGCGCAAAGAGAAATTCCGCGAAGTCCGGGAAAAAAAGGCGGTCTTGCCGCGGAACCCAGGTAAAATACGTTTTTAACCAGCTAACGAAACACCATGTCTGCCAGCGCAGTGAATGTAACCCCGGGGCGTAACGTCGTCGTCGTGGGCACCCAATGGGGCGATGAAGGCAAGGGCAAGATCGTCGACTGGCTGACGGATCACGCGCAAGGCGTGGTGCGTTTCCAGGGCGGTCACAATGCCGGCCATACGCTCATCATCGGCGGCAAGAAAACCATTCTTCGCCTCATTCCCTCGGGCATCATGCGCGCCGGCGTCGCCTGCTACATCGGCAACGGCGTGGTGCTCTCGCCCGAAGCGCTTTTCAAGGAAATCGGCGAGCTGGAAGCAGCGGGCATCGACGTTCAGAAGCGTCTGTTCATCTCCGAAGCCACCACGCTGATCCTCCCGTATCACATCGCCATCGACCAGGCGCGCGAAGCGAAACGCGGCGCCGCGAAGATCGGCACCACGGGCCGCGGCATCGGTCCGGCATACGAAGACAAGGTGGCGCGCCGCGGTCTGCGCGTGCAGGACCTGTTCGAGCCGGAAACCTTCGCGGCGCGTCTGCGCGAAAACCTCGACTATCACAACTTCGTGCTTACGCAGTATCTGGGCGCGCCGGCGGTCGACTATCAGGAAACGCTCGACACCATGCTCTCGTACGCCGAGCGCCTGAAGCCGATGGTCACGGACGTTTCGCGCCGTCTCTACGACGTCAATCACGAAGGCGGCAACCTGCTGTTCGAAGGCGCGCAAGGCACGCTGCTCGACATCGACCACGGCACCTATCCGTTCGTCACGTCGAGCAATTGCGTCGCGGGCGCCGCGTCGGCGGGCGCGGGCGTCGGTCCGCAAAAGCTCAACTACGTGCTGGGCATCACGAAGGCGTATTGCACGCGCGTGGGTTCGGGTCCGTTCCCGAGCGAGCTGTACGATGCCGACAACGCCGACCGCCAGGAGGAAGTGGGCCTCACGCTCGCCAAGGTCGGCAAGGAATTCGGCTCGGTCACGGGCCGTCCGCGCCGCACCGGCTGGCTCGACGCCGCCGCGCTGCGCCGCTCGATCCAGATCAACGGCGTGACGGGCCTGTGCATCACGAAGCTCGACGTGCTCGACGGTCTCGAGGAAGTGAAGCTGTGCGTGGGCTACAAGGTCGCCGGCCAGGACGTGGACATTCTGCCGCGCGGCGCCTCGCAGGTTGCGGCGTGCGAACCGGTCTACGAAACCTTCGAAGGCTGGAACGAAAGCACCATCGGCATCACGCAATGGGACGCGCTGCCGCAGAGCGCGCAGGCTTATCTCGCGCGCGTGCAGGAAGTCGCCGGCGTGCCGATCGACATGGTTTCGACCGGCCCGGATCGCGACGAAACGATCCTGCTGCGTCACCCGTTCAAGGTTTAAGGTCGTAAGAAGGTAGAAGCAAAGATGATTCAAATGACGGACCCGCGCAACGACGAGAAAAACCTGTGGGTCGGCTGGGACGAATATCACCGGCTGATCGAACTGCTCGCGCTGAAGGTGCATGAATCGCGTTGGAAATTCGACCAGATTCTGTGCCTCGCGCGCGGCGGGCTGCGCGTGGGCGACCAGCTCTCGCGCATCTACGATCTGCCGCTCGCGATTCTCGCGACCAGCTCGTATCGCGAAGCGGCCGGCACGGAGCAGGGCGAACTTGACATCGCGCAATACATCACGATGACGCGCGGTCATCTGGAAGGCAACGTGCTGCTCGTCGACGACCTCGTCGATTCGGGTGTCACCCTCGCGCGCGTGCAGGAGCATCTGAGGGAGCGTTATCCGGCCGTGACCGGCGTGCGCTCGGCGGTGCTCTGGTACAAGGGCTGCTCGAAAGTGACGCCGGACTATTTCGTCCAGCATCTGCCGACGAACCCGTGGATTCATCAGCCGTTCGAGGAATGGGACACGGTGCGACCGCACAACCTCGGTGCGTGGATCAAGCGCGGTTTGCAGCAGGCGCAGGACGCGCAGAAGTAATTTGCCGTAATACCGTAATGTTGGACGCCGCGTCGTGCGCGGCATCCACATCGCAGACGGAGCCCTCGTGGCTCCGTTTTTTTTTGCCGCCGCGTGGCGCAAGGCCCGCGCCGGCGCGGGTGTTCCGCGTTGCCGCGCAGGCGGGCAGACGGCATTGGGGGGCGATGCTAAACTGCGCGGGGACAAGGTATGTGGCAGTGCGGCGACTACGGCTCGGAATCTTGCGCCGCCCGGTTTAGAATAGCGCTCGTTTTTTCCGCCTCAAACGGATTACTGCGTATATGACAACTAACACACACGAGGCCAAACAGCCGCTACCGTCTCTTGCCGTAGCGGCCATCGGCGTGGTGTTTGGCGACATCGGCACGAGCCCGCTGTATTCGCTTAAGGAGGCGTTCAGCCCTTCGCACGGCATTCCGCTCAACGATACGTCCATTCTCGGCGTGATCTCGCTGCTGTTCTGGGCGATCGTGATCGTCGTGAGCATCAAGTACGTGCTGTTCGTGATGCGCGCCGACAACAACGGCGAAGGCGGCGTGCTCGCGCTCATGGCGCTCGCCATGCGCTCCTTCAACCGCAAGAGCAAGGCGGTGGCGGTGCTCACGGCGCTCGGCATCTTCGGGGCGTGCATGTTCTATGGCGATGCCGTGATTACGCCGGCCATCTCGGTGATGTCGGCGGTGGAAGGTCTGGAGATCGCCGCGCCCAAGCTCTCGCACCTCGTGCTGCCGCTCACGATGGTGATTCTCGTGCTGCTGTTCTGGATCCAGCGCCACGGCACGGCGCTCGTGGGCCGACTGTTCGGGCCGATCATGGTGCTGTGGTTCGTGACCATCGCTGCGCTGGGCGTTTCGCACATCGTGCAATCGCCGGCCATCATCAAGGCGCTCAATCCGTATTACGCGTTCAGTTTCATGGGCGCGCACCTGCTGCAAGCCTACGTCGTGCTCGGCTCCGTCGTGCTGGTGCTGACCGGCGCGGAAGCGCTCTACGCCGACATGGGCCACTTCGGCGCGAAACCCATTCGCTGCGCGTGGTACACGCTCGTGATGCCGTCGCTCGTGCTCAACTACTTCGGGCAAGGCGCGCTGCTGATGCAGAACCATCGCGCGATCGAAAACCCGTTCTTCCTGCTGGCGCCCGAGTGGGCGCTGCTGCCGCTCGTGGTGCTTTCCACGGTCGCCACGGTGATCGCTTCGCAAGCCGTGATTTCGGGCGCGTATTCGCTCACGAGTCAGGCCATTCTGCTCGGGTATGTGCCGCGCATGAAGGTGCTGCACACGTCCGATCTCGCCATCGGCCAGATCTACGTGCCGGTCGTGAACTGGATGCTGCTGTTCATCATCTTGTGCATCGTGGTGGCGTTCAAGAGTTCGGACAACCTGGCGGCCGCGTACGGTATTGCCGTGACCGCGACGATGGTGATCACCACCGTGCTGGTGAGCGTGGTGATGGTCAAGGTGTGGAAGTGGAACAGGGGGCTCGTCGCCTGCATCATCGCGGTGTTGCTGGCCGTCGATCTGGGCTTTTTCGGCGCGAATCTGCTCAAGGTCGAAGAGGGCGGCTGGCTGCCGCTCGGCATCGGCGCGCTGCTGTTCTTCCTGCTGATGACGTGGTTCAAGGGCCGCATGATCGTGAAGGATCGCACGGCCGCCGACGGCATTCCGCTCATGCCGTTCCTGCAAGGGCTGCTCGCGCATCCGCCGCATCGCGTTTCGGGCACGGCGATCTACCTCACGGGCAGCGAAACGCTCGTGCCGGTGAGCCTGCTGCACAACCTCAAGCACAACAAGGTGCTGCACGAGCGCACGATTTTTCTCACGTTCCTGATTCGCGACATTCCTTATGTGTCGAATGCGGAGCGCGTGACGGTGAAGGACATCGGCGGCGGGCTCTATCTGGCGAAAGCCGATTACGGCTTCAACGAAACCCCCGACGTGCAGGCCGTGCTCGAGGAAATCGGCCGCCAGCACAACATGACCTTCGAGATGATGGACACGTCGTTCTTTCTCGCGCGCGAAACCGTGGTGCCGACGCAGTTGCCGGGCATGTCGATCTTCCGCGAGCGCGTGTTCGCGTGGATGCATCAGAACGCCGCGAAGCCCACGGACTTCTTTAGCATTCCTGCTAATCGCGTGGTCGAACTGGGCACGAAGATCGAGATCTGATCGACGCGTTTCGCGAAACGACAAAAAAGGCGCCGAGGCGCCTTTTTTTGTTGGCTGTTGCGTGCGCGGCGCAAGGGAACGAAGCGGCTCGGTCATGCCGCTTCGTTCCTCTTAGCGCTGTTTGAGTTTCGCGAACGCGGCAGCCATCGCGCCGGCCGGTTCGGCTTCACGCGAACGCTGGCCGCCGCCCCCGCCGCCCCGATTGTCGCGATTGTCACGAGCGTCGCGATTTCCGCCGCGCGAATCACGCGAATCGCGCGAATCCCGGCCAGCGCCTGCCGCCGCGCCGCCGCGCGACGCGCCGCTGCTCGCGGGATCGTCGTCGAGACGCATGGTGAGCGCGATGCGCTGCCGTTTCACGTCGACGTCGAGCACCTTCACCTTGACGACCTGGCCGGCCTTCACGACTTCGTGCGGGTCCTTGATGAATTTCGTCGACATGGCCGAGACGTGTACGAGGCCGTCCTGATGCACGCCCACGTCGATGAACGCGCCGAACGCGGCCACGTTGGTCACGACGCCTTCGAGCAGCATGCCGGGCACGAGGTCCGACACCTTCTCCACGCCGTCGCGGAACGTCGCCGTCTTGAACTCGGGGCGCGGGTCGCGGCCTGGCTTTTCCAGCTCGCTCAGAATGTCGCGCACCGTCGGCAGACCAAAACGATCGTCGACGAATTCGGTCGGCGAGAGCCCCGAGAGCGCTTCGCGGCTGCCCAGCACGTCGCCGATCGAACGCTTGATCTTCGCGAGCATGCGCTCGACCACGGGATACGCTTCCGGGTGTACGGAGGAGCGATCGAGCGGATTCTCGCCGCCGTTGATGCGCAGGAAGCCGGCGGCCTGCTCGAAGGTTTTGTCGCCGAGACGCGGCACTTTCTTGAGGTGCTCGCGCGACGGGAACGGGCCGTTTGCATCGCGATAATCGACGATATTGCGCGCGAGCGTCGCGTTCAGGCCCGACACGCGCGCGAGCAGCGCGACCGATGCCGTGTTCGCATCCACGCCCACGGCGTTCACGCAGTCTTCGACCACGGCGTCGAGCGAGCGCGCGAGTTCGCGCTGGTTCACGTCATGCTGATACTGACCGACGCCGATCGCCTTGGGCTCGATCTTCACGAGTTCGGCGAGCGGATCTTGCAGGCGGCGCGCGATGGACACCGCGCCGCGCAGCGAAACGTCCAGTTCCGGGAATTCCTTCGCGGCCAGTTCGGACGCCGAATACACCGACGCGCCCGCTTCGGAGACGACGATCTTTTGGAGCTTGAGTTCGGGATGCTTCGACATCAGCTCGCTCGCGAGCTTGTCGGTTTCGCGCGAAGCCGTGCCGTTGCCGATGCTGACGAGTTCCGCCTGGGTTTGCGCGGCGATGCGCGCGAGTTTCGCGATCGAGCCGTCCCAGTCGCGGCGCGGTTCGTGCGGATAGATCGTGTCGGTCGCGAGCAGCTTGCCCGTGCGATCGACCACGGCCACCTTCACGCCCGTGCGCAAACCCGGATCGAGGCCGATCACGGCCTTCGGGCCGGCCGGCGCGGCCAGCAGCAGATCCTTGAGATTGCGCGCGAACACGCGGATCGCCTCGGTTTCGGCCTGCTCGCGCAGGTTCGTGAGCAGTTCGTTTTCGATGTGCGGCTGCACCTTCACGCGCCAGCACCAGCGGCACACGTCGGAGAGCCATTTGTCGGCCGGCCGGCCCTGGTTCGCAATGCCGAAGTGACGCGCGATCAGCGCTTCGCCGGGATGCGGCACCTGCGCGTCCTGCTCGCCGCCGAGACCGAGCTTGACCATCAGCACGCCGGCGTTGCGGCCGCGAAAGAGGGCGAGCGCGCGATGCGAGGGCACCGTCTTGATGGTTTCGGCGTAATCGTAGTAGTCGCGGAACTTCTCGCCTTCCTCGTTTTCCTTGCCTTCCACCACGCTCGACATCACCACGCCCTGGTTGTGCATCCAGTCGCGCAGCTTGCCCAGCAGTTCGGCTGTTTCGCCGAATTGCTCGGAGAGAATGTCGCGCGCGCCGTCGAGCGCCGCCTTCACGTCCGCGACGCCCTTTTCTGCGTCGACGTATTGCGCGGCTTCCGTCTGCGGGTCGAGCAGCGGATTGGCGAGCAGCGCGTCGGCGAGCGGCTGGAGGCCCGCTTCGCGCGCGATCTGCGCGCGCGTGCGGCGCTTGGGCTTGTAGGGCAGATAGAGATCTTCCAGCACCTGCTTGCTGTCGGCGGCCTCGATGGCGCCGCGCAATTCGTCGGTGAGCTTGCCTTGCTCCTCGATGCTCGCGAGGATGGTGGCGCGGCGATCTTCGAGTTCGCGCAGATAAAGCAGACGCTCTTCCAGCGTGCGCAGTTGCGTATCGTCGAGATTGCCCGTGACTTCCTTGCGGTAACGGGCGATGAACGGAACAGTGGCGCCTTCGTCGAGAAGCTGAACGGCGGCGGCCACCTGGCGCGGCTGCACGGTCAGTTCGGTGGCGATACGCTGGACGATCTTGAGTGCTACGGTTTCCGTCATAGGGTCTGGGTATTCCTGCGAGGATCGGTTTGCGGTCCGGTTTGCGTCCGATGGCCGTATGGAGGATGGCCGCATGGAGGAGGGCGCGGGGCCGCACAGGCCGCGCACGGCACGCGCCGCGCGTTTCCGGCGCTTTTTATGCGCCCGCCGGGCTTCGCCGCCGGCCGGTGGAGCGGGGCATTTTGCCATAAATGGCCAAGCGCTCAACCCACGGGGTGTTAGAATTTCGGCCATGTTCCGCTGACCCCAGAAGACGTTGACGACCTCCCGCCGCTTCCCTGATTTGCCCCTTGCCCGGTTCGAAGCGCGCTTTGGCGCCGCATGGCGGACCACCGCCCTCGGGGCGATTTGCGCCGTCGCGTTGACCGTGGGCGCGAGCGTTCCGGCCCTCGCGCAGGCGGTTCCGGCCGAAGCCGCATCGGATGCGCTCGCCGCCTCCGGCGTGGCCGCCGCGCCGCTAGACGCCTCGGAGAGCGCCGCGCAGCAAGAAGGCTTCGCGGCGCGCCAGAAGGTACTGGACCGTCGCAGCGAGGAGAACAACTACCGCTACGGCGTCGCGCAGCACGACTGCTACAGCACGTTCTTCGTGAATCACTGTCTGGGCAAGGCGCGCGACCAGATGCGCGTGGTGCAGACCGATATCCGCCGCGAACAGCTCGCGCTCGACGACGAGCAACGCGCCGTGCATGCGCAGCAGCGCGATCAGCAGGCCGCGTTGCAGCGTGCGCAGGACGAGGCGAATGCGCCGCAGCGCGCCGCGAACGAGGCGGCCAGCGCGAAGCAGTTCGAGGACAAGCAGCGCCAGCATGCGCTCGATCAGGCACAGCGCCAGGCCGAGGCGCCGCAGCGCGCGGCGAACGAGCAGGCTTACGAGGACAAGCAGCGTCAGCATGCGCTGGCTCAGGCGCAGCGCGAGGGCGAACAGCCGCAGCGTGCCGCGAATCAGGCTGCTTACGACCAGAAGCAGGCGAATTTCCAGAAGCAGCTCGATCAGGCTCGCGCGCAGGGTGCGCAGAAGGCGCAGGAACGCGAACAGAAGGCCGAGCGCTTCCAGCAGAAGCAGGAAGACGCCGCCAAGCACAAGGCCGACGTGGAAGCGCGCCAGCAACAGGCCGCCCAGAAAGCCCAGCAACAGAAGCAGCAGCAACAAGCGCAACAACAGCAACAACAGCAGCAACTCAAGCAGCAGCAACAGCAGCAGCAAGGCCAGTAACACGAGTCACACGTTTTTTAGCCGGACAGCAACCTCAGGCGCGCCGTCCTCAGCCGGACGCGCGCCACCTTAGTCGAGGAGGCGAGCATGCGCGAGCAACGTGCAGTCAAGGCCGAGGTCCTTCGTGACCGCATTCTGCAACTGGAATCGGAACACGGCGACCTGGATCGCTTGATAGACCGG
The DNA here is from genome assembly GCF_905220235.1 of Paraburkholderia sp. J41. Lineage (NCBI taxonomy): Bacteria > Pseudomonadati > Pseudomonadota > Betaproteobacteria > Burkholderiales > Burkholderiaceae > Paraburkholderia > Paraburkholderia sp. J41. Next base: position 123,276 of record NZ_CAJMZE010000015.1, on the reverse strand, counting down.
ATGTCCGGCACCGCGGACTACGACGACCTCGAATTGCAGCGGCTGAAAAAGCGCAAGCTCAAGGTCAAGGACAACATCATCCTGCTGCAATTGCAGTTGGACCCCGATTCAACGAAGACTTCGGACGGGCACGCCTGATCCCGGTCCCGGCAAGCGCCGGGCTGCGGCGATCGACGCGAGCGCCCGCCCGGAACGAGCAGGAACCGCTTGCCTTGAATTCAACGACCGTCTCCCGTTCCCGGCCCGCGCGCGAAAGCGGCGCGCCGGAAGCCGGCGCACGCGCGACGCAAACGGTCGCGGCGCCCGCATTGAGTGCGCGCCGCGCCGCCGAACTCCAGGAACTGTTTGCCGCCGATGGCCTGCTCGCGCGCAGGATCGAAGGCTACCGCCCGCGTGCCGCGCAGATCGAAATGTCGAGCGCCGTCGCCGCCGCGATGGAAGCTTCCGCGCAGGCGCAGCCCGACCCCGCGATGTTCGAATTGCAGGCGCGGCCCGCACGCCGGCTCGAACGTGGCGCGCCGCTCGCGCAGGCGGGTGCGGAAGACGCCGCGCGCGCCGCGTCCGAAGCGGGCGACAACACGCTGATCGTCGAAGCGGGCACGGGCACCGGCAAGACCTATGCATATCTCGTCCCGGCCATGCTGTGGGGCGGCAAGGTGGTCGTTTCCACGGGCACGAAGCATTTGCAGGATCAGCTTTTCGCGCGCGACATTCCCACGGTGCGCGACGCGCTCGCCGTGCCGGTGAGCGTGGCGATGCTCAAGGGCCGTTCGAATTACCTGTGCCATTACTACCTGCAACGCACGGCCGACAACGGCCGCCTGCCGTCGCGCCAGGACACGGCGTATCTACAGGAAATCGTGCGCTTTGCAAAGATCACGCGCTCCGGCGACAAGGCCGAACTCGCGAGCGTGCCGGAAACGGCGGCCGTCTGGTCGATGGTCACGTCCACGCGCGACAACTGTCTGGGTCAGGACTGCCCGCACTATAAGGACTGCTTCGTGATGCAGGCGCGCCGCGAGGCGCAGCAGGCCGACATCGTCGTGGTGAATCACCATCTGTTCTTCGCCGACATCATGCTGCGCGACACCGGCATGGCCGAATTGCTGCCGAGCGCGAACACCATCATTTTCGACGAAGCGCATCAGTTGCCCGAAACGGCCACGCTGTTCTTCGGCGAAACGCTTTCGACTACGCAGTTTCTGGAGCTTGCGCGCGATTGCGTTGCCGAAGGCTTGAGCCATGCGCGCGACGCGGTCGAGTGGGTCAAGCTCGCGGCCGGGCTCGAGCGCGCCGCGCGCGACGTGCGCCTGGCGTTCAAGGAAGATTCGCTGCGCGTCGCGATCACGCAATTGCCCGAGAATCATCCGCTGTTCGACGCGCTGGACGCGTTGCAAACGGAGCTTGGCACGCTCGCCACGGCGCTTGCCGGGCAGGCCGAGCGCGCGGAGTCGCTGGGCGCGTGCCTGCGTCGCGCACGCGAACTGCAAGGCGTGCTCGCGGGCTGGACCGTGCCCGCCGAGGCGCCCGCACCGCGCGATGGGCGCAAGCCCGAGGCGCAGGAAGGCGAAACGGCGGACCCGGTTCGCGACGCCGAGGAAAAGGTGCGCTGGGTCGAAGTGTTCTCGCATACGGTGCAGTTGCACGAGACGCCGCTTTCCGTCGCGCCGATCTTCGCGAAGCAGCGCGCCGGCGTGCCGCGCACGTGGATTTTCACGTCGGCGACGCTCTCGGTGAAGGGCGACTTCACGCACTACGCGGCGCAAATGGGCCTCAGCTCGCGCCGCTCGATGACGCTGCCGAGCCCCTTCGACTATCCGCAGCAAGGGCTGCTCTACGTGCCGCGCAACATGCCGCAGCCGTCGTCGCCGCAATTCACGGATGCTGTGTTCGACGCGGCATTGCCGGCTATCGAGGCATCGGGCGGCGGCGTGTTCATGCTATGCACGACGTTGCGCGCCGTGGACCGCATCGCCGCGAAGTTGCGCGACACGATCGAGGCGCGCGGCTGGAATACGCCGCTGCTCGTGCAAGGCGACGCGAGCCGCACGGAGCTGCTGGAACGGTTTCGCGCTTACGGCAACGCGATTCTCGTGGGCAGCCAGAGCTTTTGGGAAGGCGTGGATGTGCGCGGTGACGCGCTCTCGCTCGTCGTCATCGACAAGCTGCCGTTCGCGCCGCCCGACGACCCGGTGCTTGCCGCGCGGCTCGATGCGCTCACGAAGAAAGGGCTGAGCCCGTTCGCGGTTCATCAGTTGCCGCAAGCGGTCATTACGCTCAAGCAGGGCGCGGGGCGGCTGATTCGCGCGGAAACCGATCGCGGCGTGCTGATGATCTGCGACACGCGCCTCGTCGATAAACCGTACGGCCGACGCATCTGGCAGAGCTTGCCGCCGTTCAAGCGCACACGTGAAATCGAGGTGGTGCAGGCGTTTTTCGAGGATAAGGAAGCGCAGGAGCAGGGCGTACAGGACGCATGATGCGCGATGCATAACATGCGCGCTTGCATGCGCCGCTCGACGCATGGCTTGATAAACCGTCACAAAATGAAGCGCCGAAAAACAAAAAAGCCACGAACCTGAGTTCGTGGCTTTTTTGCTTGCCCGCCGCGCGTATGGCGATAATGCCCGACTACGCGGCGGTCCGCCTCGATGCTCGCCGGACCCGAAGATCCGGACGAGCCTCGTGCGAACGCAGCTTACTGGCTTGCGCCCGATGCCGGAGCAGCAGCGCCAGCGTCCGAAGCGGCAGCGCCAGCGTCCGAAGCAGCCGTCGAAGCCGAAGCAGCAGCGTCGCTCGCAGCAGCAGCAGCGCCCGAAGCAGCAGCTGCGGAATCCGAAGCGGCAGCAGCCGGTGCCGAAGCAGCGGTCGCATCGCTAGCCGGCGCAGCAGCTTGGTCGCTGCTCTTGTTGCACGCAGCCAGTGCAACAGCTGCCAGCAGGGATGCTACGAGGAGGGATTTCTTCATGATCACGTCCTTTTATGGTTAAAGGTAAGCAACAGCGCAAAATAAAACCGGTAATGTGCCCCAACACCGACCTTGAGCCGCTGGTGGAGACGCACAGCAAGAGCGTGAATCTTCCCTACGGCCTGGGCGGAAATTATAGGCACTTTCGTATCGACCGTCGACAATCCGGGGACAATACGTTGTCTTTCTCATACAAGCACTATATTAGTACGGTAAACAGTCCGAAGCGCTTAGGCAAGCCCTCCGGCCCGTATCCAGCCCGCACGATACCACTCGTGTAGCAACGCTGTCACACACGAATCGTGTGAGAGTGTTACAAAGCGTTTCCCGTCCAGAAAGCGGTTGTCGGCCAATACCGGGAGCCACTTTCCCGCTTCCTTGAGCAAGTACTGTTCCCCGTTCAGGTAATACGAGCGCGAATCGTAAAGCAGGATCGTCTTGCGGTCGAGTGTTATCCCCTTTTTCGAAGCTTGTGCAACGAAACGCCGCTCATCGAGCGGTTTTTCAGGGGCATCGAACACGACATTCGATTTCGGTTCCGAAAGGTACGAACCCACGAACGCGGACACGTCCGCGCTGCTCCAGCGCACTTTAGCAAGCACGCCGGCAACCCGCTCCACGAGCGCCGGGGGCAACTTCGCCGGATGCGTCACGGCGGGCTGGTCGGGGTCGCGATAGAGCGTGTTCTTGCCGCCGGAGGAGTCGTCGCCGCGGCGCTCGGCGAGCCAGTAGAGAAACTGGCTCGTCAGTTCGTTCGTGGAAGGCGAGCGAAAGCCGATCGAGCAGGTCATGCATTCGCCTTCGGCCACGCCGTCGTGCGCGATGTGCGGCGGCAGATAGAGCATGTCGCCGGGTTCGAGCACCCACTCTTCCTCGGGCTCGAAGTTCGCGAGGATCTTCAGCGGCAGCCCCTCTTCCAGCGAGAGATCGCGTTGCGCGCCGATGCGCCAGCGGCGCTTGCCGTGAACCTGCAACAGGAACACGTCATACGAATCGAAGTGCGGGCCGACGCCGCCGCCATCGGTCGCGTAGGAAATCATCAGGTCGTCGAGGCGCGCGTCGGGGGCGAAGCGAAAGCGTTCGAGCAAGGCGCGCGCGTGATCGTCGTGCAGGTCGGCGCCTTGCACGAGCAGCGTCCACTGACGCGTTTTGGGCGTGGGCAACTCGTCGGGCGCGAACGGGCCATGCTCGAGCGTCCAGCGGCGGCGGAAATGCGTGATGAGGCGCGATTCGACGTCGTCGCTGTCGGCCAGCGCGAACAGTTCGTCGCGCGAGAGCGGCGCTTCGATGCCGGGAATCGCCTGGCGGATCAGGAGCGGCTTTTTCTGCCAATATTTCTGCATGAACTGCGCCGGCGTGATACCGCCTAACAGCGGTGTCGGGACATTCGGCGCAGGGCATGCCGGGGAGACGGAGGCGCGCCGCTTGCGCGCATCCACCGGGTGGTCTGGGGACCGCTTCGGCATCGTATAATGTGGTCTGTAATCTGGAGGATCGAATGAAAATCGCAAAGGACACCGTCGTTTCGGTCGCGTACAAGCTATCGGATGCACAGGGCAATCTGATCGAGGAAAGCGACGAGCCGATGGTCTATCTGCACGGCGGCTATGATGGCACGTTCCCCAAGATCGAGGAAGTGCTGGACGGCAAGGAGCCGGGCTTCGAGACCCAGATCCAGCTTGAGCCGCAGGACGCTTTCGGGGAGTACGATTCCGACCTCGTGAAGATCGAGCCGCGCACCCGCTTTCCCGAGCCGCTCGAAGTGGGCATGCAGTTCGAAGGCACGCCCGAGGAAGGGGACGAGGATCTCGACACGCTCATCTATACCGTCACCGACGTTGCCGAAGACAAGGTCGTGCTCGACGGCAACCACCCGCTCGCGGGCATGGCGCTGCGCTTCCAGTTGACGGTCAAGGAAGTGCGCGAGGCGACCGAAGACGAAATCGAGCACGAGCACGCGCACGGTGCCGACGGCCTTGAAGTTGTCGACGAAGACGAAGAAGACGGCGACGACGAAGACGCGAAGCCTACGCTGCACTGATCGAGGCCGCTGCCACAGCCGGGCAGCGCCAACCAGCCATCAGCGGCGATCAATCAATATGAGCCGCCCGACGCGGGAGCGACGGGCGGCTCTCCTGTATTTATGCCTGCGCCGTTTGTGCCGCTTGTGCCATTCATGCCATTCGCGCCGTTTGCGCCATTCGCATTGCTCCCGCCGTTCTGAACGCCGGACGATGGCCAGCGCGGCATGACAACGCCATTGCCGGCAGGCGGCGCCACCGACGACGAAGCCGTGCCCGGCGCGGGTGCGGGCGTGACGTCGGGCGCTTGCGGCATGCCGGGAATTTCGGTGACGTCGGGCATCGACGATACTTCCGGCATCTCCGGCACGGCCGGCGACGAAGCCGAGCCCGGCATGAGCCCTGGCGGCTGCGGCGGCAGCAGCGGCAAATGCTTCGGCACGTCGCGCACGCTCACGCGCAGCGGCGTGCTGCGCACCATGTCGGCGTCGACCTCAAGCCATTGCGTTTGCGGCTCGTGGAGCGAAAACGCGATGCGCGTGACGTTTTCTATCTTCACGCCCTTTTCCGTGCGTAACGGCTGGTCGATGGCAAAGCCGCGCGGAAGCTTCGTGTCGTCGGCGTTCACGAGAACGACAGGGCCGCGAAATGCCTGCGCGAGCTTCACGAGGCTGCGACGCAATTCGGCGTAACCGTCGCGCGGCGCACGCCGGAACCGCAGCCACGCGAAGTGATCGGTGCGATCGTAGTGCTCGGGCAATGCGTTGCCCTGCATAAAGATGACGATGGCGCGCGCATTGCGGCGCTTTGCGTACTCGGCCGCGTGTTCTAGCCAGAAACCATTGGCGATCACGCGATCTTCGAACTCGCCATTGCGCCCGCCTGCATTGAGATAGTGATTGTTGCCGTCGGGCACGTTCAGCGCGAGAAACACGGTATCGCCGAGCTGCCAGCGCACATTTTCACGATAAGGCCGGAAGCGCGAGACTTCGCTTTCGCGGGTCAGCGTGAGCGGGTTCTGGCCGAGCGAATTCGAATCGGCGAAAAAATTCTGACGCAGGAAATCGAGGCGTTCGACGGGATCGTAAGCGCCCGAGCCGTTTGTGCCGCAACTGACCCAATCGCGTTCGCCGGGCACGAAAATGAGCGGCGGCCGCGAGGCGTCGAGCATCGCATGGCGGCGATCGTAGACGTGATCGGCGCAGAGTTCGCGCGCGCCCTTGAGGTTGCCGTCGTAGACGACAAACGAGATTTGCGGGTCGCGGCCGATCGCGTCGATCAATCGTTGCGCCGTGGCTTCCTCGGCGGGGGCCGTGACCGCGTTGGCGATGACGGCGAACGCGTAGCGCGGCGACTGCGCATACGCGAGCGTCGCGGACGACGCGAGCCATAGCGCGCTCATTGAGCACAAGGCGCACGCCGCGCCGCGCATGATTTTCAGATAGCGCGTGGCAACGCCGCCGCGACCCGAGGGACGCGGCGGCGGCGCGAGCCGGCGCTCAGCGTTTGGCGTCCGGCGTGGTGGCCAGTTCATGCAGTTCGTACAGCAGATCGAGCGCTTCGCGCGGACGCAGCTCGTTGGGATCGAGCGCGCGCAATCGCTCGGCCACGAGCGAGGCGGCCGGGTCGGCTTCGGCGGCGCTGTCCTTGAGTTGCGGGCCGCCGTCGTCACCGCTGTTGTCACCGCCGTTGTCGTCGCTGTGGGCGCCGTTGCCCTCGCCGAAGTCGTCGCCGAAGTTGTCACTGAAATCGGGTGCGGGCATCGCGAACAGATCGAGTTGCGGCGCCGGCCGTCCCGCAGACTGCTGCTCGAGATGCACGAGGTGCTTGCGCGCCGCGCGGATCACGGCGGACGGCACGCCCGCGAGTTGCGCGACTTGCAGGCCGTAGCTCTGACTCGCGGGGCCTTCGTCCACGGCGTGCAGGAACACGATGCCCCGGCCGTGCTCGACGGCGGAAAGATGCACGTTGGCCGCTTGCGGAAACTCGGCGGGCAGTTGCGTGAGTTCGAAATAGTGCGTGGCGAACAGCGTCTGGCAACCGTTGTTCGCAAGCAGATGCCGCGCGATGGCCCATGCGAGCGCGAGGCCGTCGAAGGTCGACGTGCCGCGGCCGATTTCGTCCATGAGCACGAGGCTTTGCGGCGTGGCGTCGTTGAGAATGGCGGCGGCCTCGGTCATTTCCACCATGAAGGTGGAGCGGCCGCCCGCGAGGTCGTCGGCGGCGCCGATGCGCGTGAAGATGCGATCGATCGGACCGAAGCACGCGCGCTTCGCGGGCACGTAGCTGCCCACATACGCGAGCAGGGCGATGAGCGCCGTTTGCCGCATGAAAGTGGATTTGCCGCCCATGTTCGGGCCGGTGATGAGCAGCAGCTTGCGCTCGGCGTTGAGCGTGCAGTCGTTGGCGATGAAGCGCTCGACCTGCGCCTGGACGACAGGATGGCGGCCTTGCTCGATGTCGATGCCCGGCGTGTCCGAAAACGCCGGCGCATTCCAGTCGAGCGCGCGCGCCCGTTCGGCGAAAGCGGCAAGCAGGTCGAGTTCCGCGAGTGCCGCGGCCACGCGCTGGCAATCGGGAATGAACGGCAGCAGCGCTTGCAGCAACGCGTCGTAGAGCGCCTTCTCGCGCGCGAGCGCGCGTTCCTGCGCGGAGAGCGCCTTATCTTCGAACGTCTTGAGTTCGGGCGTGATATAGCGTTCGGCGTTCTTGAGCGTCTGGCGGCGCCGGTAATCGTCGGGCACCTTGTCGGTCTGGCCGCGCGTGACTTCGATATAGAAGCCATGCACCTTGTTGTATTCGACGCGCAGATTGCCGATGCCCGTGCGCGTGCGCTCGCGCGTTTCGAGGTCGAGCAGGAATTGTCCGCAGTTCTCGGAGATGTCGCGCAGTTCGTCCAGCTCCGCGTCGTAACCGCGCGCGATCACGCCGCCGTCGCGGACCATCGCGGCCGGTTCGGCGGTGACGGCGCGTTGCAGCAGCGCGGCGCACTCGGCGGGCGGCTCGAGCGCTTCGGCGATACGCAGCAGCGAGGGCGCGGCGCCGCTGGCGGCCGCAACCTGTTCGCGCAACGCAGGCAGTGCGGCAAAGGTGTCGCGCAGGCTGGACAAATCGCGTGGGCGCGCCGAAAGCAGCGCGAGGCGGCCCGTGATGCGTTCGACGTCGGCGATCTGGCGCAGTGCGCTTCGCAACGTATCGACGCTCGCCTGCGGCGGCGCATCGAGCAGCGCGCCGATGGCTTGCTGGCGCGTTTGCGCGACGGCCGCTTCGCGCGGCGGGTGATGAAGCCAGTGACGCAGCAACCGGCTGCCCATGGTCGTGCTGCACGTATCGAGCAGCGAGCAGAGCGTGGGCGATTCCGTGCCGCGCAGCGTTTCCGTCAATTCCAGATTGCGGCGCGTGGCGGGATCGAGCCCGATGTATTCGGATTCGGCTTCCACCTTGAGGCTGCGCACGTGGCGCAACTGCTGGCCTTGCGTGGCCGCCGCGTAGAGCAGCAGCGCGCCCGCCGCGCCGCACGCGCTCACGAACGCCTGCGCGCCGAAGCCATCGAGGCTCGCAACCGCGAGCTGAGCGCACAGGCGTTGCTTGCCCGAACTCACGTCGAAGTGCCACGCGGGCACGCGAGTGAGCGCGCCGTGGCTCGACGGCGGCGTCCAGCCCGCGCTTTCCGCCGGCATTTCCGCAACCAGAATTTCAGCCGGACGAATGCGTTCCAATGCCGTGGCGACCTGATCCGGCGCGACTTCGGCAAGACGCAATGCGCCGCTCGCGAGATTGAGCCACGCGAGCCCCACGTTGACCGGCACGCCGCGCCGGTTGTGCGCGGGGCATACGGCCATCAGATAGACGTCGGCCTTGTCGGAGAGCAGGGCGGCGTCCGTCAGCGTACCGGGCGTGACGACGCGCACCACCTTGCGCTCGACCGGTCCCTTGGACGTGGCCGGATCGCCGATCTGTTCGCAGATCGCCACCGACTCGCCGAGCTTCACGAGTTTCGCGAGATATTGCTCGACCGCATGGTGGGGCACGCCCGCCATCTTGATCGGATTGCCCGCCGAAGCGCCGCGCTGCGTGAGCGTGAGATCGAGCAGGCGCGCGGCTTTCTCGGCGTCTTCGAAAAAGAGCTCGTAGAAGTCGCCCATGCGATAAAACACGAGCGTGCCCGGATGATCGGCCTTGATGCGTAAATACTGCTGCATCATGGGGGTATGTTGGGCGATGTCGGCTGGGCCGGCGGTATGTGTAGCCATCCTCGGTGTCTTGCTGGAGTTCAGGGCGTGAGTTTAACGCGCGCCGTTCGCATGTAAAGCTAGCCGTTCGGCCGATACCGCGCGAACCCGCCGCGTGCCATGCTCGCGGGAACGCTGCTGCCGGCGGCTAGTCGTCGACCAGCGCGGCGAGGTCCATGGTGCGCGCATTGGCCGCGCTGCGCCGTTTCGCGAGCCAGATCATCGTGGAAACGAAGATGCCGAACACGACAATGATCCACTGCACCGGCATTTTCGCCGTGAGCAGCAGCGCATACGCGCCGAGCATGAGCAGCACCGCGAGGTTCTGGTTGAAATTTTGCACCGCGATCGAATGGCCGGCGGAAAGCAGCGTGGCGCCGCGGTGCTGCAACAGCGCGTTCATCGGCACGATGAAAAAACCCGCGAGCGTGCCGAGCACGATCATCAGCGGATACGCGAACAGGAGGTAGAAGGGCAGGATGAAGGTGCCGATACGAATACCTTCCCCGGCCGGAAACAGGTTCTTGCTGTAAAAGGCCATGGCAATGGCGACGATGCCGCTCAGAATGCCTACCGGCAGCACCTTGAGCGAGGCGCGCAGCGACACCCACGCGGCCGCGGCCGCGGCGCCGAGCGCGATGCCGAGCCCGGTCACGCCCTGCATGACGGCGGCTTTCGAGAGCGAAAGGCCGAGGTTCGCGTCGGCCCATTTGAGCACGAGCAGTTGTAGCGTGACGGCCGCGCCCCACATCAGGGTCGTGACCCAGAGCGCGATTTGCGCGAGCTTGTCGGCCCAGAGCACGTTGAAGCAGTGGATGAAGTCGTGTACGAGGCGGCCCGGCTGCTTGAGGCGGTTTTCGTAGCGCGCGTGCGTGTCGGGAATGCCCACGTTGATGAGCGCGGCCGCCGCGTAGGTAAGCATCGTGGCGAACATCGCGAGATCGGCGGCGGAATGGAGCAGCGGCAAATGGTGGTGCGCGACGAAGCGGTCGGCGTAGGTGGAAACCAGCGCGCCGCCCATCATCGTGCCGACGATGGTGGAGAGCACCGTCGCCGATTCGAGCCATGCGTTCGCGGCCACGAGCCGGTCAGCGGGCAGCAGCTCGGTGAGAATGCCGTACTTGGCGGGCGAGTACGCCGCCGCGCCGAAACCGACCACGCCGTAGGCGATCATCGGATGCACGCCCGCGATCATCAGCAGGCAGCCCGCCGCCTTCAGCGCGTTCGAGACGAACATGACGTGGCGCTTCTGCAAGGCGTCGGCGAACGCGCCGACGAACGGCGCGAGCAGCACGTACGAGACCGTGAAGAAGATTTGCAGCAGCGGCGTGATCCACGCCGGCGAGGACATCACGTTGAGCAGCGCGATGGCCGCTATCAGCAGCGCGTTGTCGGCGAGCGACGACACGAACTGCGCGGCGATGATCGTATAGAAGCCTTTTTTCATCGCTTTTTTCATCGGATGCGCTCGCGCGCGTCGAAGCGGGAAAGAGCGTGCAGTGCGGCGCGGGATGCACGGAAGAGGGCGTGGAAGCGGGCAGGAAACAAAAGAGCGGCCGAAGCCGCTCGATGCTCATGCGCGAACTGTCCGCGTGATTTAATCACATAAGCCGGGCGGCCCGCTTGCGGCGACTCATTTGCCGCTCACGCGGCCCGGATGGCCGCCATTGTCCCTCAAGCCGCCTTGCCGATGCGCGTGTACTTCGAGAGGATCGGCACCATTTGCGCGTAGATCTTCGGGTTGCCCGCGACCACTTCGCCCACGCGCAGGAAGTTCGAGTCGCCCGTATAGTTGCCGACGAGTCCGCCCGCTTCCGTCACGAGCAGGCCGCCCGCCGCCACGTCCCACGGATTGAGCCCTTGCTCGAAGAATCCGTCCATGCGGCCCGCCGCCACGTTCGCCAGATCGAGCGCGGCCGCGCCGGGGCGGCGCAGGCCCGCGCAGGCGTTGGTCATGGCGGCGAAAAGCTCGCAGTAGCTGTCGAGGCCGTCTTTTTCGCGGAACGGGAAGCCCGTGCCGATCAGGCCGTCGGCGAGACGGTCGCGGCGGCCCACGCGAATGCGGCGGTCGTTGAGGAACGCGCCACGGCCGCGCGAGGCGGTGAAGAGGTCGTTGCGCGTCGGGTCGTACACCACGGCTTGCGTCACGAGGCCCTTGTGCGCGAGCGCGATCGACACGCAGTAATACTGGAAACCGTGAATGAAGTTGGTGGTGCCGTCGAGCGGATCGATGATCCACTGGTATTCGGATTCGTTCGCCGATTCGCCCGATTCTTCGGCGAGAATCGCGTGGTCGGGGTAGGCGGTCTGGAGCGTTTCGATGATGGCGGCTTCGGCCGCTTTATCCACTTCCGTGACGAAATCGTTGTGCTGTTTCTTCGAGACCTGCACGAGGTCGAGGTCCAGCGAGGCGCGGTTGATGATCTGTCCGGCGCGACGCGCGGCCTTGACAGCGATGTTGAGCATGGGATGCATGAGCCAGATCCTTGTTGTCGGACGCTCGCGTGTAGCACGCGCGCCCGTGATGCGAAAGATAAAAGCGCCTAACGATTGGACAGGTCGCGAAGCTCAAAAGCCCGGCGTTGCCTGTCCCGTCAACGGAGACGAATTGGATAAGAGCGAGGCGCGGCGGCAGCGGCTGCCGGCATGGCGCGAGCCGTTACGTTAAGCCCAACACGGCTGCGGCGGCACGGCGCAACGCAAAAACGCGCGCGAATCCGGCATTTTACCCGAGTCCGGGCGCGTCTGGCGCGCCATGACGCGGCCCGCGCGCACGACGGCCAGGACGTTGACCCGCGCGTTGACCTGCGCGTTGACCCGCGCTGCGGCGGCCGCATGAAGTCAGGGAAGCGCGCGCCGCGATCCCAAGCCGCGCTAACATACGCGTTTTCCTTCCGCTTTCGCCGCAGAGAACCATCTTGGAGCACCCCGATTCACCCGCCTCGGCCGCCGGTTCGGCCCATCCTCCCGCGGCTCGCCCGTCGGCACCGGGCGACGCCCGCGAGCCGCAGCGCCGCGGCTTCACCTCCACGCGCTTCGTGCTCGTCGAGCCGAGCCATCCGGGCAACGTCGGCGCGGCGGCGCGCGCCTTGAAAACGATGGGCTTCTCGCGTCTCGTGCTGGTCGCGCCGCGCGTGCCGCAAGTTCACTGCGATCCCGAGGCGGTGGCGATGGCGAGCGGCGCCGACGACGTGCTCGCGGCTGCGCACATCGTGCCTACGCTCGCCGACGCGCTCGCGGGCGCGCAATGGTCGCTGGCGCTGACGGCGCGCACGCGCGAATACGGTCCGCCGCCCGCCGCGCCGCGTCACGCCGTGCTGGATGCGTGCCGGCAGGTCGGGCATGGCGGCGACATCGCGCTCGTGTTCGGCAACGAGCGCACCGGCCTGTCCAACGACGACGTGGAGCGTTGCACGGCGCTCGCGCACATTCCGGCCAATCCGGCATACAGCTCGCTCAATCTCGCGCAGGCGGTGCAGGTTCTCGCCTACGAACTGCGCCTCGCGTATCTCGACGGCGGCGCGAGCGGCGCGGCGCATCCAGCGGCGCCCGCGCCCGCGGCGAACGCATCCACGCCGCTGGCCACGAGCGACGACATCGAGCGCATGTACGTCCATCTGGAAAACGCGCTCATCGCGCTCGACTTTCTCGATCCCGCCAACCCGAAGAAGCTGATGTCGCGGTTGCGGCGTCTGTTCGCGCGTTCGGGGCTGGAACGCGAAGAGGTCAACATCGTGCGCGGTATCGCAAAACACATCCTCATGCTCAAGGGCAAGAACGGCGCCAACCGCTGACGATTGCCGCCGGCATTGGCATTGCGTCGACCTTGACGCCGGCGGGGACTTCCGGCGGCGTTGCCGCTTTGCGCCTAGAATCGTTCGAATATGCCAAAGCGCGCATAAGCACGCTCGAGCGAACGCACGCCGCCGCGCGGGACGTCGAGGACGCATGCGAATTCCGCGCGTCCAAGGCGTGCCACAGCGCGGCCGTTCCCCATGATTCCCACGTCCACAGCGTGACTGCCATGTTCAAGAGACTTCGCGAAGACATCGCCACGATCCGCGAGCGCGATCCCGCCGCCCGCAGCGCCTGGGAAGTCCTGACCTGTTATCCGGGCTTGCACGCGCTCGTGCTGCATCGCTTCGCGCATGCGTGCTGGCGCGCGCAATATCGCTGGCTCGCACGTTACGTCTCGCAGCTTGCGCGTTTTCTGACCGGCATCGAGATTCATCCGGGCGCGACCGTGGGCCGGCGCGTGTTCATCGATCATGGCATGGGCGTCGTGATCGGCGAGACGGCCGAAGTCGGCGACGACTGCACGATCTATCAGGGCGTGACGCTCGGCGGCACCTCGCTCACGCGCGGCGCGAAGCGTCACCCCACGCTCGGCGCGGGCGTGATCGTCGGCGCGGGCGCGAAAGTGCTCGGCGGTTTCACCGTGGGCGCGGGCGCGAAGATCGGTTCGAACGCCGTGGTCGTGAAGCCGGTGCCGGAAGGGGCGACGGCGGTAGGCAATCCCGCGCGCATCGTGGCGCCCGCGAAGCCGGCAAACGAGGCGGGCAACATGGACGCGATGAGCGAAAACGCCGCGAACGTCAAAAGCGACGGGAGCGACGGCAGAGGCGGCGCGGCGAAGGCGCGGCCCGCGCGCGACGGATTTTGCGCTTACGGCATCACGCCTAACGCCGACGATCCCGTTTCGCTCGCGATTCATGGTTTGATCGATCACGCGGCCACGCAGGCGCAGCGCGTCGATGCGATCGTCGTCGCGCTCGAACGGCTGGGCACGCGCCTCGAAGCGCTGCATGGCGCCGATGCGGCGCTGGCCGAGTTGCGGCGTCTGTCGGCGGGAATCGAGTACAGCGCGGAGTGCAGCGTGGAGTACAGCGCGGAGTGCAGCGCGGCGCGGTCGTCGCCGCAAGCGCCTCATCAAGCCGAAAATCGCGAAGAGAGCGCTTCCGCGAGCGTTTGAGCGAAACGTCCGCCGCGCGCTTCAGTCGATCGGCATCATGCGAAAGCCTTCGGCATCCACACGCAAATAGCCGCCGCGCGGCGCGCCATGATCGAGATCCCAGTCGGGCAGCACCCAGCGCGTGCCGCCCGGCTCCTGATGCCGCGCGGGCCGGTGCGTGTGACCGTGAATCATCGTGTTCGTGCGCGCGCGCTTGAATAGCGCCGCGACGCCGCGCGCGGTCACGTCGTATTTCGGCAGGCGCGGGCCTTCGCGCCGCATTTCGCTCGCGCGCCGCGCGCGCTCGGCGAGCGCCTTGCGCCAGCGAAACGGCCACGCGAGAAAGAACCACTGCGGCATGCGGTTGCGCGCGATCTTGCGAAAGAGCTGATAGCCGCGGTCGTCGGTACACATGGCGTCGCCGTGCGCGAGCGCGACGCGCGTGCCGAACGCGGTGATGGCGATGGGGTCGGGCAGATAGATCGCGCCCGCCGCTTTCATGAAGCGCTTGCCCATCAGGAAGTCGCGGTTGCCATGCATGACGTAGAGCGCGATGCCGCGCTCGGAGAGCGTGTGCATCAGCGCGGCCATGCGCGCGACGAACGGATCGGCGAGCATGTCGTCGCCGATCCAGTATTCGAAGAGGTCGCCGAGAATGAACACCGAGTCGGCCTGATCGGCCGTGACCCGGATGAAGCGCTCGAACGCGGCGACCGTGCGCGGAATCCCCTCATTCAGATGCACGTCGGAAATGAACAGAAACGGACGCGCCGCGTGCGGGCGCTTGCCCTCGCCGGGCACGCCCGCCGCTGCGTATCGTAGAGCCTTTTCCTGCAGCATCGCTGAAGAGTCGCGTAGAAGTTGGAAGCGGTCGAAACCGGTTATTCGACGACGATGGCCTTCTCGATCACGACGTCGTCCACCGGCACGTCCTGATGAAAACCCTTCGAGCCCGTCTTGACCGACTTGATCTTGTCGACCACGTCGAGGCCGTCCACGACCTTGCCGAACACGGCGTAGCCCCAGCCTTGCGGCGTCGGCGACGAGTGGTTCAGGAAGTCGTTGTCGGCGACGTTGATGAAGAACTGGGCGCTCGCCGAATGCGGGTCGTTGGTGCGCGCCATGGCGATCGAGCCGCGCTCGTTCTTCAGGCCGTTGTTCGCTTCGTTTTCGACCGGCGCTTCGGTCGGCTTTTGCTTCATGCCGGCTTCGAAACCGCCGCCCTGGATCATGAAGCCGTCGATGACGCGATGGAACACCGTGCCGTCGTAGTGGCCGTTCTTCACGTAGTTGAGGAAGTTGGCGACCGTTTTCGGGGCCTTCTCGGCGTTCAGTTCGAGCTTGATGACGCCGTGGTTCGTGTGCAGTTCGACCATGATGGAATCCTTTGCCTGTGGCTTGGGGGGAAGGACGGTGCGGCGCCGGCACGAGGCGTGGCTTGAGCCTTCGCGTGTGCCGCCGCCGCGACCGTGCGACGGGAAAGGGCGGCGGTGCCGCCCGGTCAGGCGATTCGCCCGACCTATGACATGCTGCGCTTGCTTGCGGGGCGCGTTACTTGCCGACGACGGTCGCCGACTGGATCACGATTTCCTTCTGCGGCACGTCGGCCATCGGGCCGCGCGAGGTGGTGGGCGACGCTTCGATCTTCTTCACGACGTCCATGCCTTGCGTGACCTTGCCGAACACGGCGTAGCCGTTGCCGTCCGGGTTCGGATAGTCGAGGCCCGCGTTGTCGACGGTGTTGATGAAGAACTGCGCGGTGGCCGAGCCGGGATCGCTCGTGCGCGCCATCGCGATGGTGCCCGCGAGGTTCTTCAGGCCGTTGCGGCTTTCGAGCGGGATGGGCGCGCGCGTGGGCTTCTCGACGAAGCTCGACGTATAGCCGCCGCCCTGGATCATGAAGCCGCGAATCACGCGATGAAAGATCGTGCCGTTGTACTGGCCGGATTTCACGTATTGCAGGAAGTTGTCGACGGTTTTCGGCGCCTTCTCGGGATACAGCTCGACGCGAATGTCGCCATCACTGGTCTTGAAAAGCACTTGCGGATGCGCGGCCGCCGTCGGGGCCTGCGCAAAGGCGGGTGCGTTCGCGATCAGGGCGGCGCTGCCGAGCGCCAACATCAACCATTTCATGAGTATCCTCGGAAGTACGGGAAAACGTGTCGCGGTGCGCATGCGGCATGCGCACCGCGGCTTAGTTCGATGGCGCCACGAAAGGCGGCATCGCGAGCGACCCGGTCGGGCCGCCGAACTGGAACGCCGGATTGTTCAGCGTGGGCGCGATGTATTTCGAAGTCGCGTCGGATGCGGCGTCGGCCGTCGCCGCGGCGCGCTTTTTCTTTGCCGTGGGCGGCGGCGCGACGATCTTTTCGAGATCGGCGAGACGCTGCGCGGTCGGCCCGCTCGTGTGGCCGAGCGACTGCGCGCGCTTATAGGACGAATCGGCCAGACGCAGATACAGGTCGCCGAGATTCTCCCACGCGAGACTGTACGAAGGGTTCGCCTTCGTGGCCGTTTCGAGCGCGACCCGCGCCTCTTCGTAGCGGCCGTGCTTTGCGTAGAGCGTGGCGAGATTGTTGTACGGCTCGGGCAGCTCGGGATACTGCTGCGTGAGTTCGGTGAATGCCTCGATGGCGTCGTCGTCGCGATTCAGGCGTGCGAGAAGGGTGGCGCGCTTGAATTTCGCCTGCACGTCGTGCGGGTTCGACTGGATGCGCGCATCGAGCTGTTTCAGGGCCGAAGCCCAGTCGCGCTGCGCAATCGCGCTGTCGGCGCCGGGCGTGGAATCGGACGTGGCGGGCGCTGCGGCATGGGCGATGCTCGCGCTGCACAGCACGAACGCGACGCTCGCAAGAGCCGACGCGGCAAGGGTCGCAGCGCGACGCGCGCGGCCGCTGGAAGGTTTCATAGGGTGAGGTCGCGGTGTTATACTCCGAGCCATTCTAACAAAAGGTCTGTGCGTTTCGTCGCGCGCTTTGTCCCTCGCGAAGCAAGGGTTCATATCCGGGGGCAAGTTCGGGCGCGCCGCAGGAATCGCCAGGCTTCCTTTTGTCACTCGTTTCGCCACTCGTGGTCGTCTCCGCCGGTTGCCGCTTCGTTCGCATGGCGGTATCGGCAAGGACCGGCAAGCGGCAGCCCGAGCATCGCGGTGCAACGCCACCCGCCGGCTGCTTCCGGCGCCGCCGCGGCTTCCTCGCGGTTTATCTCGACCCACGTATCCATCGTCTTTATGGAATCACTGCGCATCTACAACACGCTCGCGCGTGACAAGCAAACTTTCGTGCCCCTCGTGCCCGGCGTCGTACGCATGTACGTCTGCGGAATGACGGTGTACGACTATTGTCACGTGGGGCATGCGCGGGTGATGGTGGTGTTCGACATCGTGCAGCGCTGGCTGCGCACGCTCGGCTATGACGTGACGTATGTCCGTAACATCACCGACATCGACGACAAGATCATTCGCCGCGCCGTGGAAAACGGCGAGACGATCCGCGAACTCACCGACCGCTTCATCGCGGCGCTGCACGAAGACGCCGACGCGCTCGGCGTGCAACGTCCCGACCACGAGCCGCGCGCGACGCAGTACATCCCGCAGATGCTCGACATGATCGGCAAGCTGGAGCGCAACGGCTACGCGTATCAGGGCACCGACGGCGACGTGAATTACGCGGTGCGCAAATTCGCGAACTACGGCGCGCTCTCGGGCAAGTCGCTCGAAGACCTGCGCGCGGGCGAGCGTGTGGCAACGAACGATGCGAAGCAGGACCCGCTTGACTTCGTGCTGTGGAAGCAGGCAAAACCGGAGGAGCCGGCCGGCACGAGCTGGGATTCGAAATACGGGCGCGGCCGGCCGGGCTGGCATATCGAATGCTCTGCGATGGGCTGCACCTTGCTCGGCGATCATTTCGACATTCATGGCGGCGGTCAGGACTTGCAGTTCCCGCACCATGAGAACGAAATCGCGCAAAGCGAGGGCGCGACCGGCACGACGTTCGTCAACACGTGGATGCATAACGGCTTCGTGCAGATCGACAACGAGAAGATGTCGAAGTCGCTCGGCAACTTCTTCACGATCCGCGAAGTGCTCGCGAAGTACGACGCCGAAGTGGTGCGCTTCTTCATGGCGCGCGCGCATTATCGTTCGCCGCTGAATTACAGCGACGTGCATCTCGACGACGCGAAGAACGCGCTCACGCGCCTCTACACCGCGTTGAAGGACGTGACGCCGGACGCGAACGCGCTCGACTGGAACGAGCCGTATGCGCAGCGTTTCCAGGCGGCGATGAACGACGACTTCAACACGCCGCTCGCGGTCGCCGCGCTGTTCGAACTCGCGACGGAAGTGAACCGCACGCGCGACGCGGCGCTGGCGCGTCAGTTGCAGCAGCTCGCGCGCGTGATCGGCCTGCTCGTGCGCGAGCCGCGCGCGTTCCTTCAGCAGGCGGCGGGCGCGCAGGATGCGGGCGCGCTCGACGTGGGCGCGATCGAAGCGCAAATTGCGGCGCGCACGGCGGCGAAGCAGGCGAAGCAGTATGCGAAGGCGGACCGGATTCGGGCCGAGCTGCTCGAAGCCGGTGTCGCGCTCGAAGACAAACCGGGCGGGTTGACGGAGTGGCGCCGCGTGTGAGCGGGCTGTCCAGTTTCCACTGATCGATTCGCGAGGCAGGAGGCAGGATGGCAACGGCCACGAAGACGCAGGCCAGGCGGCCGGCGTCGCTAACGGGCGCCGCCGAAGCGGGCGCTGTGACCAAACGCGCCGCGCGCGGCACGAAGCCGGCGCCCAATGGCGCGAGCGCGAAAGAGTCGGCAAAGCCGGCGAAAACCGCGCGCGCGAAGGCCAACGGCACGGCGCATTCGCATGAGGCGCTCGAGGGCGAGGCAATCGACGCGACACTTGAGAAGGCTGCCGCGCTCGAAGCGGTGGAGCCGGCTGCGGCCGTGCTCGGCGATCTCGAGTTCGAAGTGCAGCGTCCCGGTTACTGGGACAAGGCGTGCGCCGATCTCGTCAAGCGCGACCGCATTCTCAAGAAGCTGATTCCGAAGTTCGGCCCCGTGCATCTCTTGAGCCGCGACGACCCGTTCGTCACGCTTGCGCGCTCGGTCGTCGGCCAGCAGATTTCGACCACGGCCGCGCAGGCGCTCTGGCAGCGCGTGGAAGCCGCGTGTCCGAAGCTCGTGCCGCAGCAGTTCCTCAAGCTCGGCCACGAGAAACTCGCCGCGTGCGGGCTTTCCCGGCGCAAGACGGAATACATCCTCGATCTCGCGCAGCATTTCGTGTCGGGGGCGTTGCACGTCGGCAAATGGACGTCGATGGACGACGAAGACGTGATCGCGGAGCTGACGGCCATTCGCGGCATCGGCCGCTGGACCGCGGAGATGTTCCTCATCTTCAATCTCGCGCGCCCGAACGTGCTGCCGCTCGACGACCTCGGCCTGATCCGCGCGATCAGCGTCAATTATTTCAGCGGCGAACCCGTCACGCGCAGCGAGGCGCGCGAGGTCGCGGCGAACTGGGAGCCGTGGCGTACTGTCGCAACCTGGTATATGTGGCGCAGCCTCGAACCGTCTTAGGGCGCGTCGGCGTCCCGCATGGGCGTCTCGATCGGCTGCATGCTGCATAAGAAAAATCCTATCAATTAATAGAAATTGATAGTTCTTCGCCGATTTCGGCGGCGGCCGGCGCGGTTAGAATACGCGCTGCCGCAAAGTGAAGGATTCCCACTCATCATGAAGACCACGTTTCTGGATTTCGAACAGCCGATCGCTGAGCTTGAAGCGAAGATCGAAGAACTGCGCTTCGTTCAGGACGATTCGGCCGTCGATATTTCGGAAGAGATCGAGCGGCTGTCGAAGAAGAGTCAGCAGCTCACGAAAGACCTCTACGCGAACCTGAGCCCGTGGCAGGTTTCGCAGATCGCGCGTCATCCGCAGCGTCCGTACACGCTCGATTACGTGCATGAGCTGTTCACCGATTTCCACGAACTCCACGGCGACCGCTCGTTCGCGGACGACCTGTCGATCGTCGGCGGCCTCGCGCGATTCAGCGGCCAGCCCTGCATGGTGATCGGCCAGCAAAAGGGCCGCGACACGAAGGAGCGCGCGCTGCGCAACTTCGGCATGCCGCGCCCGGAAGGCTATCGCAAGGCCGAGCGCCTGATGCGCCTTGCCGAGAAGTTCGGCCTGCCGATCTTCACGTTCGTCGATACGCCGGGCGCGTACCCCGGCATCGGCGCGGAAGAGCGCGGCCAGTCGGAAGCGATCGGCCGCAACCTCTACGTGATGGCCGAGCTGAAAACGCCGATCATCACGACGATCATCGGCGAAGGCGGTTCGGGCGGCGCGCTCGCGATCGCCGTGGCCGACACGGTCATGATGCTGCAATTCTCCACGTATTCGGTCATTTCGCCGGAAGGCTGCGCGTCGATTCTCTGGAAGAGTGCGGCGAAGGCGCCGGAAGCCGCGGAGGCGCTCGGCCTGACCGCGCATCGCCTCAAGGCGCTCGGCCTGATCGACAAGATTGTGAACGAGCCGCTCGGCGGCGCGCACCGCGACCCGAAGGGCATGGCCGCGCTGCTGCGCCGCGCGCTCTCCGACTCGCTGCGCCAGTTCCAGGGCATGAGCATCGCCGAGCTGAAGGAGCGCCGCTACGAGCGCCTGATGGCCTACGGCAAGTACAAGGAAACGACGCCGGGCGCGTAACGCGCCGCGCGCGTTCATGGGGCCGGCGGCGCAGGCCGTCGTCGTTTCATGACTCATCATCCCGATCCCGACGCCGGGCGCATCGTTCTCGATGCGCTCGGCGTCGTGCTTTGCGCGCTGCCGGGCGACGCGCGCATTGCCGTGGCGTACAGCGGCGGTCTCGATTCGTCGGTGCTGCTCGATGCCGCCGTGCGCGCGGCGGGCGCGGCGCGCGTCGTCGCGTTGCATGTGCATCACGGCCTGAGCCCGAACGCCGACGCCTGGCTCGCGCACTGCGAGGCGACCGCGCGCGCGTATGGCGTGACCTTCGACGCGCGCCGGGTGGACGTGGCGCGCAACGACGCGGCGGGCCTGGAGGCGGCCGCTCGCGACGCACGCTATCGCGCGCTCGACGCCATGTGCGCCGTGCATGGCGTAGCCGCGCTCTGGCTCGCGCAACACGCCGACGATCAAGCCGAAACGGTGCTGCTGCAATTGCTGCGCGGCGCGGGCCTGGCGGGTCTCGCGGCGATGGCGCCCGTGCGCGCGCGCGCGAACGGCGTGCCGCGCGTGCGCCCGTTGCTCGGTTTGTTGCGCGCGCAACTGGAGCGCTACGCACACGCCTACGACTTGCGCTGGGTCGACGATGAATCGAACGACGACACGCGTTATGCGCGCAATGCCTTGCGTCACGACGTCACGCCCGCGCTGGCGGCGCATTTTCCCGGCTATCGCGAAGCGCTCGCGCGCACGGCCGCGCATGCGGCGGCGTCGCAACGTTTGCTCGACGATCTCGCGCAGATGGATTTTCGCGACGCGGCTCGCGAAGGAGGGCGCGCGCTCGCGCAGGCGGCGCTCGTCGCGCTCGACGAGGCGCGTGCGCTCAATCTGTTGCGCTACTGGATGCGCGCGCTCGGTTTGCCGGCCGCTTCGGCGGCGCGGTTGAACGATGCGCTGCGCCAGCTCTGCGACATCGCGCGCGATGACGAACGCGGTGCCGGCGACCACGCATTGCGTGTCGATCACGCGGGGCGGCGCTTGCGTTGCTATCGCGGGCTCGTTGCATGGGAAACGCCGCGCGCGGAAGCCGAAGCCGAAGCGCCCGCGCACCCGAGCGTCGAACTCGCATGGCGCGGCGAGGAAATCTGGCGTTTGCCGGCATGGCGCGGCACCTTCGTATTCGCTCCGGCGAATGCCGACGACGCCGACGCGGTGCCCGAAGCCGTGCTGCGGCGCGCGCCGCTCGTCGCGCGCGAGCGCAGCGGCGGCGAGCGCGTGCGCGACGAGGCGGCCAACGTGAGCCGTACGCTCAAGAACCTGTTCCAGACGCGCGGCGTGCCCGCGTGGGAGCGCGACGTGCCGTTGCTTTACGTCGGCGATACGTTGCTGTACGTGCCCCGTATCGGTGTGAATCGTTCCGCGTTCGGCGCTTCCGGGGCGCGAAGCGGCGCCGCGTGGCGGCGTATCGAATGGCGCGAGGATCTGACGATCGCTTGAACCAGGCGCGAGCGCCGGCTTGAACGTCGGCTTGAACGCGTCAGGCGGGATTTGCCGACGATGCGCGACGCCGTGCTCGTGCGTCGCAAGCCACTGGCAAGCGCCATGACCGGATTGTGCGGATTTCCCGCAAATCCTTGTCAGGCCGGCGTTTTTGCCGCTTCGCGCGCCAGTACCGTCTTGTAATTTTGGCGTCGTTCGGGTAGGGTAACTCGTTTGTCCAGCCCGCTTTTTCGCGTTCACGGACGCCGTCAAAAGCGGCGTTGACCGTGAAGGCGCGATTTTTCCTTCGAGCGGTATCCGACGGTTGCAGGGACGTCGTAGCGGCATGCGGGCAGGGCGTTCCAGGGCGCAGGCAATTCACGCGCGCATCGCACGATGCGGCATCCCGGGCGACCCGGCAGGACAATCCCGCGCGTGCTGCACGCGCTGCATGAAACCGTCGCCAGGCCGTGAGCGTCCCGGCGGCGCGGTCTTTCAGTGCGCCAGCGCGGAAACATCTCCAGTTCAGAACGACAATGGCACTCATCGTACACAAATACGGCGGCACTTCGATGGGCTCGGTCGAGCGCATCAAGAACGTCGCCAAGCGCGTCGCGAAATGGCACAAGGCTGGCCACAAGATGGTCGTCGTGCCTTCGGCGATGTCCGGCGAAACCAATCGTCTGCTCGGTCTCGCAAAAGAGATTTCGCCGCAACCGAATCCGCGCGAGCTTGACATGATTGCGTCGACCGGCGAACAGGTGAGCGTCGGCCTGCTGTCGATCGCCCTTCAGGAAGCGGGCGTCGACGCGATCAGCTACACGGGTTGGCAAGTGCCGGTCAAGACCGACAGCGCGTTCACGAAGGCGCGCATCAACAACATCGACGGCGAGCGCGTGCTGGCCGACCTCGAAGCCGGCAAGGTGGTCGTCATCACGGGCTTCCAGGGCATCGACCCCGATGGCCACATCACCACGCTCGGCCGCGGCGGCTCGGACACCTCGGCGGTGGCCGTGGCGGCCGCGCTCGAAGCCGACGAATGCCTTATCTACACCGACGTGGACGGCGTGTACACGACCGACCCGCGCGTGGTCGACGACGCGCGCCGGCTCGATCGCATCACCTTCGAAGAGATGCTGGAAATGGCCAGCCTCGGCTCGAAGGTCTTGCAGATCCGCTCGGTGGAATTCGCGGGCAAGTATCAGGTGAAGACGCGCGTGCTCTCGAGCCTGACCGATCCGATGATGGACCTCGACACCGAAATGAAGTCGGGCACCCTGATCACTTTTGAAGAAGACGAGACCATGGAAAAAGCAGTCATCTCGGGTATCGCGTTCCAGCGCGACGAGGCCCGCATTATCGTGGCCGGCGTGCCCGACAAGCCCGGCATCGCGTACCAGATTCTCGGCCCGGTGGCGGAAGCGAACATTGACGTCGACATGATCATCCAGAACCAGAGCGTGGACGGCAAGACCGACTTCACGTTCACGGTGCCGCGCGGCGATTATCAGCGCGCGGTGGACGTGCTCAAGAATACCGTGCAGGGCCACGTGAGCGCGGAGCAGGTGCTCGGCGACGCGAAGGTGTCGAAGGTTTCGGTGGTGGGCGTGGGCATGCGTTCGCACGTGGGCGTGGCGAGCAAGATGTTCCGCACGCTTTCGGAAGAGGGCATCAACATTCAAATGATCTCGACCTCGGAAATCAAGATTTCGGTGCTGATCGACGAGAAGTACATGGAGCTGGCGGTTCGTGCGCTGCACAAGGCATTCGAACTCGAACAGGCTTGAGGGCCGCAGTCGGGTCGTACGCGACGATAAACGCGGAGTGACGCCGCGCCGGTCATGAGAGTCGTAGCGGAATGCACGGTGTTGCGCCCGCGCAATGCGAGTTGTGCAGTTGCAGAAAAAAATCTGCAAAAAAGCGTCGTATGAATTGACCGTGGCGGCTGAACCCGCTATTATCTTGGCTTCGTTGCGCTGCCTCCCTGGCGCGAACGAAGTTTTCGGGAGACGTGGCCGAGAGGTCGAAGGCACTCCCCTGCTAAGGGAGCATCTGGGCCAAAACCTGGATCGAGGGTTCGAATCCCTCCGTCTCCGCCAGTAATGGCGGTGGAAACCCCGTAAGTTCAAGGACTTACGGGGTTTTTCTTTTTTCCGGCCCATCAAATAGCCCATCAGCGAGCAGTGTTTCACGGCTGGGCGAGCGATTCCGCCCGATGGCTCGCCAGTCGCCTGGCGCTGCATCACGCCGCCAGCCCGCGCGTTGTGTCCATACAAATGACGCGGCGAGCAAGCCGCCAGCCGCGCCGAAGATGAGCGCAGCAACGCGCCGCAAGGCCGGGGCGCTTCTCGCGCGCTTTGAACGTCTCATTGCTGCGGAGTTGGCGCGCTGCGAAGCCTGCATGACGCCGGAGGAATGGCGCGCGCATCGCCAATGGGTCGAGGAACATGCGCGCGGCTCGCTCTGGGAGGCGCTGGAGCGTCGCACGCATACGGGGACGCTATGAGCAATGAACTCTGGAGCGAAGCCGAACTGGCGCACGCTGCGCGACTTGTCGAGCAAAACGAAGCGCGCCGCGAACAGATTCAGCGTGTCCGCCAGCGCGCCGATGAAGGCGCGCGTATGGCGACCCGGCAAACGGCGAAGGCCGCAACGAAGGCGCAGGCGAAGCGGCCCGCCAGCCCGCCAGCGGCGAAGGGCAACCCCGACGCGCTGAAAATTGCGGACCCGCGTTATGTGGACCCGGTGAAGCGCGGCGCGATGATCGCGGCGAATCCGGTCGTGCGCGGCGCGGTCGCAAGCCGCAAGTACAGCGAATGGATTTTCGGCAAGGATGCCAGCATGAGAATTCGACCGATTAAGGAGACGCATCAGAATGGCGGAAATTGATCCGGTTTCAAACCTGCTCACTGGCAGGCAGGCGTACCGCCTCGACGTGCGAGGAACGCCCGCCGCCACCGCGCTCTCGGTGGTGTCGTTCACGGCCACCGAAAAGATGAGCGAGGCAAGCGTAGTGCTGATCGTGGCGACGCATCCGCAGCAACTCGCGCGCGCCGACTTTCTCAATCAGGACGGCACGTTTTCCATCACGCAGGAGGATGGAACCACCGGAAGATAAGCGGCATCATCGAGCGTATCTCGGTGCTTCAAACGTCGCACGACGAGGTGACGCACGAATTCCTGCTCAAGTCGCACGTCGGACGGCTGGCGACGACCACGCGCACGAAAATCTACCAGCACGCGAGCACGCCCGACATTCTGGCGGCGGGCCTACCCGTCAAAGAATTTGCGAATAGTGAAGGAATTACAAATGAGTGAATCGTTTGAAAAGAGGCGACGTGAGCCGCTATTAGAGGAACTGTACTACGAGCAATCGGTGCGCTTTAAAGAGCAAGATTTGGTTGATCCCGAAATTACCGCGATGCTTGAGGACCAATCTATCGATAACGCGCGCCGCAAGCGAAACAGTTGGCGTCGGACATTTAAAACGTTGGAATTGTTGATCCAGCGTTACTCTGGTGGGGACCCTGTGAGTAGTCTCGTACCTTGCGCCACGCGAGC
The DNA here is from genome assembly GCF_905220235.1 of Paraburkholderia sp. J41. NCBI lineage: Bacteria > Pseudomonadati > Pseudomonadota > Betaproteobacteria > Burkholderiales > Burkholderiaceae > Paraburkholderia > Paraburkholderia sp. J41. The sequence continues at coordinate 97,386 of NZ_CAJMZE010000015.1, read as the reverse complement.
ATTTACTCAGTTTCAGCGCCACTATGCTGCATTTCCCGATGCGAAACTTAAGCTATGGGAGCCGGACGCCTATCAATACGTGATGTGGCTGCTGTCGCTGGCGGTGCTGCTCGGTCCGAAGGAATGGGTGCCGACTATTGCGACGTGGATTAGCACCGATCCGGAGGACGGCCAGGACGTGCTGGTGAGCCGCCTGTTCGGTCAATTCGGCGTATCGCTGCCCGGTGACTCGCTGATCCGCGAAAAGCCCTACGGCGACCTGTTACGTGCAACGGAGACGCAGGGCGAGGCGCAGCAAAAGACGATGGCCGATTACCTGAAGCGATGGTACGGCGGCATGAAGAATTGCTACTGGTATGACCGTCACAAGCGTCTCGAAGCGGGCTTTTTCGGCTATTGGGCGTTCGAGGCCGGTCTGGTGACGCTGCTGTGGAGCATTGACGACAGCGGCTACCGCGACAAGCGTTTCTATCCGAAAGACCTGGTGGACTTCGCGCGCGAACAGGCAAAGGCCCCGCAGGGCGAAGTGCCGAAGCCGCATATCTCGCGCAAGACCGGCGAGCGCTGCCCGTACACAGGACGCTGGGGTGTGCTCGAATCTCCGGGCGCCTTCGTCCAGGAGCGCATGTTCAAGGAGGGCGACGTGTTCCCCGAGGGCATTGGCCGCGACCGCCAGGAAGGCCCGGTGACGTGGATCGTGATGAGTCGTGAGGATGGCGGCCCGACCCGCGAAGCGTGAGCGCATGAGTCTAGAGGGCAAATTCCGGCACCCGGACGCGGTGCCGTTTTTCGTTTCGCCGCCAGCTTGGGTGCTGGCCCACGAACCCGCGCCGGGAGCATTGCGCATCGCGACGGAAAGCGCGGATGAAGGCCGTGCAGTCCTCTGCTTTCTGTCGCCGCTCGACGCGCTGATCGAGGCCGCGCGCCTCGCGCAGTTGGGCCAGGCGTATCACGTCATGCCTGCCGCCCAACTGGACGGCAGTCTCTTTCGTGATGCGGATGGGCGGGGGTTGGTGGCGTGCATCCATGCCGGATGGCCGACGTATGCGGGGCGTATTCTGCTGCGCCTAGGCGGCGCGCTGGGCCGGTACGGTCAGACGATTCATATATGGGCCAACGATCCGCCGTGGTTCGAAGTCGATCCGGCGACCGTGGAGATGATCGACCACTTGCACGAACAGGCGGGCCTGTTTGCCTGGCGCGAGACACACCGGGCGATCCACGAATGGAGCGGGGCGCGTATGAGCAAGGCGGTCGGTCAGGCGCTTCGCAGTGCGCCGGTTGCGGTCGTTGCCGACGCATCGAAGTGCGACGGCATAGGACTGTTCGACCCGGAGTTTGGGCAGTGGCACGTTGTTGCCCCGCCCGGGCTTTAGGCTGTGCAGGACTGCACTGAGACGAATGAGCATTCCATGCCATGCTCGACTGACTCACGCTGGCCCGGCGCGATTTTTCTCAGGCTTCCGGGCCGTACACATGCGCCGCCCGCGCTTCCATCATCGGGCGGCGCGCTTCACGCAAATCAATGTGTATTGTCCCGCGCTGTTGCGGCTGCAACATTATCCGCGATGCGCTCGCCCGGTATGGCATGCCGTAAGGGGAAGCTGGCGGGTACTCTGGAGGTCCGGCTCCGCCGCGAAGCTCGCCCCGATTGAGCGCTGGCGGTTACATGGTGGTTACACGCACACCAGAAATACAAAAGGGTTACACGCGAAAGCGTTGTAACCCTTTGATTTTATTGGTTGCGGGGACAGGATTTGAACCTGTGACCTTCGGGTTATGAGCCCGACGAGCTGCCAGACTGCTCCACCCCGCGTCCGTCGAAGAAAAGATTATAGGACACATCACGCGGAAACGCAACAACCAAATGACGTTCGGCTTTCCGAACGATTGCACCCGGGCGCACTCGGGCAGCAGTCGCCTTGATCGCGTCTGCGAGCGAGCGCGAGCAATCACGAGCGGAAGCAAGCCGCGCACGCATCCCAGCCGCAAAAAATCGCCAGGATAGAATCCTCCGTTCAACGCGCCGCCGTCCGCACGCAGGCGCGCTCATCCTGCCATCCGCATCAATCCGCGCCCAGCGCCCCCGTTTATCCATGGATATCACTCTCGATCTGCAATCCATTGCCGCGCAGGAACATGCGCTCGTATTTCCCCGTTTCGATGCCGATCGCGCGTGGCAACTCGGCTCGCACCTGCATGAACTCGCGCGCGCTCGCTCGCTGCCCATTGCCATCGACATTCGCACCTGCGGCCAGCAATTGTTTTTCTGCGCGCTCGACGGCGCCACGCCCGACAATGCCGACTGGGTGCGCCGCAAGTCGCGCGTCGTCGAGCATTTCCGCCGCAGTTCCTATGCGATCGGCCTGCGTCTGCAACATACGGGCAGTTCGCTCGACGAAAAGCACGGTTTGCCGATCAACGATTACGCGCCGCATGGCGGCTCGTTTCCGCTGACGGTGGCGGGGGCGGGCGTGATCGGCTCGGTTACGGTTTCGGGCATGCCGCAGCGCGCGGATCATGAACTCGTCGTGGAGGCGCTCTGCGCGCAGCTCGATGCCGACTACGGCCAGCTCGCGCTTGCGAAGGCCTGACGCCATGCGGCTTTCCCCCTGGACGTGGCTTGCCGTTTCGATCGTCGCCGAAGTGATCGCGACTTCCGCGCTGCGCGCTTCGGACGGTTTCACGCGCCTCGTGCCCTCGGCCATCGTCGTGGCGGGCTACGGCGTCGCGTTCTACGGGCTCGCGCTCACGCTGCGCAGCCTGCCGGTCGGCATCGTCTATGCGGTCTGGTCGGGCGTGGGCATCGTGCTCATCACGCTGGTCGCCATGGTGCTCTACAAACAGGTGCCCGATCTCGCCGCCGTGTGCGGGCTGGGATTGATCGTGGCCGGCGTGCTGGTGCTCAATCTGTTTTCGAAGATGCAGGCGCATTGAAAGCGTTTCGCGCGGCGCGCCGGCAGTCCGGCGGCAAGCTGCGGAGGGCGGCCGCCGCCATCGTCTCGCGCCTGCGCTCGGCACTTCGCGCGCGCACGTTCGTGTCGTCCGGCATGCGGCGCGCGTAACATAGTCAGGCACTCCCGCCGTCCGCCGGTGAGCCTTTCATTCTGCTGAATTTGCCAACGGGGCTGCACATGATTATCCGCTTTCCCGCAGATGCGCCGCTCTATCGCGACACCAACCTGACCGTGGTGTTTCCCGCCCTGGTCGACGGCGCGCGCGTGCCGTGCGCGATTTCCGTCGAGGCGCTCGAAGACCATTTCGGCGCGGCGCCCGCAACGCGCGACGCGTGGATGCAGGCGTTCGATGCCGGCCGCGCGCGCATCGAAGCCGTCGCGCGCGCCCATCTCGAACTGAGCAACGGCTCGCCGGTGCTGCTCAAGAGCGGACATTTCCCGCCCGGCCGTCTCGCTTCGTAGGCACGTGGCGATGCGCTTGCGGCGTCGTTTTTGCCGCGGGCGCGTTTGCGCGGCGCTTCATTGCGGCGCTTGATCCGCCAGTATTTCGCTGCCAGAGGCTGCCCGCATCGGCGACGCCGCGCGCAGCGTCGTGATAGCCTCGTGAGCTTCGGTGACTCATCGCGGCACGTCGCGCACGCCATGTCGAACGAACCTCAACTGCCCGCCGCCGATGCCGATTCCGACACGCATGTGCTCGTGCGGGTCGTCAACGGCATCGGCTATCTCGAACTCGAACGCCCGCAAGCGCTCAACGCGCTCACCACGGCGATGGTGCGCACGATGCGCGCGGCGCTCGAACGTTGGCGCAACGACGCAGCCGTGCTCGCCGTGATCGTGCGCACGCGTCACGCGCGCGCGTTTTGCGCGGGCGGCGACATCCGCTTTCTCTACGAGTCGTCGCGCGCGGGCGATCAGGCCGCGCTCGATACGTTTTTCACCGACGAATATCGGCTCAATCACGCCATCGCCACGTATCCGAAGCCGTATATCGCGTTTCTCAACGGCGTCGTGATGGGCGGCGGCATGGGCATCTCGCAGGGCGCGTATCGCACGGGCGGGCTGCGCATCGTGGGCGCGAGCGCACGCATGGCAATGCCCGAAACGCGCATCGGCCTGTTCCCGGACGTGGGCATGGGCTGGTATCTCGCGCGCACGCAAGGCGCGCTGGGCCGCTATCTCGCGGTGACGGGCGAGACCGTCGATGCGGCGGGCGCGCTTTACGCAGGTCTCGCCGATGTGTCGCTCGACGAGGCCGCGTGGCCCGATCTGTTCGCCGCGCTGGAGCGCGAGCCATTCGCGTCGGGTGAGCAGATCGTGGAGCGCATTCGCGCGGCTGCGCGTCCCGCCGACGAAACGCAGCGCCACGCCGACGCGTCGGCGCTCGCCGGGGCGCGGGCATGGATCGACCGGCATTTTTCGCTCGACGACGTGAGCGCGATCCTCGCGTCGCTCGAAGCGGCGCAGCGCGCGGGGCAGGGCGCCGAAGCCGAATGGGCCGGGCAGGCCGTGGGCGTGTTGCGCGAGCGTTCGCCTTTGTCGATGGCCGTTTCGCTCGAGGTGGTGTCGCGCGCGGAAGGCACGATTTCCGACTGCCTGCGCCGCGATCTCGATCTCACGCGTTCGAGCTTCGCGACCGGTGACGTGATGGAAGGCATCCGCGCGCGCATCATCGACAAGGACAATCGCCCGCATTGGCGCATCGCGCGCATCGAGGACGTGCGCCGCGAGGACGTCGAGGCGATGTTCGCGAGCCCGTGGAGCGCGACGGAGCATCCGCTGCGCGGGCTGATCGGCTGACGGCCCGGTCGAAGGAGGCCGCGCCGCCGACGCGGGCCGCCGGGCGCGGGAGAGCGGCCGCGGCTCAGTCTTCGTCCGTTTCGCTCATGAAGGCGCGCATGAATACGAGCGCGCCCCAGCCCCACAGTGCGTTCGATGCGAAGCCCATGGCGAGGCGCGGCAGCATGTTGCCGCTCGGCCAGATGCCGCGCAACGGGTCGATGACGAACACCGTCGCGGCCGTGAGCACGATGCCGCCGAACACGAACGCCTGCACCCACGGCGCCGGACGCCCCGGCGAGACGCGCAGCAGCCATGCCATCAGCACGGCCCACGGCGCGCTCCAGATGGCGTTCACGAGAAACTCGGGCAACCCGAGCGGCACGAAGGGATCGGTCGAAAACCCAGCCGCGTCGATGACCTGCGCGGCGTGGAGGAGCGCGAGCGTCGCCTCGCGAAAGAACAGCGACGCGAGAAAGCCGGAGACGAACGGCAAAATGATCTTTTGCATGTAGAGCGAGAGTGCGAGACGTTGGCGCTGAACGGCACGGCGCGCCGCAGCCATTGTCGATGTGTGCGCCATTATATCGGCGGCGGCGTCGCCGGCGCGCGGCGCGTCAAGGCGTTTCGTATGCTAAAGCGTCGGGCAAAGCACGAAAGTGGAAAACCTAAGCTCAAAAAAATCGTTCTAAAGGCCGAGTGCCGTCCCTAGACTGATTCCCCATGCAGACGGCGCGAGCGGGTTGCTTCTGCGCCCGTTTTTGTGCCCGCTTCAGGCCGGGTTCGCCGATTTCCGCGTCGATTTCCGCGCGGGTGGCGCGCGGGTGGCGTGCGATCCGCGCGGCGCGAGTTCGACGGGCGACTCGCTCGCCGTCAATTTCCTTTTTACTTGCCACGGACGGCGCGGGGCCTAGGGGCCTCAGGGCCGCCTCGGGCGCGAATACGCCTTGTTTTTGCCGATCCGCGCGGGATTCGCGCTTTCGGTCCGCTTCCGTTTCGTCTCAGTCGTTTCAATTCGCACGCAGGAGCAACGCATGAATGTGTTCTGGTTCATACCGACTCACGGCGACAGCCGTTATCTGGGCACCACCGAGGGCGCGCGCGCCGCTGACCTCGCGTACTTCCAGCAGATCGCCGTCGCCGCCGATACGCTCGGCTACGAGGGCGTCTTGCTGCCCACGGGCCGGTCGTGCGAGGACGCATGGGTCGTGGCGTCGAGCCTGATTGCCGCGACGCGGCGCCTGAAGTTTCTCGTGGCGATTCGCCCCGGCCTTTCGTCGCCGGCCTTGTCCGCGCGCATGGCCGCGACCTTCGACCGGCTCTCGAACGGACGGTTGCTCATCAACGTCGTGACGGGCGGCGACACGACCGAACTCGAAGGCGACGGCGTGTTCGTCGATCACGACACGCGCTACGAGATCACCGACGAATTCCTGCATATCTGGCGCAAGCTGCTCGCGGCTTCGCACGCCAACGAGGCGATCGACTTCGAAGGCAAGCATCTGCGCTCGGTCGGCGGAAAAGCGCTTTATCCGCCGGTGCAGCAGCCGCACCCGCCGCTGTGGTTCGGCGGCTCGTCGCCGGCCGCGCACGCGATGGCGGGCGAGCATATCGACACCTATCTCACCTGGGGCGAGCCGCCCGAAGCCGTGGCGAAGAAGATTGCCGACATTCGCGCGCGCGCCGGCGAGCGCGGCCGTACGATCCGCTTCGGCATTCGCCTGCATGTGATCGTGCGCGAGACCGAGGAGGAAGCGTGGGCCGCCGCCGACCAGCTCATCAGCCGGCTCGACGACGCCACCGTTGCGCGCGCCCAGGCCGCGTTCGGCAAGATGGATTCGGAAGGACAGCGCCGCATGGCTGCGTTGCACGGCGGCAAGCTCGGTACGCGCCAGGATCTGGAGGTGTATCCGCACCTGTGGGCGGGCGTGGGCCTCGTGCGCGGCGGCGCGGGCACGGCGCTCGTCGGCAATCCGCAGCAGGTCGCGGCGCTGATGCAAGAATATGCGTCGCTCGGCATCGAAACGTTCATTCTCTCGGGCTATCCGCATCTTGAGGAATCCTACCGATTCGCCGAACTCGTGTTCCCGCTGCTGCCGGGGCGTCAGGCGAAGAACGCGAGCGGCCCGCTTTCGGGACCATTCGGCGAAGTGGTCGGCAATCATTATTTGCCGAAGGTGAGCCAGAGCTGAGACGCTGGAGGATGCAACGATGACTCAATCCGCACTCCCGACCGCCGGCGCGCGCGGCGCGGCCCGTGACGCCCGCGCGCCAGGCGCCGCGCGAGCGCTCCGTGCGTTCGCGCGCAGGGGCTTCGCGCGTCTCGCGCCCTGGCTCGTGCCGCTTGCGATTCTCGCGCTGTGGGAGATCGGCGCGCGGCTCGGCGTGATATCCACGCGCGTGTTGCCCGAACCGGTTGCCGTGCTGCGCGCCGCGTGGTCGCTGATCGAATCGGGCGAAATGTGGCAGGACGTGCGCGTGAGCACATGGCGCGCGCTCTCCGGCTTCGCGATCGGCGGCTCGATCGGCCTTGCGCTCGGACTCGGCACGGGGCTTTTCAAGCCGGTCGAAACCGCGCTCGATTCGACCGTGCAGATGGTGCGCAACATTCCCGCGCTGGCGATGATTCCGCTCGTGATCCTGTGGTTCGGCATCGGCGAGGAAGCGAAGGTGTTCCTCGTCGCGCTCGGTGTGTTTTTTCCCGTCTACGTGAACACGTTCCACGGCATTCGCTCGGTGGACGCCAATCTCGTGGAAATGGCGCGCAGCTATGGGCTCAAGGGGTTTGCGCTCTATCGCGAAGTGATCCTGCCGGGCGCGTTGCCGTCGATTCTGGTCGGCGTGCGCTTCGCGCTCGGGCTGATGTGGGTGACGTTGATCGTCGCCGAAACGATCTCCGCGCAATCGGGCATCGGCTATATGACGATGAACGCGCGCGAGTTTCTGCAAACCGATGTGGTGGTGGTCGGCATTTTGCTCTATGCCGCGCTCGGCAAGCTCGCCGACTGGCTCGCGAAGCGGCTCGAACGTGCCGCGCTGCGCTGGCATCCCGCGTATCAACAGGAGGGCGACGCATGAGCGCGAGCCAATTGGCGCCGGGTTATGGCGCGGATCTGAACGGATTTGGGCGCGCGGTCGTCCGTGAACGCGGCGACGGCGGCGTGCGCGAAAGCGCCGCGCTGCGCACGCACGAAGGCGCGGGCGACGCGGCGGTGGAGCTGCGCGGCGTGGGCAAGCGTTTCGGCGAGCGGCCGGTGCTGAGCGACTTCGATCTGGCGATCGAGCGCGGCAGTTTCGTGTCGATCGTCGGGCGCAGCGGCTGCGGCAAGTCCACGCTCCTGCGCCTGATCGCGGGTCTGGAAACGCCTGACGCGGGCGCGGTCGTTCGGCGCGGCGTGGGCGGTACGACGCTCGAAACGCGCATCATGTTTCAGGACGCGCGTTTGCTGCCGTGGAAAACCGTGCTGCAAAACGTGATGCTCGGACTCGGGCGCGGCGCGCGTGACGATGCGCGCGCGGTGCTCGACGAAGTGGGCCTGCTCGCGCGCGCCGACGATTGGCCCGCGCAGCTTTCGGGCGGCCAGCGTCAGCGCGTGGCGCTCGCTCGCGCGCTCGTGCACCGGCCGAGCCTGCTGCTGCTCGATGAGCCGCTCGGCGCGCTCGACGCGCTCACGCGCATCGAAATGCATGCGCTCATCGAACGTTTGTGGCGCGAGCATCGCTTCACGGCGCTGCTCGTCACGCACGACGTACACGAAGCGGTGGCGCTGGGCGATCGCATTCTGCTCGTGGAAGCGGGGCGTATCGCGCTCGATCAGGCGGTGCCGCTCGCGCGGCCGCGTGCGCGCGTCGATGCGCGTTTCGCCGAACTCGAGGAGCGCGTGCTGCAACGCGTGCTCGGTCATGGCGTGGCGGCTTGAGCCGCGTCGCGCAGATCGTCTGGATAACTAACTGTTAATCGACTCACGGAGCCGAACTCATGGGCATTACCGCTATCAACGTGCGCAACCAGTTTCGCGGCAAGATCAAGGAGATCATTCGCGGCCCCGTGGTCTCGGAAGTCGACGTCGACACGTCGTTCGGTATCGTCACTTCGGTGATCACGACGCGCTCGATTGACGAACTCGAGCTGAAGGTGGGTTCCGAGGTGGTGGCGCTGGTCAAGTCGACCGAGGTGTCGATCGCGCGTCTTTGACGCAGCCGCGCTGTTGCGCGCGTCGCCCCGAAATGTGCCAGGATGGATCGTCAGGTTAAAGCGCAGGGGCGATCATGGAGCCGAAGGGCATCGACATGGGCGACTACGAGGCACGCTACAAGGACTGCGATATCGAAGTCGCGGTCGAGCAGGTGCTGACCGGCGTGAAGGCGCACTGGCGCGTGCTCAAGGGCGGCGCCGTGCTGATCGACTGGCAGCTCGTGCATATCGAGCGGCTGTGGTCCACGGAGCATGCGGCGGCCGAGGCCGGATTCGAGGCGGCGCGTGCGTGGATCGACGCGGGTGGGGCGGGGTGAGTGCGGTAGTGGGCCGGCGAATATCGCGCGAGGCGAGAGGTATTGAGCGACATCGAGCAACAGCGCAAAGCAAAAAGCCCAGTCCGAGGACTGGGCTTTTTTAATCTTGGGGTGGCTGATGGGACTCGAACCCACGACGACAGGAATCACAATCCTGGACTCTACCAACTGAGCTACAGCCACCGCTGTTTTTCTCGACCGACTTCGCTGCGAGAGCGGCATCAATCAAGAAGCAAGATTATATACATGCCTCATCGGACTTGCCTAGTCCCTTATTCAAAAATATCGGCCGGAACGCGCAGATGCTCGCGTGCCGTGTCGAAAATCGCGAGATCGGCCTTCGCCAGCGCGCGATTGTCCGAAAGCACGCGGCGCCAGCCGCGCGCGCCGGCCACGCCGCGATAGAGCCCCAGCGCGTGACGCATGACGTTGCCCAGATAAGTGCCGCGAGCCAGTTCGCTCGCGCAATAGTCGATCAGCTTTGCTTCCACTTCCTCGCGCGTAGGCGCGGCTTCGGTCGCGCCGTAGAAGCGCGCGTCGACGTCCGCGAGCACATAGGGGTTGTGATAGGCCTCGCGGCCGAGCATCACGCCATCGACGTGCTCGAGGTGTTGCTCGACTTCGTCGAGCGTCTTGATGCCGCCGTTGATGACGATTTCGAGTTGCGGAAAATCGCGTTTGAGCCGGTACGCGTACTCGTACTTGAGCGGCGGAATTTCGCGGTTTTCCTTCGGGCTCAGGCCTTTGAGGATGGCGTTGCGCGCATGCACGATGAACACCTCGCAGCCCGCGTCGGCGATCGTGCCGACGAAATCGCGCACGAATGCGTAGTCCTCTACCGCATCCACGCCGATGCGATGCTTGACCGTCACCGGCACGCAAACCGCGTCGCGCATCGCCTTCACGCAATCGGCCACGAGTTCCGGCTCTTTCATCAGGCACGCGCCGAACGCGCCGCGCTGCACGCGCTCCGAAGGGCAGCCGCAATTGAGATTGATCTCGTCGTAGCCCCATTGCTCGCCGAGCTTCGCCGCGCGCGCCAGATCGGCGGGCTCGCTGCCGCCCAGTTGCAGCGCGACCGGCGCTTCGGCGGGCGAGAAGGCGAGATGACGCGGCACGTCGCCATGGATGAGCGCGCCCGTCGTCACCATCTCCGTATAAAGCCAGGTGTGCTTCGAGATGAAACGATGCAGCGAGCGGCAGTGACGATCAGTCCAGTCCATCATCGGGGCGACGGACACGCGACGGGGACTGGCGGGGCGGTTGGCGGACATGGTTTGACGTGCGTACGGGAAACAACCTTGCATTTTACTGCAATCGCGATATCGCGCCGCGGACGTTTGCGCGCCGCGTCATCGGCCCCTTTTGAGGACGAATGGAGGCTGGAAGCATTTCCAGCCGGGCATTCGGGGCGAAAGACCCTTTCGCCGTTATGTAATCCGGGGTCCGTTTTGCTGCGCCGCGAAAATATTTTCAGGACAGCTTTTAGGGTCCGTTCGTCGCTCAGGCACGCCAGTTCTGGCTCAGCGGATTGTTTCCGATCACGGAATAGTAAATTCGGATTATCGCGATTATTTTCCGATAGTAGGTGATTACACTAGGTTCCATTGACGCAGCACATGGGCAGACCTCCCGGACGCGGCGCCAAACCGAACCGCAGTTGAACCTCACATTGGAGTCCACCATGAAGACCAAACTGATCGCAGCGCTGCTGGTCGCAGCTTCCGCTTCTGTTGCCGCTCCGGCGTTCGCCAGCGGCTATGGCCCGGCACCGTTTTATCGCCCGAGCGTCGGCGCACCCGCTTCGCAGCAAGGCCAAAGCGCCCACACCGTCGCTGTCGAGCGCGCCCAGGAACAATCGAACACGGCTTACGGCGGCGTGAGCACGGGTTCGCAGTCGGGCAGCCACGTCAAGGCAGGCGGCCCGCAGTCGGTGTATTTCGGCCAGTAAGCGGTCGCGGGTTGCTCCCGGGTTGCGCCGCTAACCGGGCGGCGGGAACCGGAAACGCCGGATGTTCACGAGACATCCGGCGTTTTGCATTTCTGCGGCGCGAGGCGGGGCGCTGAGTTCGGCGCGCGAGTGCCGGCTGCTCAAGGCGTGTCGCCCACGCGCTTGTCGATGAATTCGCGGATGCAGTCGAAAGCGGCGTCGAACGCATTGTCCTGCGTCGGAAAGCGGCCGGCCGAGACGCCGCCCACGGGCACGCTGCCGTGGTCGCCGTCGGTGAGGCTCTGCACCTGTTGCGTCGAGACGAAAAAGCCCGCGTTGTGGTCGCCGTCCACGCCGGCGGTCATGTTGAAGCCCATGTATTCGTAGCTGCGTCGGTTTTCCATGCGGATGCCTCCTTACGCGTCGTGCGCCGATTTTGGCATGACTGGGCGAGGGCGCGCGGCCACGGCGTTCGTTTGGCCGCCCATCAGACGCCGCCGCGCGACGTTTCGAGCGCCTGTACTACCATGATTCGTTGGAAGCGCGCCGCTCGCGGCGAACCGCGGCGCGGGCGCGTCCTGCCGTCCAAGGCTAAAGGAGATGAAGGATGAAGAAACGCTTCGTGCTTCTTGCTGCGCTGGCATTGCCGGCGATGCTCGCGCCGCCCGCGTTCGCGCAACAGCCGCCGCGCCCAGGGCCGAACGACTACCGCGGCGGCCCGCCGCCCGATCGTCCGCCGCCGCCCGACATGCCGCCGCCCGCGTGGCGCAAGGGCGACCGCTTGCCCGCCGAATACCGCGACCGCCAATACGTGATCGACGACTGGCGCCAGTATCACCTCAAGCCGCCGCCGCGCGGTTATCACTGGGTGGGCGCGGGCGGTCAGTACTATCTGGTGCGCAATTCGGGCTGGGTGGTCGAGCGCGTCGGGCCGTAGGCACGGCGTGCCGTGGGAGGTTTTGCCGGAGCCGGAGCGGCATGCGCCGTCTCCGGCTTTTTCGTCGGCGCTGCGCCGGGCGCGGCCGGACTCCCGTGCTGCTCTGTCGCCTGCCGCCTCGCCGCAAATTCAGCGTCTCCTGAAAAATTTCCGGCGCCGTGGTAGTTTCGCCGTTCCCCAAACCGCACAGATGGATAAGGACACCGTTTCGATGGAATACCGCACACTCGGCGATACCGATGTCAAGGTGAGCCTGATCGGGCTCGGCACGATGACGTGGGGCGAGCAGAACACGGAGCAGGAAGCGCACGAACAGATCGACTACGCCCTCGACCAGGGCGTGACGCTGATCGACGCCGCCGAAATGTATCCCGTGCCGCCGCGCCCGGAAACGCAGGGCTTGACCGAGCGCTATATCGGCACGTGGCTCGCGCAGCATCGCGCCGCCCGCGAGCGCATCGTGCTCGCGACCAAGATCGCCGGTCCCGCGCGTCAGCCGCACAATCCGCAGCATATTCGCGGCCCGCAGAACCAGTTCGACCGCAAGAACCTGACCGAGGCGATCGACGGCAGCCTCAAGCGCCTGCAAACCGATTACGTCGATCTGTATCAGTTGCACTGGCCCGACCGCAGCACGATGACGTTCGGCCGAAGCGCGTACCCGTATATCGACGATGCCTACACGGTGCCGATCGAGGAAACGCTCAGCGTCCTCGCGGACTTCGTGAAGGCGGGCAAGGTGCGCCATATCGGCGTGTCGAACGAAACGCCGTGGGGCGTCGCGCAATTCCTGCGCGCCGCCGAAAAGCTCGGGCTGCCGCGCATCGTCAGCATCCAGAATCCGTATAGCCTGCTCAACCGTACGTTCGAGGGCGGTTTGTCGGAATTCACGCACCGCGACGGCGTGGGCCTGCTCGCGTATTCGCCGCTCGCGTTCGGCTGGCTTTCGGGCAAGTACGAGGGCGGAGCGCGCCCGGACGGCGCGCGCATCACGCTGTTCGAGCGCTTCAAGCGCTACAGCAAGCCCGAAGCGGTGGCCGCGACCTCGCGCTACGTCGCGCTCGCGAAGGCGCACGGCCTGACGCCGGCGCAGTTCGCGCTCGCGTTCGTCAATAGCCGGCCGTTCGTGACGAGCAATCTGATCGGCGCGACCTCGCTCGCGCAGCTCAAGGAAAACATCGGCAGCTCCGACGTGAAGCTCTCGCCCGAAGCGCTCGCGCAAATCGACGCGCTCCACGAGCAGCAGCCGAATCCCGCACCGTAAGCGCCGTAAGCATCGGCGCGGTATCATGCGGCTTCGAGCGGCGCGGTTGACTGAAACCGCGCCGCTTTTTATATTGGCGCCGCCTGGTTCGCCCGGCGAGCGGTTTGCCGTTCGCAAGGCGCGAGCAGGGCCTACACTACGATCCAGACTGGCGCCGGCCGGTGTTGCGCCGTGCGGCGCGCCCGCCGGTGCCGGCACCGTTGCCTGCGCCTTGGCTTGCGCCGGCCGGCTGCTTTTCAATTTCGCTTAACCGTCGCTTAAATCGCCGCTTAATCGCCACTTAATCGCCGCTTCACCCCGGAGAAACTTCGTCATGACGACTGCCCGTCCCGCGCAATCGCCCCCGTCGTACGGCTGGCCCATCTTCATTCTGCTGGCCGTGGCCGGCCTCTTCTACGTGAAGTGGTTTCCGTACTATCACCGTGCGTTCACGGCCCAGCAAACGCATTCCATCGGCAAGTCGATCCTGATGGGCGGCGCCGCGAGCGCCCCCGCACCGTCGCTCGCCGCCGCGCTCGACTATGCGCTCGCCTACGGCAAGGCGATCTGGCAAGCGATGGTGCTCGGCCTGTTGCTCGGTTCGGCCGTGCAGGCGCTCCTGCCCGTGCAGTGGGTCGCGCGCGTGCTCGGGCGGCGCGGCTTCGGCAGCGTGGCCGCCGGCGGGCTGCTCGCGGTGCCCGGCATGATGTGTACGTGCTGCGCCGCGCCGGTGGTGGTCGGCCTGCGCGCGCGCAACGCTTCGGCGGGCGGCGCGATCGCGTTCTGGCTCGGCAATTCGGTGCTCAATCCCGCGACGCTCGTGTTCATGGGCTTCGTGCTCGGCTGGCAGTGGAGCGCGCTGCGTCTCGTGCTGGGCGTGCTGATGGTGTTCGGCCTCGGCTGGTTCGCGAACCGGCTCGTCACGCCGGAGGAAACGCGCGCCGCCGACAGCCGTCTCGCGCAGCTCGCCCAGCAGCAGGCCGAGGGCGGCAACGTGTTCGTGCGCTGGCTGCGCATTTTCGCGCGCATGGCCGTGCGGCTCGTGCCTGAATACATCGTGCTGGTGCTGCTGCTCGGCGCGGCGCGCGCGTGGCTCTTTCCGCATATCGGCCCGGAAATCACGAGCAGCATCGGCTGGATCGTGGCGTTCGCCTTCGTCGGCATGTTGTTCGTGATCCCGACCGCCGGCGAAGTGCCCATCATTCAGGCGATGCTCGCGCTCGGCATGGGCGTGGGGCCGGCCGGCGCACTGCTGATGACGCTGCCGCCCGTGAGCGTGCCGTCGTTCGCGATGCTGGCCGGATCGTTCCGCCCGCGCGTGCTCGCGCTCGTCGGCACGACCGTGGTGCTGTTCGGCGTCGTCGCGGGGCTGGCGGCGGTCGCGCTCGGTTTTTAGGCCGGTTTCTGGGCGATTTTTAGGCCGTTTCCCGCGCGTTTCATGGTGCGCTTACTGGTGTGTTTCCCCGCTTGCTTTTGACCAGGGCCGTGGCCGGAGCGGGGCTGGGCACAGGTCGCTTTGGTCTTGCCTGGTTGGCGCTTAAGGGGCGCTTAATGCGGCTGAAGGGGCTGAAAGCGGCTGAAACGGCGCTCGGGGTTCGCCTCGGCGCGCATTCCGGCACGGCGTGGCGCGTGCGGCGCGACATCGACGCGACGATGAAACGGCGCTTTGCGCGCGCTGCCGCTAGACTTCACATCGGTGCGGCGCGAATCGCGCGGCCCGAACGCGTTTGCGGACTCACAACGTTTTCATTACCACCGGACGGTTTTCCGTTTGCACAGGAGCGGGCCGCAGCCCGAAACCAGCATGGCACAGCAAAAAACCCATCCGAAACTCGAGCAGGCGCTCACGCGTGGCGATCTCGCGATCCGCCAGGCCAACTCGGCGCGCGCGACGGCGGTGCTGCGCGCGCTCGGCAAGATGATCGTCGAGGCTTCGGCAACGATCGGCGTCGAGGCGCACACGTCCATTCCCGACGGCGACCGCATTTACGATCCCGCCGACGGTGTCTGGCCGCAGTCGCTGTTGATCTCGCTCGACGATCCCGTCGAGGAAGCCGATCCCGAGGAAATTCGCACGGTGCGCCTGCTCGCGCAGACGCAATCGACGATCTTTCGCGTGGAATGGCATCGCGCCGACGGCAAGATGGGACGTCAGGACGGCGGCCCGTTCGCGACGGTCGCATTTATTTCGGACGTCGAGATTCCCTGGGGCGACGACGAAGACTGAGCGCGGCGTTTGGCGGTCAGGCGCGCGAACGCCGCCCGCAGCCGCGCATGCCGCCCGGGCGCATCAACGCATCATGCGGCGGCGGAACAGCACCGAAGCGATCGCGAACGGCACGATCACGTAAAGCACGAGCACGGCCAGATGCACAAGCGGCTGGTCGACGGGGCGCGCGAGCATCGCGGGGCGAATCAGCGCGACCGCGTGCGCGAGCGGCAACATCAGCGTGATGTGCTGCGCGGCGGCGGGCAACTGCGTGATCGGGAAGAACACGCCCGAGAGCAGCAGCATCGGCGTGAGCACGAGCGTTTGATAGAACATGAAGAAGTCGTAGGACGGCGCGAGCGCGGTGACGATCATCGCGCAGCTCGCGAACGCGAGGCCCGCGAGCGCGATGACGGGCAGCGCGAGCAGCATGGACGGGAAACTCGCATAGCCGAGCAGCGCGGCGACGATCATGATCGCCACGCCCGAGAGCATCGACTTGCTGGCGGCCCAGACCACTTCACCGAGCACGACGTCGCCGAGCGAAAGCGGCGTGTGCATGATCGCTTCCCACGTGCGCTGAACGTGCATGCGCGAAAACCCCGAGTACATCGCCTCGAAGCTCGCCGACATCATCACCGACGACGCCACCGTGCCCGCCGCGAGGAACGCGATATACGACACGCCGTCCACATGGCCGACCATCAGCCCGAGCCCGAAGCCGAGGCCGAACAGATAGATCATCGGATCGGCGAGATTGCCGAACATCGAGGCGATCGCGAGCTTGCGCCAGACCAGATAGTTGCGCCGCCAGACGGCGATCCAGTTGGCGGCGTTCGAGGGCAGCGCGGCGCGCGGTTCGCGAGCGGGCGCGAGGCCGGCGTTGGCGTTTGCATCGGCGTTGGCGCCGGTGTTTGCGTTGGCGTTGGCGGATTCGTGGGTGCGGGTTTGCATGGGGAGTCGTGCCGCTTCAGTCTTGCATCTCGCGGCCGGTGAGCCGCAGGAACACATCTTCGAGATTCGCCGGCCGGTGCAGATAGCGCAGGTCCGAGCGAGGGCGCAGCTTCGCATGGATCGGCGCGGGGTCGTCGACGTAGCAGAACAGCGTTTCGCCGCTGATTTCGGTGCGCTTCGCGCTCGATGCCAGTTCGTCGCGCAGCGCGGCCGGGTCCGGGCCGTACACCTCGATCACGTCGCAGCCGATCTCCGTTTCGATCAACGTCCTGGGCGTGCCCTCGGCGATCTTGCGGCCTTCCTCGATCACGCAGACGCGATTGCAGAGCCGCTCCGCCTCCTCCATGAAATGCGTCGTGAGCAGGATGGTCTTGCCGCGCGCGAGCAGCGAGCGCAGGCGTTCCCAGATCAGATGACGCGCCTGCGGATCGAGACCCGTGGTGGGTTCGTCCATCACGAGCACGTCGGGATCGTTGACGAGCGCGCGCGCCAGCGTGAGGCGCCGGCGCATGCCGCCGGACAGCTCGCCCACGCGCGCGTCGGCCTTGCTTTCGAGCCGCGCGAATTCGAGCAGCGGCGCGACGAGATCGCGCGTTTGTTGCGCCGACAAACCGAAGTAGCGGCCGAACACGAGCAGGTTCTCGCGCACGGTGAAGTCGGGATCGAGGTTGTCGAACTGCGGCACGACGCCCACGCGCGCGCGCGCGTGGCGGGCGCGCGCGGGCACCGGTTCGCCGCACAGGCTGATGCGCCCCGCGTCGGGCGCGACGATGCCGAGCAGCATGCGCAGCGTCGTGGTCTTGCCCGCGCCGTTGGGTCCGAGCAGACCGAAACATTCGCCGGGCACGACCTCGAACGACAGTCCGTTGACGACCGCGCGGTCGCCGTAGTGTTTGATGACCTGCTCGAATTCGATGGCGGCTGCGGGCATGGACAAAATGGGAAAAGGTCGACGTGGGCGAAAGGGCGCGAAGCCGAGGCGGTCCATTCTAGTGCATCGCTGCGCCGCGAGCGGGCAGCGGGAGCGTTGCGCGCCGTGTTGCGGCGCGAATCGGTGCGCGGGCGCAAGCGGCGTGCGTCCTGTCAGGAAACCATCGGCAAAAATCTGGCGTTTTTTGATGCCGACCTGGCGTTTTCCAACCCTTGCATCGCCAATTGCGGCGCACGATCATGAGAATCGCACAGCCCGCACTTCATGCGGGTAGGGAGAAATGATCATGGCGAGCTACAAGAAAATCCTGCTCTGTTACGACGGCTCGCGCGAAGGCCGCAAGGCGCTGCGCTGCGGCGCCGACCTTGCGCTCGACTTGCAGGCCGAAACGCATCTGCTCTCGGTCGTCGACATGCGCTCGTCCATCGCTCAAAGCGCGGGGCTGCTGACCGATGTGGCGTGCGGCCGCTTCGAGGAAACAGCGCGCGAGATTCTTCAGGAAGGCGTGGATTGGCTCACCGAGCGCGGTGTGCGCGCGCAGGGGCACTTTGCATTCGGGCATCCGATCGACGAAATCGCAAATCTCGCCATCGAACTGAACGTCGATCTCGTGGTGGTCGGGCATCGCTGCCGCACCGGGCTTGCGCGCTGGTGGATGGGCGCGGGCAATACGCCGCTGCTCGATCGCGTGTCGTGTTCGATTCTTGTGGCGTGTTCGTCGGCGGCCGAGGAAAAACAGCAGCAAGCCGCCGCTTGAGATTGCCCTGACAGGCGCCGCTCTGAGTGACGCATTGAGCGGCGCAATTGAGCGGCCCAATTGAGCGGCCCAATTGAGCGGCTCAATCCAGTGCGAAGCCGGTTCGCCCCGGAACCGGCTTTGCGGCGATGCTTTTACGGCAAACGCCGTTACGGCGAATTTGCCGCGCTTCCCTCATTGAGCTCGACCGCCGCGAGCTTCCAGAAAAAAAGCCCGTGGCGCTGAAGGATGGCGGCGTAGTGCTCGCCCGTCGTGCCGCGGTCCCATGTGAGCGCGAACTCATTGAGGCTGCGATAGCCCGCCGCGGTAACAGGCCGTGATCCCGGTGCAGGCGTGCCCGGGGCGGTTTGCACGGGCGGAGCAGGTTGAGCGGGTGGTGCGGGCGCGGCGGCCGGCGGCGCTGCGGGCGCCGGTTGCGTTGATTGAACAGGCGGCGCCGGCTGCGCGCCCGAGGTTTGCGGCGCGGGCGCCGCGGGTTGTTCGCCCGGCTTGCCCGTGGGCGGCATGCCGTTGAGCAGTGCGGCCACACCATCGGGCGTAGCGTAGGCGTCCACGAGCGGGCCGATCAACGCCGCGCCGATCACCGCGCCGAGCAGCAAAAGCGGATTGCTGCTGTGCTGCGCGTGAATGCGCTGCTGCAACAGCGCGCCAACTTGCTGCTTCAGACTCACGCGCAGCGCCGGGTAATCGACGTATTCGTTGAGCGTGGCGGCGTCGCGCGCGTCGGCAGCGGCTTTCATGCGATTCACGGCGATATACGGCGACGCGTAGCCATAACCGAGTACCGCAACGGTAGCAATCACCGCGACGGTGATCGCAAGGGGCTTTTTCCAGCTTGAGGTATTCGCGAGCGGCTCTGTCATAAGGTGGGCGTGATCGTTCGGTCAAGGATTGACCGCCATAAAGCGAAAACGATCCCGAAGCACAAACAGAACCCGCATCGCGGCGCGTCCTTTTTTGCGACGCGCGTGCCTTATTTCGCGAGCGCGGCCGGCAAGTCGGTCGGTTGCTCGGCAATGCAGCGGTCGATCGCGCGGCACACCGCGTCCACCGTGCCCACCAGAATGAGCCGCGACGGGCCGTGATAGACGCGCACCGGCGCGCGGCGCGCGGGTTGGTCGACGTTGAGCGCGCTGTTGAGCGAAACACGCGCGAACGCCGGCTGTGCCGAGGGCAGCGGCGGCAGGTCGGCCGTGCTGGTGGCGACGAGGTTGGGCGCGTTGTCGATATCGTCGAAGAGCGAGCCGTTGATGGCGGCAGCCGTGGCGCGCATCTCGCGCGCGGCGCACGAGGCGATTCCACGCAGATGACGCAGGCGGCCGAATTGACGGAAGGGCAGCAGACGGGCAAGGCGTTCCATGACTCTCTCCAGACGGATATCAGCGGATTTTTAGAATTCGGTGGGGCGAATCAAGCCGACCGCGATGCCTTCCAGCGCGAATTCCGCGCTGCCGGACTCGACGAAAATATTGTCGTAGTCGGGGTTTTCGGCGATCAGCTCCAGGCCGTTCGGGCGGCGCTTGAGGCGTTTGACCGTGACGTCGTCGCCAAGACGCGCCACGACGATCTGGCCGTCCTTCGCCTCGGCCTTCTTCTGCACGGCGAGCAGGTCGCCGTCGAGAATGCCGGCGTCGCGCATCGAAAGACCGCGCACTTTCAGCAGATAGTCGGGGCGGCTCGAAAAGAGCGCCGGGTCGCACATGTAGTTCTGCGAGATATGTTCCTGCGCGAGGATCGGGCTGCCCGCCGCCACGCGGCCGACGAGCGGCAGCGCGAGCTGCATGATGCTCGCATGCGGCAGCGTGAACTGATGCGGCAGCTCGTCGCCCATGGGCACGAGACGGATGCCGCGCGAGGCGCCCGCAGCCAGCTCGATCACGCCCTTGCGCGCCAGCGCGCGCAAATGTTCCTCGGCCGAATTGGCGGAACTGAAACCCAGCTCCGCCGCGATTTCGGCGCGGGTGGGCGGGAAGCCGGTGCGCTCGATCGCCCGGCGGATCAGATCGAAAACCTGCTGTTGTCGTGCGGTGAGTTTGGTCATGGCGCCACTGTATGTTTAAACAGGTGACTGTATTTTTATACAGTATTTGCCGCTTTTCAAGTGTTACTTGAAGTTCGTCGCCCCGATGCCTTGCCGATGCCGCCGCAGCAGCGTTTCATGGCGCCCTGACGGACGGAAAAATGCCGTTGCAGCGGTTTCCTCTGTCGCTTACCACTTTTGCGTATTAAAAAATGAAGAAACATTATTTTTAATGATGTAAGCGGATCGCTAGACTGGCCTCCATCGTTAGCGGCAACTGAGTCGGCAACTGAGCGGCAACTTGCCGGCAACCACATACGGGCACGGAGAACAGATAGATGGTCACGGAATCGGGGAAATTGGCGGGGAAAGCGGCGGAGAAAGCGCCGCGAGCAGGCTGGCTCAGGACATGGGCGGCGAGGCTGGCGCTCGGAGCGGCGCCGCTGATCGTGCCGGTCGCGGCATTGCTGGGCGGCGCGGCGGCGCTGGCGCCCGTGGCCGCGCATGCCGATACCGCGCTGCTCAACGTCTCCTACGACCCGACGCGCGAGTTGTATCAGGACATCAACGAAGCCTTCATCAAGCAGTGGAAGGCGAAGACGGGCGAAACCATCACCATCAAGCAGTCGCATGGCGGCTCGGGCGCGCAGGCGCGTTCGGTGCTCGACGGCCTGCAAGCCGATGTCGTCACGCTCGCGCTCGCCTGGGACATCGACGCGCTCGCCAACAAGGGCCTCGTCGCGAAAGACTGGCAAAAGCGTCTGCCGGACAACGCCTCGCCGTACACCTCGACCATCGTGTTTCTCGTGCGCAAGGGCAACCCGAAGCACATCAAGGATTGGGACGATCTCGCGAAGCCGGGCGTCTCGATCGTGACGCCGAATCCGAAAACCTCGGGCGGCGCGCGCTGGAACTACCTTGCGGCGTGGGCCTACGCGCTGCATCAGCCGGGCGGCAACGAGCAGAAGGCGAAGGAGTTCGTGACGAAGGTCTACAAGAATGCGGGCGTGCTCGATTCGGGCGCGCGCGGCGCGACCACGAGCTTCGTGCAGCGCGATATCGGCGACGTGCTGATCGCCTGGGAAAACGAGGCGTTTCTCTCGCTCAAGGAATTCGGCCCCGACAGGTTCGAGATCGTCGTGCCTTCGGTGAGCATTCTGGCCGAGCCGCCCGTTGCCGTGGTGGACAAGGTCGTCGACAAGAAGGGCACGCGCAAGGTTTCGGAAGCCTATTTGCAGTTCCTTTATAGCGAGGAAGGTCAGGAGATCGCCGCGAAGAACTTCTATCGTCCGCGTTCGACCGCGGTGCCCGCGGCGCTCACGGCGAAGTTTCCGAAGCTGAAGCTTTACACGGTCGACGACACGTTCGGCGGCTGGGCCAAGGCGCAGAAGACGCATTTCGCGGACGGCGGCGTGTTCGACTCCATCTATCAGCCGCAGTAAGGCGCGAGCGGGACGCTACGACGCAAGGCAGCAACCGAAAGCATCGGCCGCGCACAGGAACGACGCGGCCGCATAACAACGAAGCGCGCCCACGGGCGCGCTTTTCGGCGCAAAAAAGCGCAACCCATGTCTGGACGACGAGCATGACGACGTTTCGATTACGCAAGCCCAGTGCGCTGCCGGGATTCGGCCTGACGCTCGGCATCACGGTGGCTTACCTGAGCCTCGTGGTGCTGATCCCGCTGGCCTCCACCTTCCTCAAGACGGCGACGCTCGACTGGAGCCAGTTCGTGCGCGCGGTGTGGTCGCCGCGCGTGATCGCGTCGTATCGGCTCACGTTTCTTTCGGCGCTCGGCGGCGCGCTCATCAACGCCGTGTTCGGCTTTCTGCTCGCGTGGGTGCTCGTGCGCTACACGTTCCCGTTCAAACGCATCGTGGACGCGCTCGTCGACTTGCCGTTCGCGCTGCCCACCTCCGTGGCCGGCATTTCGCTCGCGGCCGTGTACGCCGGCAACGGCTGGATCGGCCAGTACCTGCAACCGCTCGGGCTGAAGA
This sequence comes from Paraburkholderia sp. J41, assembly GCF_905220235.1. NCBI lineage: Bacteria > Pseudomonadati > Pseudomonadota > Betaproteobacteria > Burkholderiales > Burkholderiaceae > Paraburkholderia > Paraburkholderia sp. J41. Next base: position 75,160 of record NZ_CAJMZE010000015.1, on the reverse strand, counting down.
TCGCCTTCACGCCGCTCGGCGTGCTCGTGGCGCTCACGTTTATCGGCTTGCCGTTCGTCGTGCGCACGGTGCAGCCCGTGCTGGAAGAGTTCGAGCGCGAGCAGGAGGAAGCGGCCGCGTGCCTCGGCGCCTCGCGCGCGCTCGTGTTTCGCCGCGTGATCTTGCCGGCCGCGCTGCCCGCGCTGCTCACCGGCTTCGCGCTCGCGTTCGCGCGCGCGTTGGGCGAATACGGCTCGGTGATCTTCATCGCCGGCAACGTGCCGATGAAGTCGGAGATCACCTCGCTGCTCATCATCACCAAGCTCGAACAATACGACTACGCGGGCGCGACGGCGCTGGCGGTGGTCATGCTCTGCGTGTCGTTCGTCATGCTGCTCATCATCAATACGTTGCAGTGGTATCTGCAACGCCGCACGAGCCGGGGCATCACCGGCGCGGGCGCGCCGCAGGCCGTGGGCACGACCGCCAGCGGCGCGGCGCTGGGCGGAGGTGCGCAATGAGCACGTCCGCACGACGCAACGCGGGGCGTCCCGATACTGGGCGTCCCAATACTGGTCGTCCCGATCCCGTCACCGAAGCCGCCTGGGTGCGCTGGTTGTTGACCGGCATCGCGCTCGCGTTTCTCGCGCTGTTTCTCGTGGTGCCGCTCGTCGCCGTGTTCTGGCAGGCGCTCAGCAAGGGCATCGGGTTTTATTTCGACTCGCTCGCCGACCCCGACGCGCTTTCGGCCATCAAGCTCACGCTCATCACCGCTGCCGTCGCGGTGCCGCTCAATCTCGTGTTCGGTCTGGTCGCCTCGTGGACGATCGCCAAGTTCGAGTTTCGCGGCAAGGCGCTGCTGACGACGCTGATCGACCTGCCGTTCTCGGTGTCGCCGGTGATCTCGGGCCTCATCTACGTGCTGATGTTCGGCGCGCAAGGCTGGCTCGGGCCGTGGCTCGAAGACCATAACGTGCAGATCATTTTCGCGGTGCCGGGCATCGTGCTCGCGACGATCTTCGTGACGTTCCCGTTCGTCGCCCGCGAGCTGATTCCGCTGATGCAGGCACAGGGCAGCGACGAGGAGGAAGCCGCGCACGTGCTGGGCGCCTCGGGCTGGCAGATGTTTCGCCGCGTGACGCTGCCGAATATCCGCTGGGGTCTGCTGTACGGCGTGATCCTCTGCAACGCGCGCGCGATGGGCGAATTCGGCGCGGTTTCGGTGGTGTCCGGGCACATTCGCGGTCAAACCGACACGATGCCGCTGCACGTGGAAATCCTCTACAACGAGTACAACTTCGCGGCCGCGTTCGCCGTGGCCTCGCTGCTGGCGCTGCTCGCGCTCGTGACGCTCGGTTTGAAGCTGCTCGCGGAGCGCCATATGTCGTCGGAAACGCGCGATGCCGGCGCGCTGCCCGCGCATCTCGGGCCGCAAGCGGCACAAGAGACACCGGCGGGGACACCGGCGGGGACACCGGCGACACAAGGGACATCGGCGACACAGGCCGCGCCGGGCGGCGCACGTCAAGGCGTTGCGCGTCAATCGCTGCAATGAGCATTCACGGGTCCGGCGCAGCGGCGCTCGAGCGTGCGCGCCGGACCGAAACAGGAGAGCGGTAAATCATGGGCATCACCGTCAGCAATCTGCAAAAGCGTTTCGGCGACTTCACCGCCCTGGACAACGTCTCGCTCGACTTTCCGCCGGGCGAGCTGGTCGCGTTGCTCGGGCCTTCGGGCTGCGGCAAGACCACGCTGCTGCGCGTGATCGCCGGGCTCGAATACGCCGATGCGGGCCAGGTCGTGCTGCAAGGCCAGGACGTGGGCGAGGTGGGCGCGCGCGAGCGCCAGGTCGGTTTCGTGTTTCAGCATTACGCGCTGTTTCGCCATATGACGGTGTTCGAGAACGTCGCGTTCGGCCTGCGCGTGAAGCCGCGCAACGAGCGCCCCTCGGAAGCCGTGATCCGCGAAAAGGTGCATGAACTGCTCAGGCTCGTGCAGCTCGACTGGCTCGCGCAGCGTTACCCGTCCGAACTTTCGGGCGGCCAGCGTCAGCGTATCGCGCTTGCGCGCGCGCTTGCCGTGGAGCCGAAGGTGCTGCTGCTCGACGAGCCGTTCGGCGCGCTCGATGCCAAGGTGCGCAAGGAGCTGCGTTCGTGGCTGCGCCGGTTGCACGACGATCTGCATATTTCGACGATCTTCGTCACGCACGATCAGGAGGAGGCGCTCGAAGTGGCCGATCGCATCGTCGTGATGAATCACGGCCACGTGGAGCAGGTGGGCAGCCCGCAGGACGTCTACGATCATCCGCAGACGGCGTTCGTCTACGAATTCCTCGGCGCGGCGAATCGTCTGCGCGGGCGCGTGGACGCGAACGGTTTCGTCGCCGATGGCGCGGCGCAGCCGATTTCGGTGACGGCGAGCTTTCAGGGCCCGGCGCTCGCGTTCGTGCGGCCGCACGATCTCGTGCTGCATCGTCAGGATTCGACGGGCGCCGCGCATCGCGACGGCATCGTGGTCGACGTGCGGCGCGTGGTGACGCTCGGCGGTTCGGTGCGCGTGGAGCTGGAAAGCCGCACGGGCGGCGCGCTCGAAGCGGAACTCGATCGCGACTCGTGGCGCGCGCTCGGGCTTTCGGTGGGCGAGGGCGTGACGGCGGTGCCGCGCGGTTTGCGCGTGTTTCCGGCTCAAGGCGCATGATGCGCAAAGCGCGAAGCCCGGCGAATGTCGTCGAACGCCGTCGACGTATCGGCACATAACGAAAAACGGTCCGCAGTCCCGGAGAGAAGACCATGAATTTTCAGCAATTGCGTTTCGTGCGCGAAGCCGTGCGCCAGAACATGAACCTGACCGAAGTGGCGAACGTGCTTTACACGTCGCAGTCGGGCGTGTCCAAGCAGATCAAGGATCTGGAGGACGAACTCGGCGTCGATATTTTCATCCGTCGCGGCAAGCGCCTGACGGGGCTCACGGAGCCGGGCAAGGCGGTGCATCAGCTCATCGAGCGCATGCTGCTCGACGCGGAAAACCTGCGCCGCGTGGCGCGCCAGTTCGCCGATCAGGACAGCGGCCATCTGGTGGTGGCCACCACGCACACGCAGGCGCGCTACGCGCTGCCGAAGGTCGTGCATCAGTTCCGCGAGGTGTTTCCGAAAGTGCATCTCGCGCTGCGCCAGGGCAATCCGCAGCAGATCGCGCAGATGATCATCAACGGCGAGGCCGACATCGGCATTTCCACCGAAGCGCTAGACCGTTTCCCCGACATCGTGACGTTCCCGTGCTATTCGTGGCATCACGTCGTGGTCGTGCCGAAAACGCACCCGCTCGTGGGCCGCGAAAACCTCACGCTCGAAGAGATCGCCGAGTATCCGATCATCACCTACGACCAGGACTTCACGGGCCGCTCGCACATCGACCAGGCGTTCGCCAAAGTGGGCGTGGTGCCCGACGTCGTGCTGACCGCCATCGACGCGGACGTCATCAAGACGTACGTCGAACTCGGCATGGGCGTGGGCGTGGTGGCGGCGATGGCCTACGACGCGAAGCGCGACGGCGAACTCGTGGCGCTCGACACGCAGCATCTGTTCGAGGCCAGCACGACGCGCGTGGGCTTGCGCAAGGGCGCGTTCCTGCGCCAGTACGCATACCGGCTGATCGAGATGTTCGCGCCGCAACTCACCGAGGCGCAGATCGCGAGCCAGTTGCGCGAAGCGGCTTGAGGTTTGATGAAGTCGTTTCGCCGCGCGGGCCGTGCGACGGTCCAATGACGTCCCGCCGGCCCCTGTATTCATCGTTCGGTCATTTGGCCGTTCGGCCAGGTGGCGGCGCGCGGCGAATCGCTTAAAATCGCCGCCATGAACACTTCCGCTTCGACTTCCTCCGCGGCAACGCTGCCGCGCATCGCGGTGCTCGCCACGGGCGGCACCATCGCGGGTTCCGCGCCCGACGCGTCGAACACGGCCGGTTATCAGGCCGGCGTGATCGGCGTGGCGCAACTGCTCGCGGCCGTGCCGGGCCTCGACGCCATCGCGCATATTCACGCCGGGCAAGTCGCGAGCATCGACAGCAAGGACATGTCGCTCGCGCTCTGGAGCACGCTCGCGCAGCGCGTGAACGAACTGCTCGCCAGCGACGAGATCGACGGCGTGGTCATCACGCACGGCACCGACACGCTCGAAGAAACCGCGTATTGCCTGCATCTCGCGGTGAAAAGCGCCAAGCCGTGCGTGCTGACGGCGGCCATGCGGCCCGCTTCGGCGTTGTCGGCGGACGGTCCGCTCAATCTGCTCAACGCCGTCACGCTGGCGGCAAGCGGCGCGGCGGCGGGGCAGGGCGTGCTGGTCGCGTTCAACAATCGCATTCATTGCGCGCGCGACGTCGTGAAGGTCAGCACTTACGCGGTGGACGCGTTCCAGTCGCCCGAAGTCGGCGCGCTCGGCTGGGTGCAGGACGGCCGCGTGGAGTTTCAGCGCAAGGCGCTGCGCCCGCATACCGTCGATACGCCGTTCGCGGCGCCGGCGCAGTGGCCGCTCGTGGAAATCGTGGCGAGCTACGCGGGCGTGTCGCGCGTGGCCGTGGACGCGCTGGTTGCGGCGGGCGTGCGCGGGATCGTGGTGGCGGGCACCGGCAACGGCTCGATTCACGGCGCCGTGCAGCAGGCGCTGGCCGACGCGGCGGCGCGGGGCGTGGCCGTCGTGCGCGCGTCGCGCGTGGGTTCGGGGCACGTGATGCACAACGGCGCGGCGAAGGACGACGCGCTCGGCTTCGTTTCGGCGGGCACGCTCAACCCGTACAAGGCGCGCGTGCTGCTGCTGCTCGCGCTGGCCGCGGGCATCGGGGAGAAGGCGGCGTTGCAGCGCCTGTTCGACACGTACTGATCCACGTACCGGATATCGAAGGCGCGCCGTCGCGCAGCCAACGAAGCGCGCTAAGCAAAAGAAAAGGGCATCCGACGTGCGGACACCCGATGACGACGTCTGACCGACCAAGGCTTCCCCGCCGTCACCGGGCGCCGCTTTCGGACCCCACTGGCCGCCCTCAGCCCAGAGCGGCACCGATTTGCTCCGCGACGGTTGCCGCCGCCGCGAAGCGCCCCACTGTCGGCCTGCGCGTGCAGGCCTGTTCGGTTACGCGGCCTTCACCTGCGCGGCCGGTTGCGCGATCTCGAAGTTCGCCATCAATTCGAGCGCGCGAATCATCGCCGAGTGGTCCCACGCCTTGCCGCCGTTCGCCGCGCACACGCTGAACAACTGCTGCGCGCTCGCCGTGTGCGGCAGCGCGAGACCCAGTTTGCGCGCGCCGTCGATGGCGAGATTCAGATCCTTCTGGTGCAGCTCGATGCGAAAGCCCGGGTCGAAGGTGCGCTTCGTCATGCGCTCGCCGTGTACTTCGAGGATGCGCGACGAGGCGAAACCGCCCATCAAGGCCTTGCGCACGCGCTCGGGATCGGCGCCCGAGCGCGCGGCGAACAGCAGCGCTTCGGCCACGGCCTCGATATTGAGCGCGACGATGATCTGGTTCGCGACCTTGCAGGTCTGACCCGCGCCGTTGTCGCCGATCAGCGAGATGTTCTTGCCCATCAGCTCGAACAACGGCTTTGCCTGATCGAACGCCTTTTGCGGGCCGCCCACCATGATCGTGAGCGTCGCTTCGCGCGCGCCCACTTCGCCGCCGGAAACCGGGGCGTCGAGATAATCGCAGCCGAGCGCGTTGATCTGCTTTGCGAACTGCTGCGTTTCGAGCGGCGAGATCGAGCTCATGTCGATCACGAGCTTGCCGGCGCCGAGCCCCTTGGCGACGCCGTCGTCGGCGAACAGCACGTTCGCGACGTCGGGCGTGTCGGGCACCATCACGATGACGATGTCCGCGGCTTGCGCCACGGCCGTCGAGTCGGCCGCCACTTCGGTTTTCGCGCGCAGGTCGTCGGGCACCGGGTACTTGCCGTTCACCGTCAGCGTGTGGCCGCCCTTGAGCAGGTTGCGCGCCATGTGCGCGCCCATGATGCCGAGTCCGATAAAGCCAATCTTTGCCATCTTGTGCGTCTCCATTGATGCGAATTCAGGGTTGTTCAGTGCGCCCGCGCGTCAGGCCAGCTCGGCTGTGCGCTGCTTCGCGCCGCGCAGCCAGCCGAGGCCGTCGACCGTCGTGGTGCGCGGTTTGTATTCGCAGCCCACGTAGCCGTCGTAACCGAGCGTGTCGAGCAGGTCGAACAGGAACGGGTAGTGGATTTCGCCCGTGCCCGGCTCGTTGCGGCCGGGGTTGTCGGCAAGCTGGACGTGCGCGATCTTCGCGAAGTGCTTCCTGATCGTCGCGGCCAGTTCGCCTTCCATGCGCTGCATGTGATAGATGTCGTATTGCAGAAAGAGGTTGTCCGAGCCGGTCTTTTCGATCACGTCGAGCGCTTCGGCCGAACGGTTCAGCGCGAAGCCCGGAATGTCGTACGAGTTGCACGGTTCCACGAGCAGGCGAATGCCTTCGCGCTTGAGTTCGCCGGCCGCGTAGCGCAGGTTGTCGACGATCGTCGCGAGCGCCGTGTCGCGGTCCACATCGGCAACCGGAATGCCGACGAGGCAGTTGAGCTGCGGCACCTTGAGCGCTTTCGCGTACTCGATCGCACGCCCGACGCCTTCCTGGAACTCGCCCTTGCGCGCGGGCAGGCAGGCAATGCCGCGCTCGCCCGCGTCCCAGTTGCCGGCGGGCAGGTTGTGCAGCACGAGTTTCAGGCCGTTCGCTTCGAGCCGCTCGGCGAGTTCGGCGGCCTTGTACGGATACGGGAACAGGAATTCCACGGCATCGAAGCCCGCTTGCGCGGCTGCGGCGAAACGGTCGAGAAACGGCGTTTCGTTGAACAGCATGGTGAGATTCGCGGCGAATTTCGGCATGAGTGTGTGTCTCGGGGCAAGGAGTGGGAAGAAACCGCTTTTCGCGGATCGGGGCTGAGCGCGAAAAGCGGGGCGATGCAACAACGTTCAATCGTCAGGATTGCAGGGCAACGGCCGTGGGCGCGTGCTCGGGCTTCTCGGCGAGTTCCTCGAATTCGTTGATGGCGTCGATCTCGGCGCCCATCGAAATATTGGTCACGCGCTCCAGAATCACTTCGACGACCACGGGCACGCTGAATTCGGCCGCCATCTGCTGGGCCTGCTTGAACGCGGGCGCGATCTCCTCGGGCTTGAACACGCGCAGCGCCTTGCAGCCAAGACCTTCGGCGACGCTCACGTGATCGACGCCGTAACCGTTCACTTCGGGCGCGTTGATGTTCTCGAACGCGAGCTGCACGCAGAAGTCCATGTCGAACTGGCGCTGCGCCTGGCGGATCAGGCCCAGGTACGAGTTGTTCACGACCACATGCACGTAGGGCAGCTTGAATTGCGCGCCCACCGCCAGTTCCTCGATCATGAACTGGAAATCGTAGTCGCCGGAGAGCGCCACGATGGGCCGCGTCGGGTCGGCCGCGCGCACGCCCAGCGCCGCCGGGATCGTCCAGCCGAGCGGGCCCGCCTGGCCGCAGTTGATCCAGTTGCGCGCCTTGTACACGTGCAGGAACTGCGCGCCCGCGATCTGCGACAGGCCGATCGTGCTCACGTAGCAGGTGTCGCGGCCAAACGCCTTGTTCATCTCCTCGTACACGCGTTGCGGCTTGATCGGCTCGTTGTCGAAGTGCGTCTTGCGATGCATCGTGCGCTTGCGCTCCTGGCACTCGGCCACCCACGCGCCACGGTCCTTGAGCTTGCCCGCGGCCTTCCACTCGCGCGCCACTTCGACGAACAGTTCGAGCGCCGCCTTCGCATCCGAAACGATGCCCAGATCGGGGCCGAACACGCGGCCGATCTGCGTCGGTTCGATATCGACGTGTACGAACTTGCGGCCCTTCGTGTAGACCTCGACGCTGCCGGTATGGCGGTTGGCCCAGCGATTGCCGATGCCGAGCACGAAGTCCGACGCGAGCATCGTGGCGTTGCCGTAGCGGTGCGACGTTTGCAGACCGACCATGCCGGCCATGAGCGGGTGATCGTCGGGAATCGCGCCCCACGACATCAGCGTGGGAATCACGGGCACGCCCACGGTTTGCGCGAACTGCACGAGCAGATCCTCGGCGGCCGCGTTGAGCACGCCGCCGCCCGAAACGATCAGCGGCTTCTCGCTCGCCGCCAGCATGTCGAGCGCGGCTTCGATCTGCTTGCGCGTCGCCTTCGGCTTGTAGACGGGCAGCGGCTCGTACAGGTCGATGTCGAATTCGATTTCGGCGAGCTGAACGTCGATCGGCAGATCGACCAGCACCGGTCCCGGACGGCCCGAGCGCATCAGATGGAACGCCTGCTGGAACACGCGCGGCACGAGCGCCGGCTCGCGCACGGTCACGGCCCACTTGGTGACGGGCTTGGCGATCGACTCGATGTCGACGGCCTGGAAATCTTCCTTGTAGAGCCGCGCGCGCGGCGCCTGGCCCGTGATCGCCAGAATGGGAATCGAGTCGGCTTGAGCCGAGTAGAGGCCGGTAATCATGTCGGTGCCCGCGGGGCCCGAGGTGCCGATGCACACGCCGATGTTGCCGGGCGCGGCGCGCGTGTAGCCCTCGGCCATGTGCGAGGCGCCTTCCACGTGGCGCGCGAGTACGTGCGTGATGCCGCCCGCCTTCTTGAGCGCCGAATAGAACGGGTTGATGGCGGCGCCCGGCACGCCGAACGCGGTGTCGATACCTTCTTTTTCGAGCACCAGCACGGCGGCGTCGACGGCTCTCATCCTGGCCATGGAATGTCTCCTCAATGTCGCGTAAAGCGGAAATGTCGATACGGTTGAGGGTCACTGTAGAGGTGCCGGAAAGGTTTGATAAGATCGATCCCGGTCGGGATTTTCGAAACAAAAAGTATGGAATCTCGCGTGCGGCCAACCGTGGAGACAGCAAGATGGACCGCTTCAAGCAGATCGAAACGTTCGTGCGCGTGGCCGACGCGGGCAGTCTCGCGGCCGCCGCGCTGGAGGAAGGCGTCTCGCCGGTGATTCTCGGGCGGCGCATCGACGCGCTCGAAAAGCGCCTTGGCGTGAAGCTCATGTATCGCTCGACGCGGCGGCTCGTGGTGAGCGAGGAGGGCGCGGCGTTTCTGGAGCGCTGCCGTGGTCTGCTCGCCGAATGGGATCAGGCGGAAAACGAGCTTTCGGCGGGGCGGCGCGTGGTGAACGGCCATCTGATCGTCTCGGCGCCGGCGGCGTTCGGGCGCAAGCACGTCGCGCCGCACGCGCCCGCGTTTCTCGCCGACAAGCCCGAGTTGCAGGTGTCGTTCAATCTGACCGATCGCGTCGTCGATCTCGTGCGCGAAGGCTACGATCTCTCGATTCGCATCGGCGGCGCGGTCGATCCGAATTTCGTCGCCGTGAAGCTGGCCTCGAACCGGCGCGTGGTGTGCGGCACGCCCGGGTATTTCCGCAAGCACGGCCGCCCGAAGGCGCTCGAAGACCTGCCCGCGCATAACTGCCTCGCGTTCAATCTGCAAGGCGGCCAGAATCGCGGCTGGTATTTCAACCGCAACGGCAAGCTCGTGACGGTGCGCGTGGGCGGCACGCTCGACTGCAACGACGGCGAGCTGCTGCATCGCTGGGTGAGCGAAGGGCTCGGGCTCGGCTGGCGCTCGACGTGGGAAATCGACGCGCAGCTCGCGCGCGGCGAACTCGAAACGGTGCTCGACGAATACGCGCTGGCCGAATACGACATCCTCGCGGTGTATCCGCAGCAGCGCTACGTGCCGGCGCGCGTGCGCTATTTCATCGACTATCTGAAGGACGCGTACGCGCGGCCCGGCTACTGGACCGGCGCGTAGCGTCGATTCGGCCGTTCAGCCGACCACGATCACGCCGTTCATCGACTCGTGGCCCGAGCCGCAGAAGATGTCGCAGAGGAACGGCACCGTGCCCGCGTCGCCGGCCGTGGCCGCCAGCTTGACGACGGCGCCGGGCGGCACGTCGGCGCGCACGCCGAATTGCGGAATCGAAAAGCCCATGAGCGTGTCGTCGGTGGCGATCTCGAACACGACTTTTTCGTGCGGCTTGACGGCGATAAGGTCGGGCGTGAAGTTGAAACGCCGCGCGCGAATCCTGATGACGCGCGGCGGCGCGGCGCGTGCGTCCAGCCTCAGAAACGCCGCCGCGCCCGCGCAGGCGGCCAGCAGCCAGCGGCGGCGCGTGAGCCGGGCTCGGTCGGAAATCGTCATGGCGGGCTCCGTTTCAGGCGAGGTCGCGAATCGGCTTTTCGCTGAGCACGTAGGCTTGCGGCGCGCCGTCGATCTCGACGCTGCGCCAGCCCAAGCCCCGGTACGGCGCCGACGCGTCCCACGGCACGGGCAGCCGCTGCGGCTGCGACATCGGCGCGGGCAGCGGAAACATCAGCGAGCGCGCGGCGTGATGCGCGATTGCGCCCGTCATCGTGTGATGCTCCTGATGAATGTGGCCGTAGAACACGGTCACGTACGGGCGCGCTTGCAGAAGCGCGATCGCGGCCGCGCCGTCGCGCGTCGCCCAGTCCCACTGCGGCGCGAGATCGAACAGCGGCCGGTGCGTGAAAACGACGATGCGCGCGTCCTTCGGCTGGCGGTTCAAATCGTCGGCGAGCCAGGCGAGTTGGGATTCGCCGATACGGCCCGCCGGGTCCGACACGTTGTCGAGCACGATGAAATGCACGCCGCGCCGGTCGAACGCGTAGTGCGTCTCGCCGAACAGCTCGCGAAACGCCGCGCCGTTGTCGAGGCTCGCGTCGTGTTCGCCGGGCATCAGATAAAGCGGCTTCGCGCGCAGGCCGCCCACGATCTGCCGAAATTCGCGCATGCGCGCGCGGCGCACGGCGGGGTCGTCGGTCGTATGCGTGAGATCGCCCGTGAAAACGACGAAGTCGGGCGCGACCGGCAGCGCGTTGACGGCGGCGATGGCCTTGGGCAGCGTGCCCCGGGCGTCGGGGTTGATGGCCGGGCCTTCGAAACCCCAATGCGCGTCGGAGAGTTGCACGAAGAAGAAGTCGGCGTCGCGCCCGACGGCAAAACCGGGCAGCGCCGAAGCGAACGCCGCGCCGCCGCCCGCCGCCGCGAGGCGCAGGAAGTCGCGGCGGTCGAGTTTCGGCTGCGCTGCCGCGCGTGTCGATGTTTTCGGTGACGGCGAAGGCGGGCGCGGCGAGTTCGGGGCAATCGGCATGATGATCTCCACGGGGTTGGACGTGTCTGTCGTACCGGTTTTGCAAGCCGCGCATTCCCGATTTATTTTCGTAATGGCGTGCGAAAAGTGGGAATAAACTGCGCGAATCGCCGGTAATGCGAGCGTGGCGGCCGCGCGGCATGCGCCGGTTGCCGGAACGAAGCACGCGAGGAAACGAGTGGGAGAAACCGCGCACCCGCCAGGTCCGGCCGACGAGGCCGCGCGCAGCCGCCGTTTTCAGGCGCTGGCGCTGCCGCATCTGGACGCGGCCTACAACCTCGCGCGCTGGCTGTCGCGCAACGCCGGCGACGCGGAGGACATCGTGCAGGAAGCGTTCTTGCGCGCGTTCCGTTTCTTCGACGCTTTTCGCGGCGACGAGGCGCGGCCGTGGCTGCTCGCGATCGTGCGGCGCGTCTGGTACGACGAATGGCGGCGGCGCGCGGGCGCGGAAGAAGTCGCGCCGTTCGACGAATTGCGCGACGACACGCCGCTCGAAGGCTGGGAGACGGGCGGCGTCGATCCCGAAACGCTCGCCATGCGCGCCGAGGACTCGCGCCTCGTGCAGGAGGCGCTGCTGCGCCTGCCGGTCGAATATCGCGAAATGCTGGTGCTGCGCGAACTCGAGGAACTCGAATATCGCGAGATTGCGGCCATCGTCGACGTGCCGGTCGGCACGGTGATGTCGCGGCTCGCGCGCGCAAGGCGGCGGCTCGCGGCACTGCTTGCGCCGCAAGCGGGCGGGCGCGCGCCGGCGCAGGCTGCGGCATGCTCGCGCGCGCCGGTTCACGACGCGGCGCCGTGCGCCGCGATGCGCACGCCGTCCGGTGTGGGCGCCCCCGAACTCGGGGCAAGCAATGAAGCGTGGAGACCCGCCGCGCGGGAAAGTGGACAAGAAGGCGGGCGGGGAAGTGTGCAGGAAAGTGGACAAGAAAGCGGGCGGTTGCGCGAGGAGCCGGGCGTCGACGGCGGCGCGCCGGTCCGGCCGATGCCGCCGACGGCTGCTTTGTCGGCTGCTTCGTCGGTCGGTTTGTCGGTCGGCTCCTCGGCGGCTTCGCCGCTGCGCCGCGCGCACGCCGCGGGCGGCTCGATGCACAATACCGATCAAGGCACGGAGGCGCCGGATGAACTGTGACGAAGCGCGTCCGCTCGTCGATGCGAGCGTCGACCGCGAACTTTCCGCCGCCGATGAATGGCGCGTGCGCGCGCATCTGGCGGGCTGCGCGCCATGCCGTCACGCCGCCGACGAGGCGCGGGCGATCGCGCGCGCGGTGCGTGCGGCACCGTATCTGCGTGCGCCCGACGGGCTGGCCGCGCGCATCGCGGCGGCGTTGCCCGCGACCGGCGAGGCGGCGTTGACGGCGGCAAAGGCACCGCACGAGCGGGCTTCTTGGTGGGACTGGGACCGGCTGCGCCGCGGGTTGCCCGCCGGTGTACCGGCGGCCGGAAAGGGAGGCGCACGCAACCGTGCAAGCGGATCGCGCGCGACGGCGCTCGCGGGGTTCGGCGGCGCGACGCTCGCTCTTTGCGCGCTCGCCGTGGCCGCGACGCTGCACTGGAGTCGGCCGTCCGCGCAGGCGGTTTTCATCGACGATCTCGTGTCGAGCCATGTGCGCGCCGAGATGTCGGGCCGCGACATCGACGTGATTTCATCGGACCGGCACACCGTGAAGCCCTGGTTCAACGGGCGCATCGACTACGCGCCTCCCGTCGTCGATCTCGTGCAGCAGGGCTTTCCGCTCGCGGGCGGCCGCCTCGATTATGTGGGGCGCGAACGCGTCGCCGTGCTGGTTTATCGGTATCGCAAGCATGTGATCGACGTTTATGTGTTCCCGCCGGGCGCAGCGGGAGCTGGCGCGTCGTCGCGCGACTCCGCGCCGGCCGCGACCGAGGGCTACGCGCTGCTGCAATGGCAGGCGGCCGGCATGACGTGGTGGGCCGTGAGCGACGCGGGCGCCGACGCGCTGGACGCCTTGCGCGCCGCACTCGACGCGCGCCTCGCGGCGGGAGCGACCGAAGCCGCAGGCAGTTGAGGCCGGCACGCGCCGCTATTGGCCGCTGGTTGGCCGTTACGCGCCCGCGCTCCCGTTTTGCGCGAATGATTCAGTTCTCTCGCGAGTGGAAGCGCCCCGTTTTGCGCCGATCCCGCGCCCGGTTTGTCGCCCGGCCTAGCCGCTTTCGCCGCGGCCGGTCCGCAAGTCATTGAAAATACGCTCGAATCCTGCCCGCGCGGCGCAATCTGGCTTGCGCGAGCGCCCCATTCACGCTACACTCTTCGGCTTCTCACTTGCCGCACCGGTTCCGACGCCCGGGTGGCTTATATCCACAAGGAGTGATACATGCGTCATTACGAAATCGTCTTCATCGTGCATCCCGATCAAAGCGAGCAAGTGCCCGCCATGATCGAGCGCTACAAGGGCACGATCACGTCGCACGGTGGCCAGGTCCACCGCATCGAGGACTGGGGCCGTCGTCAACTGGCCTACATGATCGAGAAACTCGCGAAGGCTCACTACGTCTGCATGAACATCGAATGCGACCAGACCACGCTCGACGAACTCGAACACGCGTTCAAGTTCAACGACGCCGTTCTGCGTCACCTCATCGTCAAGATGAAGAAGGCCGAAACCGGCCCGTCGCCGATGATGAAAGAAGTGCAGCGCGAAGAAGCCAAGAAGGCGGCCGCTCAGCCGACCGAAGCGCAGGCTTAATACACAAGCCATCAGGAATTCGAGCTCAGTTGCGTAAATCAGCCCCGTGAACAGGCTGCAACTTACGGCCAGCGTCGTCGAACGCGAACCGGTGCGGTACACCCCGGCCGGCGTTCCGATCGCAAGCGTCACGTTGCAGCACCGCACGGAGGTCGTCGAGGCAGGCATTGCCCGCCTCGTCGAACTCACGATGCCCGCGGTGGCGGCCGGCAAGGCCTGCGATCTGGTCGAACGCTGCGAGATGGGCGTGGAAGCGCTCTTCACCGGCTTTCTGGCTAAAAAGCACCGCAACGCGCGAACCCTGGTGTTTCACATCACAGAAATGCAAGGCACAGGAAAGGACTAATCATGCCCCGCCCGACTGGTAAGAAATTCGACAAGCGTCGTCAACAACAAAACCCGCTTTTCAAGCGCAAGAAGTTCTGCCGCTTCACGGCCGCAGGCGTCGAACAGATCGACTACAAGGATCTCGACACGCTGAAGGACTTCATCGGCGAAAACGGCAAGATCACGCCGGCTCGTCTGACGGGTACGAAGGCCCACTATCAGCGTCAGCTGGACACGGCTATCAAGCGTGCGCGTTTCCTCGCGCTGATGCCGTACACCGACCAGCACAAGGCCTAACAAGACGACGCGATAAGGAGCAATAGAATGCAGATCATTCTTCTGGAAAAAGTCGTCAACCTGGGCAACCTCGGCGACATCGTCAAGGTGAAGGACGGTTACGCACGTAACTTCCTGATCCCGAACAAGAAGGCACGCCGCGCCACGAAGGACGCCATCGCCGAATTCGAAGTTCGCCGCGCCGAACTCGAAAAGGCCGCCGCTGAAAAGCTGGCAGCCGCTCAAACCGAAGGCGAAAAGCTGAACGGCCTGACGATTCAGGTCGCGCAGAAGGCAGGCGTCGACGGCCGTCTGTTCGGTTCGGTCACGAACGCCGACATCGCCGCAGCACTGGGCAAGCAAGGCTTCGCAGTGGAAAAGGCGCAAGTGCGTCTGCCGGAAGGCCCGCTGAAGATGGTGGGCGACCACCCGGTGCAGGTCTCGCTGCACACCGACGTCCTCGTCGACGTCACGGTGTCGGTGCTGGGCGAACACGCCTAAGACCCCGCGGTGCGCGCGCGTCGCGGCCGTCATGGCCGCGGCAAGCGCAGCAACGCTGCACCAGATGGTTTTCAAAAAAAGGCAGGAGCCGCAGGGCTTCTGCCTTTTTTGTTGTCCGATTCGCCAGGATCGTCGCCGGGATCGCGCGTTTTTCGTGCTTTCGCGCGCGGCCCGCATGCCCGATAATTGCTCTCCATGAACGCTCCGAAAGATCCCCAACTCGAGTCGCTGAAAGTCCCGCCGCATTCGATCGAGGCCGAGCAGTCGGTGCTCGGCGGCTTGCTGCTGGATAACGCCGCCTGGGACCGGATTGCCGACTTCCTCGCGCAAAGCGACTTCTATCGCTACGATCATCGCGTCATCTTCGAGCATATCGGCCGATTGATCGCAGGCGGCCGTCCCGCCGACGTCGTGACGGTGTACGAAGCCCTCGGCACCTCGGGCAAGGCCGACGACGTGGGTGGACTCGCGTATCTCAATGCGCTCGCGCAGAACACGCCGAGCGCCGCGAACATTCGCCGCTACGCGGAAATCGTGCGCGACCGCGCGGTGCTGCGCCGCCTCGTGTCGGTCGCCGATGAAATTTCCGCCGACGCCTTCAACCCGCAAGGCAAGGAAGTGCGCCAACTGCTGGACGAAGCCGAGGCGAAGGTGTTTTCCATTGCCGAAGACGGCGCGCGCGGCACGCAGGGCTTCCTCGAGATCGGGCCGCTGCTCACGCAGGTGGTGGAGCGTATCGACACGCTCTATCACACGGCCAATCCGAGCGACGTGACCGGCACGCCCACGGGCTTTCTCGACCTCGACCGCATGACTTCGGGCATGCACGGCGGCGAGCTGATCATCGTGGCGGGGCGGCCGTCGATGGGTAAGACGGCGTTTTCGATGAACGTGGGCGAGTACGTGGCCGTGGAGTACGGCCTGCCGGTCGCGGTGTTTTCGATGGAAATGCCGGGCACGCAGCTCATCATGCGTATGCTCGGATCGGTCGGACGGCTCGACCAGCACCGCATGCGAACCGGTCGCCTGACCGACGAGGATTGGCCGAAGCTCACGCACGCCGTGCAGAAAATGAGCGAGGCGCAGATTTTCATCGACGAAACCGGCGGCCTGAACCCGATGGAACTGCGCTCGCGCGCACGGCGCCTCTCGCGCCAGTGCGGCAAGCTCGGCCTCATCATCATCGACTATCTGCAACTCATGAGCGGGTCGTCGACGGGCGAAAACCGCGCGACCGAGATTTCGGAAATTTCACGTTCGCTCAAGAGTCTGGCCAAGGAGCTGGACGTGCCGGTGATCGCGCTTTCGCAGCTCAACCGCGGTCTGGAGCAGCGTCCGAACAAGCGCCCCGTGATGTCGGATTTGCGCGAATCGGGCGCAATCGAACAGGACGCGGACGTGATTCTGTTCATCTACCGCGACGAAGTCTACAACCCCGACAGCCCCGACAAGGGCACGGCCGAGATCATCATCGGCAAACAGCGTAACGGTCCGATCGGGCCGGTTCGGCTCACGTTCCATGGTCAATACACGAAGTTCGATAACTTCGCGGGTTCGCAGCACTTCCAGACCGACTAAACCCAAACCTTTTCAGATGCAAGCGCGGCGTTGCGCCGCAGTGGCGCAAATGCCGCTGCGGCGACCGCACGCGCGTGCGGCCTGTTGCGCGTAACGATACAATATTGCCGTTTTATGACGGCCATGTTGCCGTTTCGTGACGGCAAGCCGAGACCAATTACCGGGATTCCAATGTTCGGTCGATTCATGCCCACCGAGGGCAAGTTCTTCGAAATTTTCAACGCGCACGCCAAGTGCATTGTTTCCGCGAGCCGCGAGCTCGAACTGCTGATCGACAATCTCGCCGACGCGGAAATTCACAAGCAGAATGTGCAAACGGCCGAAAAGGCGGCGGACAAGCTCACGCACGAAGCCATCGATCTGCTGCACAAGACCTTCATCACGCCGCTCGACCGCGACGAGATCCACAAGCTGATTACCACGATGGACGACTGTCTCGACCTCATGGAAGACGTGGCCACGGCGATCTCGCTCTATGACGTGCAGGCGGTTACTTCCGAGGCGAGCCAGCTCGCGCACGTGGTCACGGCCACGGCCGAGCGCGTGCAGTCGGCCGTGGCGCTGCTCTCCGACATGAAGCAGGCGCGCGACATTCTCAAGGCTTGCGAAGACATCGACCGTCTCGAATCCGACGCCGACCGCCTGCTGCGCGCCGCGATCTCGAAGCTGTTCCGCGAGGAAGACAACGTCAAGACGCTCATCAAGCTGAAGGCGATCTACGAACTGCTCGAAGCCATTACGGACAAGTGCGAGGATGTCGCGAACATCATCGAAGGCATCGTGCTAGAGAACGCCTGAGCCCACGCGATGCAATCGATACAACTCGCCCTTTGGGTGGTCGCGACGCTTGTTGCCGTTGCGCTCATTTTCGACTTCATGAACGGCTTTCACGACGCGGCGAACTCCATCGCCACGGTCGTGTCCACGGGCGTTCTCAAGCCGCAGCAAGCGGTGGCGTTCGCGGCCATGTTCAACGTGATCGCCTATTTCGTTTTCCACCTGAAGGTGGCGCAAACGGTGGGCAAGGGCACCATCGACCCCGATATCGTCGATCACTACGTGGTGTTCGGCGCGCTCGTGGGCGCGATCGGCTGGAACGTGCTCACGTGGTACTACGGTATCCCGTCGAGTTCCTCGCATGCGCTGATCGGCGGCCTTGTGGGCGCGGCGCTCGCGAAGTCGGGCTGGCATTCGCTCAACTACGACGGCCTGATGAAGACCGTGGCGTTCATTTT
The DNA here is from genome assembly GCF_905220235.1 of Paraburkholderia sp. J41. Taxonomy (NCBI): domain Bacteria; kingdom Pseudomonadati; phylum Pseudomonadota; class Betaproteobacteria; order Burkholderiales; family Burkholderiaceae; genus Paraburkholderia; species Paraburkholderia sp. J41. Next base: position 57,384 of record NZ_CAJMZE010000015.1, on the reverse strand, counting down.
CATTTCGCCGCTGCTCGGTTTCATTCTGGGCTCCTTCTTCATGCTCACGGTGTCGTGGCTCTATTTCCGCACGCCGCCCAGCAAGGTGGACCGGCGTTTCCGGCGTTTGCAGCTCATTTCCGCCAGTCTTTATAGTCTCGGCCACGGCGGCAACGACGCGCAAAAGACCATCGGCATCATCTGGATGCTGCTGATCGCGACCGGCTACTCGGCCATCGGCTCGGACGCGCCGCCCATCTGGGTGATCGGCGGCTGCTATCTGTCGATGGGTATCGGCACGCTGTTCGGCGGCTGGCGCATCGTGCGCACCATGGGGCAGAAGATCACCAAGCTCAAGCCGGTGGGCGGGTTCTGCGCGGAAGCGGGCGGGGCGCTTACGCTTTTCACGGCTTCGTGGCTTGGCATTCCCGTGTCCACCACCCACACGATCACGGGCGCCATTGTGGGCGTGGGCGCAACCCAAAAGCTGAGCGCCGTGCGCTGGGGCGTGGCGGGCAACATCGTCTGGGCCTGGGTACTCACCATTCCGGCTTCGGCCACGCTGGCCGCGGCCGGCTGGTGGATTGGGCATCGTCTCATGTAAGCCATTGCGGCGCCTGCGGGCGCCGCAAGTCGTTTTGGCGCCGGCTTTTTGATACTCGCGTGGGCTAGACGATCGGCGTGCTGGCGCCGTCCATCGGAATCAATGCGCCGGTGACATAGCTCGCGCGGCGGCTCGCCAGGAACAGCGCGACATCGGCGATTTCTTCGGGCTTCGCATAGCGGCCCAGCGGCACCTTTGCTTCACCGCTCGAAAGCGCCTCCGCGGCATCGACGCCCTGGCGCTGCGCCTCCAGTTGCACCGCTTCCTGGAGCCGTTCGGTGAGCGTGGCGCCAGGATTGATCGCGTTGATGCGAATGCCGTAGCGCGCGTGATAGTGCGCAAGGCCAACGGTCGCGAGCATCAGCGCTGCGTTCGCGGCGCCGCCTGCGATATGGATGTCGGTCGCGAACTTTCCGCCCATGCCGATGATGTTGACGATCGTGCCGGGCTCGACCGCCTCGCCGTTCTTGACCCGCTGCACCATGCGTTTGAGCACTTCCTGCTGCGGATAGATGTACGGAAAGTATTTGGCTTCCATTGTCGCCTTGAAGGCGTCGGCGTCGAGCAGTTCGGGGTCGTAGCGGCGCGCGGCGCCCGAGCTGTTGATGAGCACGTCGATGGGGCCGACGGCCGTGGAAACTTCCTCGACCACGTCGGCCGCGCTGTGCGCTTCGTGCAGGTCGGCGCGCGTGAGATGCACATGCAGCCCTTCGCTCGCAAGCTGCTCGCGGGCGCGCGCCAGATTGGCCGGGTCGCGCGAGACGATCGCCACCCGCGCGCCTTCCTTCGCAAAAGCGCGCGCACAGGCGAGACCGATGCCCTTGCTGCCGCCCGTTACCAGAACCACTTTCTTGTTGAGTCCGAGATCCATCGTGCCCTCACTGGCGATCCGTTCCAAAAGCGTATCGAAACGATAGCAGAGGCACGCGGCCCGGAGAATATTACTGGCCGTCCGGCCAGGGGCATGAGCTGCCGTACGGCCGCCGCGAGCGGCTCAGAAGCTGCCGTTTGCGAAGCGCGCGATGGGGTCGTCGTTCGGTTGCGCGGGCGCGGCGGCGCCGGCGGTCGATGCACGCAGGATCTGGGCGCTGCCTGCCGACGGCGACGCGCCTGGCACCGCCGTCGAGCCGGCTTGCTCCGCCTGGCGCTCGGCGGCGCGAGCGACGGGCGGCGGCGGCTCGAAGGCGTCGGCGGCCGCGTCGATGGCGTCGCGCGGCGCGGCGGAATCGGGGCTGGCGGCGTAGGCCGGAGCATTGCTGGCCGGCACCACCGAGGCGGGCGCGGGCGAAACGGCGCCGGCTTCGCGCGACTGCATTTGCGCCGCGTTGAGCGAGGGCGGCGGCGGCTCGAAAGCGTCGGCGGACGCGGGCTGCGCCGTGGATTGCGTCGTGGCTTGTGCCGGCACGTAAGCGGTTTGCGGCGCCGCTACGACGCGCGTCTGCGGCGATACGGCGGCCGTCCGCGCAGGCATTGGCGCAGGCATTGGCGCGGCCGAAGGCGGCGCGCTGGCAACAGCCGCCGCGGTCGCTGGCGCGGATTCGGCGGGCGCGGAGGCTTCGTACGTCGGCGTGTCGAACGGCGTGCGTTTAGGCGGCGCCATCCGGCGGATGCCGTCGAAATGCCTGGCCCAGTAAGGGTTCGTCAGATAGTCGAGCCGCACGGTGCCGCCCGTGGACGGCGCGTTGACGAAGCGCAGCTTGCCCACGTAGATGCCGACGTGCGAATGGGGCCGCCCCGTCGTGTTGAAGAAAACGAGGTCGCCCGGCGCGATTTCGTCGGGTTCGATCGTTTCGCCGCGCGTGCTCATTTCGGCCGTGGTGCGCGGCAGGTCGACCGAAGCCGAGCGCGCCAGCACGTATTTCACGAGTCCGCTGCAATCGAAGCCGCTATCGGGCGTATTGCCGCCCCAGCGATACGGAATGCCGACGAGCCCCATCGCCTGGATCGAGATTTCCTCGCGGCCCACGCTGTGATCGACAAAATTGGGAAAGCCCGGCGGCTTGGTGCGCCACGCGTTCTCGCTGCCTGACGAACCGCTGCGCGAGATCTTTTGCGGCGCGCTCGAACACGCGGCAAGCAGAAGGGCGATCAGAAACGGAAGCCAAAGTCGGCGCATGAAGCAAGCGCGGAGGGCGTGTCGCGACCTCCGCCGAAAAAGCGGGTCATGGGCGGATGGTAGCCCGCCTGGGCCGGCATTCGCAAGAATTCTTCACAACTTACTTGAAGTTCGCGCGCTAAGTGTTGTGCTCGCGGAACGTTGGGTGTGGCTTTTGGGTCGCAATTGGCGCCCTTTTTTCCGCATTAACGCCTAACTACGGATAACCGGAGTAGTCGGTACATCGGAAATCAGCGGATATGCAAATAAAAAGGGAGCGACTCAGTCGCTCCCTTCGTTCCTGCGGGAAAAGCCGTTTTGGACGGCTAGCTCACAGAATGTCCGACGCGTAATCGGCAAGCCGCGAACGCTCGCCGCGCGCAAGCGTCACGTGGCCGCTGTGCGCCCAACCCTTGAAGCGATCGACCACATAGGTGAGTCCCGAGCTGCCTTCGGTCAGATAGGGCGTGTCGATCTGGGCGATGTTGCCGAGACACACGATCTTCGTGCCGGGACCCGCGCGCGTGACGAGCGTTTTCATCTGTTTCGGCGTGAGATTTTGCGCTTCGTCGATGATCAGATACTTGTCGACGAAGGTGCGGCCGCGCATGAAGTTCATGCTCTTGACCTTCAGGCGCGAACGGATCAGCTCCTGGGTCGCCGCGCGGCCCCATTCGCCCGCGGCGTCGTCGGTTTTCTGAAGCACTTCGAGGTTGTCGTCGAAGGCGCCCATCCACGGCTGCATCTTCTCTTCTTCCGTGCCCGGCAAAAAGCCGATGTCCTCGCCGACGGGCACGGTCGCGCGCGTCACGATGATCTCGTTGTAACGCTTCTCGTCGAGCACTTGCGCGAGGCCCGCCGCGAGCGCCACGAGCGTCTTGCCGGTGCCGGCCTGACCGAGCAGCGTGACGAAATCGATTTCCGGATTCATCAGCAGGTTCAGCGCGAAATTCTGCTCGCGGTTGCGCGCCGTGATGCCCCACACGTTGTTCTTGTGGTGGCCGTAGTCGCGCAGCGTTTGCAGCAGCGCCGTCTTGCCGTTGAGTTCGCGCACGATCGCGTGAAACGCCGGTTCGCCGTTCTGCGGCTCGAGATAGACGAACTCGTTGACGAGCATCGACGCGCATTCGGGGCCCGTCACGCGGTAATAGGTCGTGCCGGTCTTGGTGTCCTGCCACGACTCCATGCCCTTGGCGTGCCGGGTCCAGAAGTCCTGCTGGAGCGCGCGCACGCCCGAATAGAGCAGATCCTTGTCTTCGAGAACCTGGTCGTTGAAGTAGTCTTCGGCGGGCAGGCCGAGCGCGTGCGCCTTGATGCGCATGTTGATGTCTTTCGACACCAGCACGACGAGGCGGTCGGGCCGGTCGCGCTGCAATGCGCGCACGACGCCGAGAATCTGGTTGTCCGCCTTGCCCTCGGGCAGGCCGTCGACGGGCTCGATGTGCGTGAGCGTGGTCTGGAAATACAGGCGGCCGAGCGCTTCGCGGCTGCCGAGACGGCCGAGCGAAATGCCTTCCGAGATCGGGCCCGCGTTCGCCACGAGCTGATCGAGCGTGCGACTGACCTGACGCGCGTTGCGCGCGACTTCCGACATGCCCTTCTTGTGGTTGTCGAGTTCCTCCAACGTCATCATCGGCAGATAGACGTCGTGTTCCTCGAAGCGGAACAGGCAGGTCGGGTCGTGCATCAGCACGTTCGTGTCGAGCACGAAGAGTTTCTTGACTTCGATGCCGTCCTCGGAATGCGTGCGCTTTTTCGCGCCGGCGCGCGTGGCGGGCGCGGCTGCGGCGCCCGGCGCCCGGGTCGAAGCGGGCTTGCCGCCGCGTGCGACGGGCGCAGCCGGCGCTTCGACGGTCTCCGTGGTTTCGGTGCGCGCTTCGAGCGGTTGCAGCAGCGCCGGCGTGGCCTGCTTGCGTTTTCGCGCGGGCGCCGGCGCCACCGGCTCGAGCGCGGCCAGTTCGGCGGTGGCGCTCGAAAGCGGCACGGTGCGCAGCGTGGTGGCGGCGTTGGCGGCCTGTGTCATCGGCTCGGCGACGCTGGTCGGGCCGTAGTCGGCCGCGTCCGCCGCGTCGTTCTCGCCGGCGGTCTTGCGCGTGCCGCGCGCCGGGCGCGCACGCGCCTTGTATTCCTCGGGCGGCAGCAGATTGCCGAGCTTGCTGGGGGGAGTAGGCAAAGGCATGGTGTCCCTCGAAAAAATCGGGTCGAGTGGTCGCGGGATAACCCAGTAAGGTGCGCTTTCGGGCGGTGCGGGCGGGTGCCGGGCAAGGCGCCTGTCGCTACCGCGCTGGGTGCGCGCTCGTTTCAGAAAATGCCGGTTCGCCTGGTTTTCGATCGGCTCCTTGACGTGGGCGCGCGCCGGGTCGCAAAGCCGGCACGACGGGGAGGGAAAGGGATACCGCGAACAAAAAAGCCGCTGCCCCGACTGGCGAGGCAAGCGGCTTGATTTCGGTGATCGCCCGTTGCCCCGGATACGCTTGCGCGGTCACCCGGTGACCGGCAGCGATATCGCCGCAACGCGACGTAAAAAAGGTTGGACAGGCACTCATTGCAGCCCAATATAACGCTCCTCAAAGCGCTTGTACAGCCTCCAGAACTTCGTCGACATGGCCCGGAACCTTGAGGCCGCGCCATTCCTGGCGCAACACGCCGTTGGCGTCGATGAGGAATGTGGTGCGTTCGATTCCCCGTACTTCTTTGCCATACATTTTCTTCATTTTGATGACGCCGAATAACGCGCAGAGCGCTTCGTCGCCATCCGATACCAAGGTAAACGGCAATTCGAGCTTGGCCTTGAAGTTCTCGTGCGAGCGCACGCTGTCGCGCGAGACGCCGACAATGGTGGCGCCCGCCTTCTTGAACTTCGGAAACAGGTCGCGGAACTCCATGCCCTCGCGCGTGCAGCCGGGCGTGTTGTCCTTCGGATAGAAGTACAGCACGACCTTGGTGCCCTTGAGGCTCGAAAGCGTGAAGTCGCCGCCGGTGGCGGGCGCGGTGAAATCGGGAACGGGTTGATCGACTGCGATGGTCACGTCAGGCACGTGGCACTCCCTTTGTTATTGGCTGGCGATGCCGGGGCGCGCCTTCGCGATCGCGAGAGGCGGCGCTGCGGTGCCATGTTGCCGGGACGGCGCGCCGCGCGCAATGGCTGGATCGATCGTCGGGAAAAAAGAGCCGGGACGAAACGGTGCGCGGGCGGCGGATTCAGTCGGGCTGAACGATCAACTGGCCGGAACGGCCTTCGATCTCGCCCCAGGTGACAGGGTACGATGGCAGCGAATCCGGGTCCAGCGCCGCATGGTAGTCGCCCATCGTGGCAAACGTATGGCCTTGCGCGCGCCAGCCCGCGAGCAGTTGCTCGAACACGGGCGCAAGCTTCTGGCCTTCGAGTTCCGCGTGCAGCGTGAACACCTGATCGTGCGGATTGTTTTCGGTGCGCTTGAGGAGCCACGCGGCCACGGTGCTGGTGTCGATGCCATCCACGCCCAGCACTTCGTCGAGCGTCGGCAAGGTGGTGGGCATTTGCACATGATCGAGCGTGCGTCCGTTCACGACCGGGCGATACGGCGAATGCCCGCGGCCGTCGGACGCGTAGCGCATGCCCCAGGCGTCGATCTGCCCGAACGCCGCCTCGTTCATCTGCCAGCCCGCCGCGCCGTGCGTGACGGGCGGCGCGCCGAACACCTGCGTGAAGCGCTCGTGGCTCTTTTGCATCTCGCGCACGGTCCAGTCGCGGTCGCGATGGCGCACGTTGTCCTGCCAGTAGACGTGATCCCACGTGTGGATGCCGCACTCGAAACCGGCTTCGTGGATCGCGCGCATTTCGGCGGCCGCGCGCACGCCCACGTCGGGGCCGGGCAGCAGCACGCCATACATGAGCTGCTTCACGCCGTAATGCTCGACCACCGAGGTACGCGACACTTTCTTCAGGAAGCCCGGCCTGAATACGCGGCGCAGCGCCCAACCGGTGTGGTCGGGGCCGAGGCTGAAGAGAAACGTGGCGCGCGCCTTGTAGCGGTCGAAGATGCGCGCGAGGTTCGGCACGCCTTCGCGCGTGCCGCGCAGCGTGTCGACGTCGATTTTCAGGACGATGCGGGCCAAGAGGCGAAGTCCTTCGCGTTACGCGTGCTGTTCGACGAGCGCGCGCGCTTCGCCCACGTGGCCGCGGTACGCTTCGAAGATCTTGCGCAGCGCTTCGTCGAAGGTCGACTTCGGCGCCCAGCCGAGTTCCTGCTTCGTGTTGTCGATCTTCGGCACGCGGTTCTGCACGTCCTGATAACCCGCACCGTAGTACGCACCCGACGAGGTTTCCACGAGCTGCACCTTTCTGGCCGTTTCCGCGTATTCGGGGAATTCGGCGGCGAGCGCGAGCATCTTGTGCGCGAGTTCGCGCACCGAGAAGTTGTTGGTCGGATTGCCGATGTTGTAGATCTTGCCCGTGGCGACGCCGTCCTTGTTCTCGATGATCTTCATCAGCGCTTCGATGCCGTCGTCGATGTCGGTGAACGCGCGCTTTTGCGCGCCGCCGTCGACCAGACTGATGTTCTCGCCGCGCACGATGTGGCCGAGGAACTGCGTGACCACGCGCGAGCTGCCTTCCTTCGGCGTGTAGATGGAGTCGAGGCCCGGGCCGATCCAGTTGAACGGGCGGAACAGCGTGAAGTTCAGGCCTTCCATGCCGTAGCCCCAGATCACGCGGTCCATGAGCTGCTTCGAGCATGCGTAGATCCAGCGCGGCTTGTTGATCGGGCCGTAGGTGAGGGCGGATTCGTCCGGGTCGAACTGCTCGTCCGCGCACATGCCGTAGACTTCCGACGTCGACGGAAACACGAGGTGCTTGCGGTACTTGACCGCCGAACGCACGATCGGCAGGTTCGCCTCGAAGTCGAGTTCGAACACGCGCAGCGGCTGCTGCACGTAGGTCGCCGGCGTGGCGATGGCCACCAGCGGCAGGATCACGTCGCACTTCTTGACGTGATACTCGACCCACTCCTTGTTGATCGTGATGTCGCCTTCGAAGAAGTGCATCCGCTCATGCTTGACGAGGTCGCCGAGGCGATCCGTCTGCATGTCCATGCCGAACACTTCCCAGTTCGTGGTTTCGAGGATCCGCTTGGAGAGATGATGGCCGATAAAGCCGTTCACACCCAGGATCAGAACTTTTTTGGCGTAGCCTTCGGTTTTCATGGACGGGGGACAGATGAAATGAGTTCGGAGAACGCGGCCGGCGTGACGACGGTTTCTTGACCGTCTCGTTGATGCCGCAGCTCGTGGATCGCGATGGCGCGGCCGTCGCCGCAAAGGGCGAAAAGCGCATTATCGCTTACGTGGAGTCCGGGCGGCAATGCGGCGAGGGCGCGAGCCCTTTCGGCATCTTGCGTGCCGGCGCGCACGAGCCGCGCGCGCGCGATCACGAAGCGCTGGCCGTTCACGTCGGCGAACGCGCCGGGATAGGGCGGCGCCACCGCGCGAATGAGGTTGTAGACCTGCTGCGCGCCCTGCGTGAAATCGACGCGGCCGTCTTCGGGCTTGCGCCCGCCGTAGTAGCTGCCTTTCCCGAGATCGTTGGGCAGATGCGGCGCCTCGCCCGCGATGAGCGCGGGCAGCACGCGCCAGAGCGTTTGCTCGGCGGCCACCGTCACCTTGTCGAACACCTGCGCGGCGGTGTCGTCGGGGAGAATGGGCACCGGCGTTTGCGCGACGATCGCGCCCGCGTCGGGCTTCGCGGCCATTTCGTGCAGCGTCGCGCCGGTTTCCGTTTCGCCGTGCAGCACCGCCCAGTTGGTCGGCACGCGGCCGCGATACTTCGGCAGCAGCGAGCCGTGCAGGTTGTACGCGCCGCGCGCGGCGAGCGCGAGCAGGTCGACGGGCAGCATGTGCCGGTAATAGAACGAAAAGATGAAATCGGGCCGCGCCGCGCTCACGGCGGCGCGCAATGCCGCGCTTTTCGGATCGGCGGGCGTGACGACTTCGATGCCGTGCTCCCCGGCCACGCTTTTCACGCTGCCGAACCAGATGTTCTCGGTCGGGCTGTCCTCGTGCGTGACGACGAGCGCCACGTCCACGCCGCGCGCGAGCAGCACCTGAAGGCAGCGCACGCCCACGTTGTGATAGGCGAAGACGACGGCGCGCGGCTTCATGGGCGCGCTCCTTCGTCGGCGGGCGCGGCGCCGGGCGGCGTGCCTTGCGCCGCTCCTTGCAGCGAGGTTTGCGCGCTTTGCACGGCGGCTTGCGTGGCCTGCGCGAACGCGGCGGCCTGCACGACGTCCTGGCGCGGCGTGTCCACCACGGCGCGGCCGTTGCGCTCCTCCAGGATCGTTTGCACGAGGTAGCGCGGCCGCGCGCGCACCTGCTGATAAATGCGGCCGATGTACTCGCCGAGCAGCCCGAGCGCGAAGATGATCACGCCGAGCAGGAAGAACGTGATGGCGAACAGCGTGAACACGCCTTGCACTTCCGCGCCGATGATGAAGCGGCGGATCAGCAGCAGCACGAACAGGCCCGCCGAACCCAGCGAGAGAATCACGCCGATGAACGACAGCCATTGCAGCGGCACGACGGAAAAGCCCGTCACGAGGTCGAAGTTCAGGCGGATCAGGCTGTAGAGCGAGTATTTCGATTCGCCCGCGAAACGCTCCTCGTGCGCGACTTCCACTTCCACCGGGTTCTGCGCGAAGGTGTATGCGAGCGCCGGAATGAACGTGTTGATTTCGCCGCAGCGATTGATCGTATCGACGATATGGCGGCTGTACGCGCGCAGCATGCAGCCCTGGTCCGTCATCTTGATGCGCGTGATGCGCTCGCGCAGCCGGTTCATCGCCTGCGAGGCCTTGCGGCGGAACAGGCTGTCCTGGCGCTGCATGCGAATGGTGCCCACGTAGTCGTAGCCTTCGCGCATCTTCTCGACGAGCTTGCCGATTTCCTCGGGCGGATTCTGCAGGTCGGCGTCGAGCGTGAGGACGATCTCGCCGCGCGCCTGCTCGAAGCCCGCGAGAATCGCCATGTGCTGGCCGTAATTGCCGTTGAGCAGGATGGCGCGCGTGGTGTCGGGGCGCGCGCGGAATTGATCGGCGAGCATCGCGGCCGAGCGGTCGCGGCTGCCGTCGTTGATGAAAATGACTTCGTACGAGGCGCCGAGCTTGTCGAGCGCCGGATACAGGCGATCGAACAAGGCCTTCAGCCCGGCTTCCTCGTTGTAGACCGGAATGATGACCGAGACTTCCGGTGCATCCGGGGTCAAGGTGCGTTGTTCCGTTTGACTCATGTGTGCGTCTTTTCCCTGTTGTCGATCGGCGCCGTCAGGCCGGCGCCGGTCTCGATCCCATGCCCGGCGGGCACGGTATTGAGCGCCTTTTCACGGCGCTTTTTGCTGGCTCGTTGCCTTTTGCTGCTTTTTTGCTGCTTATTTCCCGTACCGCGCGCAAATCTCGTCGACCGCGTCGCACACGCGCTTCACGTCGGCCTCGGTCATCTGCGTGAACAGCGGCAGCGTGAGCGTGGTCTGGCCGAGACGTTCGGCGAGCGGGAACATGCCCGCCTTGAAGCCGCGCTCGCGGTAAAGCGTGAACAAGTGGATGGCCGGATAGTGAACGCCCGAGCCGATGCCGCGTTCCTTGAGCTGCTCCATGAAGCCCGCGCGGTCGAGCGAGAGATGCTCGAGCGGCAGCGTGATCTGGAACATGTGCCAGTTGCAGTTCGTGAAATCGGCGGGCGGCAGGCCCACGCCGAGCTTCACCGCCGCGCCGCCCTCGAATTGCGCGAAGTAGCGGCGCGCGAGCGCCCGGCGCTGCGCCGTGAAACGTTCGATGTGCTTGAGCTGGCCGAGGCCGACGCGCGCCGCCACATCCGTCAGATTGTACTTGCCGCCGAGCACGTCGCAGTCCATGCCGTCGAAGCCGGTGCGCGTGACGCCTTGCAGGCGGTACTTCTGCGCGAGCACGGCTTCGGCTTCGTCGTTGAGGACGAGCGCGCCGCCCTCGATCGACGTGAGGTTCTTGTTGGCGTGGAAGCTGAACGAAACGATGTCGCCGGTCGCGCCGATGCGCTTGCCGTTCCAGCTCGCGCCGAACGCCTGCGCGGCGTCCTCGATCACGCGCAGCCCGTGCTGGCGGGCGATCGCGTAGAGCCGGTCCATGTCGACGGGCAGGCCCGCGAGGAACACCGGAATGATGGCGCGAGTCCGGGGCGTGATGGCGGCTTCGAGCTTGTCGAGGTCGATGTTGCGCGTGACGGGGTCGATGTCGGCGAACACGGGCGTCGCGCCCACTTCGTAGATCACGTTGCTGGTGGAGACCCACGAGACCGGCGTGGTGATGACTTCGTCGCCGGGGCCGACGCCCGCGAGGCGCAGGCCGATTTCGAGCGTGGCCGTGCCCGAGTTGAACGTGCGCACCGGGCGCCCGCCGCAGTATTCGGAAAGCGCCGCCTCGAACGCCTGGTTTTGCGGACCGGTCGTGATCCAGCCCGAACGCAACACGTCGACGACGCCCTGAATGGTTTCTTCGTCGATTTCGGGGCGCACGAACGGCAAAAACGGAAGGGATGACTGGGTCATGGAGGCTCTACTCTGGGCTCGTGAGGAGATGGGGCCGGGCGCAAGGGCGCGCCTTGCCACAGGTTTCGAAACGAAGCGGCAGCCTAGCTGCGCGCGAGCACGGCCACGCCGATCAGGATGATGCCGATGCCGACGAGCCGCTGCACGCTCAGCACCTCGCCGAACAGATACCACGCGGCGATCGCGTTGACCACGTAGCCGAGCGAGAGCATCGGGTAGGCGATCGAGACGTCCACGCGCGACAGGCCGACGATCCACACCACCACGCTCAGCACGTAGCAGCCGAGGCCGCCGATGATCGGCAGTTGCGTTGCGATCTTCCAGCCAATGGGCAGGATGTTCGCACGGCTGAATTCGAAGTGTCCAACGGCATTGACACCGGCTTTCAGCAACAGTTGCGCGCAGGCGTTCAGGCCGACGCCGAGGAGGATGCAAATCAGCGAAATCGGGTTCATCGAAGATCGGAAGCGTTGTTGGCGGTTGGCCGGTTTTGAATTAGGGGTGGATCGACATCGCACAGGCGCCGGCGCAAGCACGAAGGCTTGCCGCATCGGCTATTCCGGCGCCGTGCGACGCCCGAAGCGCCGTGATTATCGCGCATGCGCCGCCGCCGGCCTCCATTTTGGCCGGCGCGGCGCGGCGCGCACGCTACGGCTGAGGTTTTTCGACCACCACGCGCCGCGCGTCGCGCGCGATCACCCGCATCGGCAAGCCCTGGGCGGCAAGCGCTTCGTAGCGCGACACGGGCATCAGCGCGAGCGCATTGCGGTCGGCCTTCCAGCGCGCTTCGAAATCGGCGATGGTCGGCACCCACTTTTGCGGCTCCTCCTGAATGCCGAAGGCGAGTTCATCGGTGACTTCCACCATCGTCATGGTGTGGCGCACATAGAACGGCATCGTGTGGTCGAGCACGCCCACCGAGTAGAACGGCGTGCCGGGCGGCAGTTTGGCGATGGCGGCGCGCACGGCCGGCGCGAGCGGCGCGCCGGAGCTGAGCGTGCCGAACACGTCGTGGCCCGTGCCGGCGATGGTCGCGAGCAAGAGCCACGCGGTGCCGAGCGCGATCGCGGGCGCGCGCGCGCCGGTGTCGGGCGTGCGCTTCGCGCGATTGAGCCGCAAGCCGACCATCGTGCCGACGAACCCGACCGCCGCCGCGGCGAACACCCACACCTGGAATTCGCGGTAGAGCGCGTTCGGATTGCGCGCGTCGCCCTTGTGGAGTAGCACGAACGAACCGGCCATCAGCGCGACGGCGAGCAGCGCGTAACCGGCCAGATGGCGAGTCCACTGCGCGCGCGTCATGAGCGGCAGATACATGCCGATCACGAGCGCGAGCGGCGGCGCGATCGGCAGCGTGTACGAGATCAGCTTCGAATGCGAGGCGCTGAAGAACAGGAAGATGAACGCGGCCCAGACCAGCATCAGCGTGACGGGCGCAAAACCGTTGGGCTGGCGCGGCGTGCGCCACGCGTGACGCAGGCTCTGCACGCTCACCGAAAGCCACGGCAAAAAGCCCACCAGGATCACCGGGACGAAATACCAGAACGCGCCGGGCCGGTTCTGGGCGGGCGTGAGGTAGCGCTCGAACTGCTGGACGATGAAGAAGAAGTTGAAGAATTCGGGATTGCGGTCCTGCACGAGCGCGAACCACGGTGCGACGATCGCGAAAAACACGATCAGGCCGCTCACGAGATAGAGGCGCTTCCAGAGCGCCCAGTCGCGCGCCGCGATGGTATAGAGCACGAGCACGGCGCCGGGCAGGATCAGGCCCACCAGCCCCTTGGAGAGCACGGCGAGCGCCATTGCGCCCCAGCAGACCCACATCCAGAGCCGCGCGTTCTGCCGGGGCAGGTTAGGGCGCTGGGCGAGCAGCAGCGCGCAAAGCGTCAGCTCCATCCAGAACGACAGGCCCATGTCCAGCGTGTTGAAGTGGCCCATCAGGTTCCAGTACGGCGCGCAGGCCAGCACGACGGCGGCGAACAGGCCCGTGGCGGCGTTGAACACGCGCGCGCCGGTGAAACCGATCAGCAGCACGCCGGCGAAGCCGGTGAGCGCCGTATAGAGGCGCGCTTGCCATTCGCCGAGACCGAACGCCGCGAAAGTGAGCGCGTTCATCCAGGTTTGCAGGGGCGGCTTCTCGAAATACTTGTAGCCGTTGTAACGCGGCGTGATCCAGTCGCCGGTCGCGAGCATTTCGCGCGCCATTTCGGCGTAGCGGCCTTCGTCGCTGGGCAGCAGATGGCGCCAGCCGAGCGGCAGGAACCAGATCACGGCGAGCGCGGCGATCAGCAGCAGGATTGCGCTGCGGTTGAGCGGTAGCCTCGATGGCGTATCGTTCATGAGTTTCGGCCTGTGTTCTTCGTGCAGTCGTTGCGGTCGATTCAGGGAGCGGCGCCCGCAGGCGCGTGCGGGCGCACCGCGAGGGTGCGCCTGGCGCGGCGCGCAAGTGTACTACGCCGCCGCGCGCGAACCTGAAGGGGAGCTTAAGAATCGCGCTCGAAGGAGGTTCGATCCGCGCGCGGCCGGCATTGTGTCAGCGCTCGATCAGCAGCGCGGCCGCGACGCGGCGGCCTTCGGCCATGAGAATGTTGTAGGTGCGGCAGGCGGCCTTGAAGTCCATCGACTCCACGCCGATGCGCTTCGCGCCGAGTGCGGCCGTCCAGCGCGGGTGGGCGAAGCGCAGCCGCTCGCCGCTGCCGAACACGACCACTTCGGGGGCGAGCGGCAGCAACAGGTCGAAAAGCTCGGGGGTCAAGGCGTCGAACGACTGCACGGGCCACGCGATGACGGGCGACTCGGGCATCACGATGATGCTGCCGGTATGGCGTTCGAGGTTCACTTCGACGTAATCGGCGCCGTAGCCGGTGACGGTGTTCAGCGCGCCGCTGGAGTCCTGGTGTAGTTTCAAAACGGGGTTCCGGGTGTCGCGGTTCGGGAAAATCGCGGCCGTGTAGTTTGCCGCCGTGCGCCGGTTCATTCGCCGGTTCGTGCGCCAGCGGCATGAAACCGCGCGTGCGCGCGGGCTGGCGAGCCGTGGCGCGGGTCCGGCGCCGCAATGGCCGCCAGGCGCCGGTTTCGGGAGCCCGAGCGGCCCGGCGCGCGCGTTGCGCCCCGAGCCGACGGCGTCTTGCGCATTGCGGAAGTCGGCCAAAATCCGCTAAATTATAGCTTTTTAGCGGCTGCGGCGTCCGAGTGCCGACCGGGGCGTCAACCGTGGTGCGAACCCGAACCCGAACCCGGTAGCAGCGCGCGCTTCGCGCCATCCGCCTGTGCCATCCCTCGAAAGGCGAACGCAGTCACGAGCTGCCGAGCCGGCGCGGCCCGGTCTTTTCGCGCGCCTTGGCGCGTGCGTTCGTCCATTCTGGCCATGCCCGTCGTGCCTGTTCGCGCCCGGTCGTCGTCGATCCCGATTCGACGATGGCGGCGCCGGCGGCCGCACGATCAAATGGACGAAAAGCGTCGAAAAGCGACCCAAAACGGTCGCGGCCCGCACGCCCTAGCGATTTCGCCCGCATCGCCTTCCGTCCGGCCGTTGTTGGTTTCGGCACCGTTTAGGCGCTTTTGGCCCGTAGCTTCGTAGCCCCGATCAGCCCCGTTTTTCCTTTGGACCGACAGCCTGCCGTGAAACCGATTCTCAAATCCAACAAGCTGCAAAACGTCTGTTACGACATCCGCGGGCCGGTTCTCGAACACGCGAAGCGCCTCGAGGAAGAAGGCCACCGCATCATCAAGCTCAATATCGGCAATCTCGCGCCGTTCGGTTTCGACGCGCCCGACGAGGTCATTCAGGACATGATCCTGAACTTGCCGGGCTCCTCGGGGTATTCGGATTCGAAGGGCGTATTCGCCGCGCGCAAGGCAATCATGCATTACGCGCAGCAAAAGGGCGTCAAAGGCGTCGAACTCGACGACATCTACATCGGCAACGGCGCGTCCGAACTGATCGTGATGGCCATGCAGGCGCTGCTGAACGACGGCGACGAAGTGCTGCTGCCCGCGCCCGACTATCCGCTCTGGACCGCGGCCGTGAGCCTTTCCGGCGGCACGCCCGTTCACTATGTGTGCGACGAATCGAACGCCTGGATGCCTGACCTCGACGACATCCGCGCGAAGATCAAGCCGACCACGCGCGCGCTCGTCGTCATCAACCCGAACAATCCCACGGGCGCGCTCTACTCGGACGAACTGCTGCGCGGCCTGATCGACATCGCGCGCGAGCACGGCCTGATCCTGTTCGCCGACGAGGTGTACGACAAGATCGTCTATGACGGCAAGACGCACACGGCGCTCGGCTCGCTCTCCGAGGACGTGCTCACGGTCACGTTCAACAGTCTGTCCAAGAGCTATCGCGCGTGCGGCTACCGCGCGGGCTGGATGTTCCTTTCGGGCATGACCGGCGAAAACCGCCGCCGCGCGAAGGACTACACGGAAGGCCTCGGCATTCTCGCGTCCATGCGCCTGTGCGCGAACGTGCCCGGCCAGTACGCGATCCAGACGGCGCTGGGCGGCTACCAGAGCATCAACGAGCTGATCCAGCCGGGCGGGCGCCTTTATCGCCAGCGCGACCTCGCCTACAACCTGCTCACGGCCATTCCCGGCGTGACCTGCGTGAAGCCCGAGGCGGCGCTCTACATGTTCCCGCGCCTCGACCCGAAACTCTATCCGATCCACGACGACCAGCAGTTCATCCTCGACCTGCTGTTGCAGGAGCGCGTGCTGCTCGTGCAGGGCACGGGTTTCAACTGGAAGCAGCCGGACCACTTCCGCGTGGTGTTCCTGCCGAACGTCGACGACCTGACCGATTCGATCAACCGCATCGCGCGCTTTCTCGACGGTTATCGTCAGCGGCACGGCACCTGAGCCGTACCCCGGCCGCGCCGCACGCAACAACGCATTCCCTTTCACATATCTAGACGAACACACGCTGCATGGAACCGATCAAAGTAGGTCTCTTGGGCTTCGGCACGGTAGGCAGCGGCACCTTCACGGTACTGCGCCGCAACCAGGAAGAAATCAAACGTCGCGCGGGCCGCGGCATCGAGATCGCGCGCGTTGCCGTGCGCAATCCGGCCAAGGCCACGGCGGCGCTCGGCAGCGAGGCCGGCACGATCGAACTGACGACCGACTTCAACGCCGTCGTCGACGATCCGTCGATTTCGATCGTCGCCGAAATGATCGGCGGCACCGCGCTCGCGAAGGAACTCGTGCTGCGCGCCATCGCGAACGGCAAGCACGTGGTCACGGCGAACAAGGCGCTGCTCGCCGTACACGGCACCGAGATATTCCAGGCCGCGCGCGCGAAGGGCGTGATGGTCGCGTTCGAGGCGGCGGTCGCGGGCGGCATTCCCATCATCAAGGCGCTGCGCGAAGGTCTCACGGCCAACCGCATCCAGTACATCGCCGGCATCATCAACGGCACCACGAACTACATCCTTTCGGAAATGCGCGAGCGCGGGCTCGACTTCGCGACCGCGCTGAAGGCGGCGCAGGAGCTGGGCTACGCCGAAGCCGATCCGACCTTCGACATCGAAGGCGTGGACGCCGCGCACAAGGCCACGATCATGAGCGCGATCGCGTTCGGCGTGCCCGTGCAGTTCGACAAGGCTTACGTGGAAGGCATCAGCAAGCTCGCCGCCATCGACATCAAGTACGCCGAGGAACTCGGCTATCGCATCAAGCTGCTCGGCATCGCGCGCCGCACGGAAAAGGGCATCGAACTGCGCACGCATCCCACGCTGATTCCGGCCAAGCGTTTGCTCGCCAACGTGGAAGGCGCGATGAACGCGGTGGTGGTGCACGGCGACGCCGTGGGCACGACGCTCTACTACGGCAAGGGCGCGGGCGCGGAGCCCACGGCTTCGGCCGTGGTGGCCGACCTCGTGGACGTCACGCGCCTGCACACGGCCGACCCCGAGCACCGCGTGCCGCACCTCGCGTTCCAGCCGGACAGCCTCTCGAACACGCCCATCCTGCCGATCGACGAAGTCACGAGCGGCTACTACCTGCGCCTGCGCGTGGCCGACCAGACCGGCGTGATGGCGGCCATCACGCGCATTCTGGCCGACAGCGGCATCTCGATCGACGCCCTGCTGCAAAAGGAGTCGGAGCAGATCGACGCACACGGCAAGGCCGAAACCGACATCATCCTCATCACGCACCGCACCGTCGAAAAAAACGTGAACGCGGCGATCGCGCAGATCGAGCAACTGGCGACGGTCAAGTCGTCGGTGACGAAGCTGCGCATGGAAGGACTGAACTAAGGCAAGGGCTATGAATTACGTATCCACGCGCGGCGCCGGCGCCGGCGAGCATCACTCGTTTTCCGACATCCTGCTGGGCGGTCTCGCTCGCGACGGCGGCCTGTATCTGCCCGCGCAGTATCCGCAAATCGGCAAGGAAGAACTCGCGCGCTGGCGCGGTCTCTCGTACGCGGACCTCGCGTTCGAAATCCTTTCGAAGTTCAGCGACGACATTCCCGCCGGCGACCTGCGCGATCTCACGCGCCGCACCTACACGGCCGCAACCTATTGCAACGTGCGCCACGGCGAGGACGCGAGCAAGATCACGCCGCTGACCACGCTCGGCGAGGAGCGGGGCACGACGCTCTCGCTGCTCGAACTCTCGAACGGCCCGACGCTCGCGTTCAAGGACATGGCCATGCAACTGCTCGGCAATCTGTTCGAGTACGCGCTCGCGAAGGCCGGCCAGCAATTGAACATTCTGGGCGCGACGTCGGGCGACACGGGCAGCGCCGCCGAATACGCGATGCGCGGCAAGCACGGCGTGCGTGTGTTCATGCTCTCGCCGCACAGGAAGATGAGCCCGTTCCAGACGGCGCAGATGTTCAGCCTGCAAGACCCGAACATCTTCAACCTGGCCGTGGAAGGCGTGTTCGACGACGCGCAGGACATCGTCAAGGCAGTCTCGAACGATCACGCGTTCAAGGCGCGGCACAAGATCGGCACGGTCAATTCGATCAACTGGGCGCGCGTGGTGGCGCAGGTCGTGTACTACTTCGCGGGCTACTTTGCCGCGACGCAGAGCAACGACGAGCGCGTGTCGTTCACGGTGCCGTCGGGCAACTTCGGCAACGTCTGCGCGGGCCATATCGCGCGCATGATGGGGCTGCCGATCCGCAAGCTCGTGGTGGCCACCAACGAGAACGACGTGCTCGACGAATTCTTCCGCACCGGCATCTACCGCGTGCGCGGCGCGGCGGAGACGTATCACACCACGAGTCCGAGCATGGACATTTCGAAGGCGTCGAACTTCGAGCGCTTCGTCTACGATCTGCTCGGCCGCGACCCGGCGCGCGTCACGCAACTGTTCCGCGACGTGGAGGAAAAGGGCGGTTTCGATCTGGTCGCGAGCGGCGACTTCGCGCGCGTCGAGCAGTTCGGCTTCGTGTCGGGCCGCAGCGGCCACGACGACCGCATCGCCACGATCCGCGACGTCTACACGCGCTACAAGACGATGATCGACACGCACACGGCCGATGGCGTGAAGGTCGCGCGCGAAAACCTCGAAGCGGGCGTGCCGATGATCGTGCTGGAAACGGCGCAGCCGGTGAAGTTCGGCGAGACGATTCGTGAAGCGCTGGAGCGCGAGCCGGAGCGTCCGGCGGCGTTCGAAGGGCTGGAGGCGCTGCCGCAGCGCTTCGAAGTCGTGCCCGCCGACGTGCAGCGCGTGAAGGACTATATCGCGGCGCATACGGCGCAGTGATCGGCGCCTGAATCGGCCGCCGTCCGCATTGCCGCCGCGGGCGTGTTGGGGCGGCGGGCGAGCGATTCGCCGGCCGGCTTCCGGCGCGTGGTCGGCCCGTAGCTGGCTCGTAGTTGGCTCGTAGTTGGCCCGTAGTTGCCCCATAGTCGGCCGATTTGGCGTGTCGTCGAATTTCACAGCCGTCCGGCAGACGATCGCGGCCTGCCGGCGGCGCGTCGCGCGTTGGCAAGCGCGGCGCGTAGCCGCCCGATCCCTGCCGATGCAGTCCCCACCCCGCGCCCGCAGCCTCACCGGCGCGCCGCTACAATATCCACAGACCAACCGTTGCTGGCGGCTCGCCGCCGTCTCCGAGACGCCTCGATGTCCACACCCACGCCTTCTTCCGCCGCGCGCGCGCCGATGATCTCGACCGCCGACGCGCTCGCCACGCTGCTTGCCGCGGCAAAACCGCTCGCGGGCACTGAAACGCTGTCGACCTTCGACGCGCTGAACCGCGTGCTCGCGGCCGACGTGGTGTCGACGCTCGACGTGCCGCCCATGAACACGAGTTCCATGGACGGCTACGCGGTGCGCGTGGCCGATCTCGCGCAAGGCAGCCGCCATCTGCCCGTGTCGCAGCGCATTCCGGCCGGGCACGCGCCGCAGCCGCTGGCGGCGGGCACGGCGGCGCGCATCTTCACGGGCGCGACGGTGCCGCCGGGCGCCGACGCCGTGGTGATGCAGGAGCAGACCGAAACCGTGGACGGCGCCGTCAACATCCTGCACGCGCCCAAGGCGGGCGAATGGATCACGGCCCAAGGCGCCGACATCCGCAAAGGCTCGGTCGTGCTGCCCGCGGGCACGCGGCTGTCGCCGGCCGCGCTGGGGCTTGCGGCGTCGGTGGGTTGCGCGACGCTCGCGGTCACGCGCCGCGTCAAGGTGGCCGTGTTCTTCACCGGCGACGAATTGACGATGCCGGGCGAGCCGCTCAAGCCGGGCGCCATCTACAACTCGAATCGCTTCACGCTCACGGGCTTGCTGCGCAACCTCGGCTGCGAAGTGACGGACTACGGCATCGTGCCCGACCAGCTCGACGCGACGCGCGCAACGCTGCGCGAAGCGGCGGCCGAACACGATTTCATCCTGACCTCGGGCGGCGTTTCGGTCGGCGAGGAAGATCATGTGAAGCCGGCCGTGGAAGCGGAGGGGCGCATCGCCATGTGGCAGATCGCCATGAAGCCGGGCAAGCCGCTCGCGTTCGGCGCGGTGCGGCGGCCAGGGAAGGAAGGCGCGGCGCCGGATGAGGCGTTTTTTATCGGCTTGCCGGGCAATCCGGTGTCGAGTTTCGTCACGTTCTTGCTGTTCGTTCGGCCGTTCCTGCTGCGTCTCGCGGGCGCGACGCACGTGAGTCCGCGCGCGCTTTCGCTGCGGGCGGATTTCACGCAGAGCAAGAGCGATCGCCGCAACGAGTTCCTGCGCGCGCGCGTGAATCCGGCAGGCGGTCTCGATCTGTTCTCGAACCAGAGTTCGGCGGTGCTGACGTCGACGGTCTGGGGCGACGGCATCATCGACAATCCGCCGAATCACCAGATCAGCGCCGGCGAAACCGTGCGCTTCATTCCGTTCACCGAACTGCTGTACTGACACGCGACTCATGAAAATCCAGCTCAAATTTTTTGCGAGCGTGCGCGAGGCGCTGGGCGTCGCGGACGAAACGGTCACGCTGCCCGAGGGCATCGTCACGGTCGGCGACGTACGCGGCTGGCTGCGCGCGCGCGGCGGCGTCTGGGCGGAAACGCTCGCCGACGGGCGCGCGCTGCGCATGGCCTGCAATCACGTGATGACGGACCCGCGCACGCGCATCACCGAAGGCTGCGAAGTCGCGTTTTTTCCGCCCGTGACGGGCGGCTGAGCAAGGAGCGCTGTCATGCCCGTACGCGTGCAAACCGGGGATTTCGACCTCACGACCGAAGTGGCGCAACTGCGCGCGCGGAATCCGGCGGTGGGCGCGGTGGCGTGCTTCGTCGGCACGGTGCGCGATCTCAACGACGGCAGCACCGTGGCGTCGCTCGAACTCGAGCATTACCCCGGCATGACGGAGAAGGCGCTGGAAGCGATTGCGGGCGCGGCGCAGCAGCGCTGGCCCGGCATCGAAGTGCTGATCGTGCACCGCGTGGGCAAGCTCGCGCCGCTCGACCAGATCGTGCTCGTGGCCACGACGTCGAAGCATCGCGGCGACGCCTTCGCATCGTGCGAATTCGTGATGGACTACCTCAAGACCGAGGCGCCGTTCTGGAAGAAGGAAGAGACGGAAGCGGGCGCGCGCTGGGTGGACGCCCGCGAGAGCGACGACGCGGCGTTGGCGCGCTGGGGCGTCGTTTCGGGCAACGTGCGGAAAAGCTGAACGTTACGGCGTTTTTTAGCGGACGTGCCCGGCGATGCGGGCGAGGTTTGCGTTGCGCGTCACCGTAATGCAACTAACTGCCGAATTCGACCGTTTTGGGGAGATATTGACGGTCAGTTCGCGTGACCGGCTTCGTCCGCCTCCATCGAACGGCCGACGATTCGCGCCGGAAACGGCTCGCCAGTCGGGCGCGTCGGCAGTTCGTGGCCTTGCTTGGCCGAATGACGGCGCGGCGCGACCCGATCGAGAATCGCCTGCTGTTCGGCCGGAATCTGATAATCCCAGCCGAAACGGCTCAGTTGCAGACTTTGGGCGATACGCAGCGCGGGTTCCATGAACTGCACGGCCGCCGCCGGCTCGAATCGGGCCTCTACCGTTCCGAGAAACAGGTAGAGCCAGCGGCTGAAATGCCGCGGCTCGACGCCCGCCACCGGATCATGCGCCTGCTGCACATTGCCGCGATACGTCTTCGCGCCCAGCACGATGCTCGACCAGAAACGGCACATTTTCGGTAAATGGTCGTCCCAGCGGCCGGCCAGCTTGCTGTCGAAAAGCGGGCCAAGTTCAGCGTCGGCGCGAACGCGATCGTAGAAGGCATAGACCAGCTCGCGAATGTTATCTTCGGTCGGATGGGCGTGGCGTTCGGTGGGTGTCATCGGGCAAATCCCGTAAAGCGTGAAATGCGGCCTTTAGATGTGGCCTTCGGATGCAGTCTTTGAATGCGGCTCAAGCGGGCGGGCCAAGCGGCCGGGCCAAGGCGCCTGACATCTGTGTAGGATGATCGGACGCGAAACGCGCCTCGGCGATGCGGCGTAGCGCCGCGCGCGATCGCTTTCCGGCACGCAGTGCCCACAATGGACACGAGCATGATAGCGAGTCCTGGAAAAACCTGCATGCCATCTACATGTTATCGTATGGATTCCGTATTGCGCCAGCGCTGGGCATCGACCTGATTGAGCCATGAGACTGACCGATTACACCGATTATTCGCTGCGCGTGATGCTCTATCTCGCGCTGCGCCGCGACGGCCTTTCGACGATCCAGGAAATCTCGGATGCCTATGGCGTTTCGAAAAACCATCTGATGAAGGTCGTGCAGCGCCTGGGCGAACTTGGCTGGGTCGAAACGATCCGCGGGCGCAACGGCGGCCTGCGGCTTGCCGAGGCGTCGCTCGCGTTGACGGTGGGGGCCGTCGTGCGCGAAACCGAAAGCGATTTCGCGCTGGTCGGCTGCTTCCCGGACGAAAACGGCGAGCGCCGCAACTGCGTCATCGAGCCGCAATGCCGGCTCAAGCATGCGCTCGCGGCCGCGCGCGACGCCTTTATCGCCGAACTCGAGCAGCACACGATCGGCGAAATCGCGCAACCGGCAAACGAGCTTACGGGGCTGCTGGGTCTTGCACCTGTGCGCTTCCTGCCGCGCTTGCAGGCGGCGACCGTGCCGTCGCGCAAACATTGACGGCGCGGCGCAACGCCGCGCGTGCTGCTTCAGCGTTCCTCTATTCGGCGTTCCGCTTCTTCCATTTTTCCGGCAAACCGCGCCTGGCCGCTGCCGGATAGCGCTGCTGCGCGCAGCGATCGCAAAAATCGGAAAAAATGACGCCATGTGCGCTTGAAACTTGCGCGACCCACCTCAAATTTGGTGACAGTCTAGAAAACTGGAGGTCTCGTTTTAAATGAGAATCGACAAACTCACCACCAAGTTCCAGGAAGCCATTGCCGACGCGCAAAGCCTTGCCGTCGGCCACGATAATCAATACATCGAACCGGTACACTTGCTGGCGGCCCTCGTGGCGCAGCAGGACGGCTCGGCGCGCTCGCTGATGTCGCGCGCCGGCGTGCAGGTTCAGGCGCTGCAAAGCGCGCTCAACGACGCCATCAACCGCTTGCCGCAGGTGCAGGGCACCGACGGCAACGTGCAGATCGGCCGCGAGCTGACGGGCCTGCTCAATCAGGCCGACCGTGAAGCGCAGAAGCTCAACGACACCTATATCGCGAGCGAGATGTTCCTGCTCGCGGTGTCGGAGGACAAGGGCGAGGCGGGGCGGCTCGCGCGGCAGCACGGCTTGACGCGCAAGGCGCTCGAAGCGGCGATCGTCGCGGTGCGCGGCGGCGCGCAGGTCCACAGCCAGGACGCCGAAAGCCAGCGCGAGGCGCTCAAGAAGTACACCGTCGACCTGACCGAGCGCGCGCGTTCGGGCAAGCTCGATCCCGTGATCGGCCGCGACGACGAAATCCGCCGTTCGATCCAGATCCTGCAACGCCGCACCAAGAACAATCCGGTGCTGATCGGCGAGCCGGGCGTGGGCAAAACGGCCATCGTCGAAGGTCTCGCGCAGCGCATCGTCAACGGCGAGGTGCCGGAAACGCTCAAGGGCAAGCGCGTGCTCTCGCTCGACATGGCGGCGCTGCTCGCGGGCGCGAAGTATCGCGGCGAGTTCGAGG
Organism: Paraburkholderia sp. J41; assembly: GCF_905220235.1. Classification (NCBI taxonomy): domain Bacteria; kingdom Pseudomonadati; phylum Pseudomonadota; class Betaproteobacteria; order Burkholderiales; family Burkholderiaceae; genus Paraburkholderia; species Paraburkholderia sp. J41. Next base: position 33,606 of record NZ_CAJMZE010000015.1, on the reverse strand, counting down.
AGCGCCTGAAGTCCGTGCTCAACGACATCGCCAAGGACGAAGGCCAGACCATCGTGTTCATCGACGAGATTCACACGATGGTGGGCGCCGGCAAGGCCGAAGGCGCGCTCGACGCGGGCAACATGCTCAAGCCGGCGCTCTCGCGCGGCGAACTGCATTGCATCGGCGCGACCACGCTCGACGAATATCGCAAGTACATCGAGAAGGATGCCGCGCTCGAGCGCCGCTTCCAGAAGGTGCTTGTCGAAGAACCGTCGGTGGAGGCGACCATCGCGATCCTGCGCGGGTTGCAGGAGAAGTACGAACTGCATCACGGCGTGGAGATCACCGACCCGGCCATCGTCGCGGCGGCGGAGCTTTCGCATCGCTATATCACCGATCGCTTCTTGCCGGACAAGGCCATCGACCTGATCGACGAGGCCGCTTCGAAGATCAAGATGGAAATCGACTCCAAGCCGGAGGAGATGGACAAGCTCGATCGCCGCCTGATCCAGTTGAAGATCGAGCGCGAGGCCGTCAAGAAGGAAAAGGACGAAGCCTCGCAGAAGCGCCTGCAACTGATCGAGGAAGAGATCGATCGCCTGAGCCTCGAATACAAGGATCTCGAGGAAATCTGGACCGCCGAGAAGGCCGCGGTGCAGGGCAGCGCGCAGATCAAGGAAGAAATCGACCGCGTGCGCGCCGAGATCACGAAGTTCCAGCGCGAGGGCAAGCTCGAAAAGGTCGCGGAATTGCAGTACGGCAAGCTGCCGCAACTCGAGGCGCAACTCAAGCAGGTGGCGCAGGCCGAGGCCACCGAGCAGAGCAGCCCGACGCGTCACCGTCTGCTGCGCACGCAGGTGGGCGCCGAGGAAATCGCGGAAGTCGTTTCGCGTTCGACCGGCATTCCGGTCTCGCGCATGATGCAGGGCGAGCGCGAGAAGCTGTTGCAGATCGAGGCGAAGCTGCACGAGCGCGTGGTCGGCCAGGACGAGGCGATCAACGCGGTGGCCGATGCGATCCGCCGCTCGCGCGCCGGTCTCGCGGACCCGAACAAGCCGTACGGCTCGTTCCTGTTCCTCGGGCCGACGGGCGTGGGCAAGACCGAGCTGTGCAAGGCGCTGGCGGGCTTCCTGTTCGATTCGGAGGAGCATCTGATCCGTATCGACATGAGCGAGTTCATGGAGAAGCACAGCGTTGCGCGCTTGATCGGCGCGCCGCCGGGTTATGTGGGCTACGAGGAGGGCGGTTATCTGACCGAAGCCGTGCGCCGCAAGCCGTATAGCGTGATCCTGCTCGACGAAATCGAGAAGGCGCACCCGGACGTGTTCAACGTGCTGCTGCAAGTGCTCGACGACGGCCGCATGACCGATGGCCAGGGCCGCACTGTCGACTTCAAGAACACGGTGATCGTGATGACGTCGAATCTCGGTTCGCATCTGATCCAGGCGATGGCGGGCGAGCCGCAGGAAGCGGTGAAGGACGCCGTGTGGAACGAGGTGAAGCAGCAGTTCCGCCCCGAGTTCCTGAACCGGATCGACGAAGTCGTGGTGTTCCATGCGCTCGATCGCTCGAACATCGAATCGATCGCGAAGATCCAGTTGCAGCGCGTGCGGGAACGCCTCGCGAAGCTCGACATGGAACTCGTGGTGTCGGACGAAGCGCTGGAGCAGATCGGCAAGGTCGGCTACGACCCGCTGTTCGGCGCGCGGCCGCTCAAGCGCGCGATCCAGCAGCAGATCGAGAATCCGGTCGCCAAGCTGATTCTCGCGGGCAAGTTCGGACCGAAGGACGTGATTCCGGTCGACGTCCACGACGGCAAGTTCGTGTTCGAACGCGTCGTGCATTAAGCGCGCGGTGCGCTGAGTCCGCCGTGTGAGCGGCGCGACAAGCAAAAAGGGCAACGGAGTGATCCGTTGCCCTTTTTTTATTCGGCGCGAACCGTCGCGGCGCGCTTATGCCTGTTTATTGCCGCCCAGCAGCGAAGCGAGGCCGCCGAGCGTGCCGAGCACGCTTTCGGCATTGATCTGGCCGCCTTGCGGCACCTCGCCGTTGGGCGTGCCCGCGTTGACGACATGCGGCAGCACCTGGGCGAGCAGGCCGCCCACCTGGTCGGGCTGCAAGCCGATCTTTTGCGCGAGACCCGAGACGACGTCCGAACCGAGCACGCTGTGAATCTGCTCGGAGGAAACCGCCTGATTCGCGCCGTTGCCGACCCACGACTGCACGACGTCGCCGAGGCCGCCTTGCTGGAACTTCTGGATCAGGCCGTTCAGGCCGCCGGGCTGGTTGTTGACGAACTCGAGCGCGGTGGCGATCAGTGCGGCCTGGCCGCCGCCTTGTTGCTGCGACTGCGAGCCGAGCAGGGAACCGAGGGTATCTAGCAGACTCATGACGATCTCTCTGGATGATGGCCGCGCCGGGCGACGCGGCCGGTAGCTGGATGGCGCGCCCGCCTTGTCGGGCTGCGCCGCGGATTCGAGGCCGGCGCCATGCCCGCGCGCCGGACGGTGCCGATGCTCAGGCGCCGGATGCGGCCGCGTCGGACGCGGCCTTGCTCTTCTTCGACTTTTTGGGCTTCTTCGCTTTCGTGTCGGAGGCCGGCGCGGCTGCTGCGGCGGCCGAGGCGGCGGGCGGCGCGCTGGCGGCCTCGGCGGCCTTGTCTTTCTTGCTCTTGCGCTTCGACTTGCCGGTGGTTGCGTCCGAAGCGGCTTGCGGCGTGGCTGCGGGCGTGGCCGCCGGTTGCGTCTGCGCCATGGTCGGGTTCGGCGTCGTGGCCGCGGGCGCGGCGCTCTTCATCGACTTCGTGGCCGATGCGGCGGGCTTGGCGGCGGGCGGCGCCGACGAACCGTTGATCGTGAGCCCGGCCGCTTCGAGATTCTGCACCGACTTCGGGCCGATGCCCTTCACGCGCGTGGCGAGATCGTCGGCGTCCTTGAACGGGCCGTTTTTCGCGCGTTCGTCGATGATCGCCTTGGCATGCACCGGTCCGATGCCCTTGACGGATTCGAGCGCGGTTTCGTCGGCGGTATTCACTTCGACGGCCTGCGCGAGCGCGGCGGACAGCGAGAAACCCACGGCAAGGAACAGCAACAGCAGCTTCTTGAGCATGGCAATCACTCCATTGAGGGCAATTCGGTTAGCCGGAACGGACGACCCATCCAGTCGAATGGTGCTGCGGTACAAGAATAGGACAGTTGGCGCGTCCGTGAACGGGAAGCGCTCGATTTATACCGGTCGATGCGTGGCAAGACAATCGCATCGCACAATGTTTAATACTTTTGTGCGTTTGAACGGCGTGGGCGGCGCGCGCGGCGCGCGTCGATCAACGCAGAGGCGGGCCGACGATGCCGAACCTCGCGACGCGCCGGTACGGCGTCGCGCGCGGGATGCCGGACGCCTGTGCGGCTTCGTTCGGACGCCGGCGATGCGCGGCGAGCAGCCGTAGGCGCAGGCGCGAGCGCCGTCGGGCAGACGCATGGCCAGATCCGCGCTCAAATGACACGCCTCGAACCGCGCCGTATCGCACATGGCGCAGGCGTAGCGCCGGGCGTTGCGCAACTGGCGCAGGTTGCCGGGCCAACCGAACACGGCGAGGGCGCGGCGAGATGTGCGGCAAGGGCGCGGTCGAGCGCGAGCGGGCGGCCGGCTGCCTGCGCTTGCTCGGCGAATACGGCGTCGATGAGCGTGGCGCTCGCGCAGCGGCGGCAGCGTCAGCACCGCGCCGCTCAGCCGATAGTAGAGATCGCTGCGGAAGCCGATATTTTCCCGAGAGCGCGAATTCCCGGGAAGTCGCCGCGAAATATTCGAATGCCGATCCGAATGCCGCCGCGACTCATGCAGCCCGCAGATATCGCGTGCTCACACGCGACAAATACATCAGCAAGCCCGCGCCCGCGAGCATCAGACTGGTCAGATTCGCGATCCAGAATCCGCGCGCGCCGGTTGCCCACGCGGGCAGCGTGCCGGTCACGTCGAAGCCGAGCGCGTAGCCGCCGCCCAGCCCGACGCCCCACAGCGCGATGGCATAGATCACGGTCGGCACCACGGCGACCTTGTACGCGCGCAGCGCGAATGCCGTCGTGATCTGCAAGGCGTCGAATACGTGATACAGCGTGACGATGGCCACGAGCGGCATGGCCGCCAATGCCACGGCCGGGTCCGGCGTGTAGCCGCCGATGATGACGGGCCGCAGCACGAACACGATCGCGCCATAACAGCATGCAATGGCCACCGCCGTCATCACGCCGTGACGCGCGAGCGTGCGCGCCTCGTCGGGGCGATTGCCGCCCAGCGCCTGCGCGACCAGCGTCGAAGTGGCCACGCCGATCGAAAGCGGCGTCATGTAAAGCACCGCGCCCAGATTGCCGGCGATCTGGTGTCCGGCGAGTGTCGTGGTGCCGAGCCGCGCGATGAAGATCGCCATGAAAGTGTAGGACGTTACTTCGATCAGATACGACAACCCCATCGGAATGCCGAGCTTGAGCAGTTCCGCCTGACGCTTCCATTCGGGCCAGCAGAAGTGCTTGAAGATTTCGAACGGCGCGAACACGTCCACGCGCGTGAGCGCGACGACGGCGCAGAGCGCGAGCACCCAGTTGATCGCCGTGCTCGCAAGCGCGCAGCCGGGGCCGCCCAGCGCGGGCAGGCCCAGTCCGCCGAAAATGAGCCACAGGTTGAGCGGCACCTTCACGACGAGCGCGCCGACTTGCAGCACCATGACAAGCCGCGGCCGCCCCACGGCGTTCGCCAGCGAGCTATAGATACGAAACACGAGGCTCGCGGGCAGCCCGAACGACAGTAAGCGCAAATAGCCGATGGTGCGCTCGCGCAGCGCCTCGGGCGCACGCGCCAGATCGAGCAGCGGGCCGGGAAAGTACAGGATCGCCACGCCGATCGCGGTCAGCACGAGCGCGAGCCAGAACGCCTGGCGCACTTCGAGGCCGATTTCCGCGTCTTTCCGCGCGCCGAAGAGCTGCGCGGCCACCGGTTGCAGCGCCGTGAGAATACCCGTCAGCCCGATATAAACGGAGATGTAAATCGACGAGCCGAGCCCGAGCGCCGCGAGATCGAGCGCGGAGTAGCGGCCCACCATGGCCGTGTCGATCACGCCGAACGCGATGATCGCGAGCTGGCCGATCAGCACGGGCCATGCGAGGCCGGCGATGCGCCGGACGTCGCCGGGGAAAGTGGTCGTCACCGCGGCCTCAGTCGGGGCGCTTGCGCCAGATGCGCTTCTTGAGCGGCGGCTGCGGACGGTCGATGCGCACGTAGAGGCGGAAGCGTTCGTCGCGGTCGGCCGCGCGGCGGCCTTCCCAAACGAGCTTCCAGACGAAGTTCGACATCGAACTCGGCTCGCCGAAGTCTTGCGTGTCCTGGCGCAGGATCACGTCGCAGTCTTCGTCGAACGAGAAATGCATCTTGCCGAAGTAGGCGAAGGTGGCGATCTGCGCGTCGCCGAGGCGCACCGGCGAGATGCATTGGTAATCGGCCGGCAGATGCGCGGCGATCTGCTGCGCGACGTCCTTGTAGGTACGGCTGTAGTTCACGACCGGCAGCCACAGCGTCATGAGCAGCACCCACATCAGCGTGGTGCCGCCGCTCGACAGCACGACGCTGCGCCACAACACCTTCGGGTGGCGCGCCACGCGCCATTGCGCGAGCGCGATCCAGCAGAGCGTCACGGCCACCGCGCACACGAACGAGAGAATCTTGAACTGCGGCACGAAGCCGGGTGCGAGGCGCGCGAGATTGCGCGCGAGCGGCGCCGGAAAACCGGTCATGCCCGCGAGCCACACGAGCCACACGAAAGTGCCGAGAATCGTGAAGCTCAGCACGGCGAACCAGTCGATCGCGTTGATCGCGCCGCGCTTGAGCGTGGGCAGCGCGAAGGTAGCGAGCACGGTGAGCGCGGGCAGCACGAGCATGAAGAGGCGATTGGTTTCGTGGCTTTGCACGATCACGAGGATCAGCAGCGGCACGATTACCGAAAGCGGAATGGCGATATGCGGCTTGCGGCGCAGCCCGGCCCAGCTCACCCACGCCCAGATCGCGAGCGGCCACGCGGGCCAGGTGAACAGCGGCAGGTTTTTCGCGGCATAGCGCAGCACGTTGCCGGGCGGTCCCGCGAATGCGTTGACGTTCGAGCGCGCCCACTGGTTGAGGAACCACACGGCGTCGTCGGGATAGAGGTGCAGCGCGATCAGCGGCCACGACAGCGAGACGACGAGCGCGACCGGCAATCCCGCGACGAGCAGCCAGCGCGACCGTGTTTCGGGGGCGACGGCCAGCATGGCGAGCGTGCCGACGAGCAGCGCGCCCACCAGCACCGGCCCCGCCGCGAGCATCACGATGCCGAGCGCGAGGCCCCACCAGAGCGCGCCCTGGATCGGTTTGTCGATGGCGCGCACGAGGCCGTACACGAGCATCGCGATGCCGACGAACTGCATGAGCTGCGGCGTGGTTTCGTGACCGCGCTCGGCGAGCCCGAAGCAGGCAAGCAGAATGAGCAGGGCGCCGTCGGCGAGCGTGCGGCCGTAATCGCGCGGCTCGGGTTCGCCGCCGAACGCGTATTTGAACGGCTGTACCTCGGCGCGGCGGCCGAGCAGATACGCGCTGTACCAGACGAACGCGCAGGCGAGGCAGAACAGCACGCCCGTGGCGATGCGCGATGCATTGCTCGCGTCGACCCAGGGCGCGAACACGCGAATGCAGATCGCGCCGAGCCAGTAGCCGAGCGGCCCGTTCTCGGTCACGTATTTGCCGACGAGATTCGGCAGCAGCCAGTCGTGCGAGGTGCCGCCCGCCATCGTCCACATGACGCCGAAGCCCGCTGCGTCCTCGTTTTTCCACGGGTCGCGGCCAAACAGGCCGAACGCGGCGAAAACGATGCAGATGGTCAGCAGCAGCCAGCGCGGCAGGGCGCTGGTGGCGGAGGCGGTCAGTCGAATGGCTGGCTTCATGCAATGCGTAGGAAACGGATGAGCGAGGCGGTGCAGCAGGCGTGCGCGGCGCAATCCGGCATTTTAGCCGGGCCGCCTGTCAGGCGTCATATGACGCACGGTCAGGTCATTTCCTTACCTGACGGAAACTTGCCGGCGCGACCGCTGCGCGCAACAAAAAAGGGCAGCGTACGCTGCCCTTTTTCTTGCGGGACCGGCGTTCGAGCCGGCGCGGCGAAAGCTTACTTGCCAGCCTTGCCCGAGGCGCGTGCGCCGAACTTCTTGTTGAACTTCTCGACACGGCCGGCCGTGTCCATGATCTTTTGCGTGCCCGTGTAGAACGGATGCGATTCCGACGACACTTCGATCTTCGCGAGCGGGTAGGTCTTGCCGTTGAATTCGGCGGTTTCGCGCGTCTGGATCGTCGAGCGGGTCACGAAGCGGAAGTCGTTCGACACGTCGATGAACAGGACTTCGCGGTAATTCGGGTGAATGCCTTCTTTCATGGTCTTTCCTTAAATCTGACGGTAGCCAACTCGCGAGCCTCCGCTGCCCAATGCAGCCTGAAGCGCTTTTCCTCGATTTATCCGATTGGCGCGAGCCACTTGCCCAAGGTCGAAAAACGGCGATTATGCCAGAAAATCATCTGGTTGGCGATTTTTTGCAGGCCGCGCGCGGGGGCGTCAGGCCGTGCGGGCGGCCAGCGCGCCCACGCGCGCCGGGTCCTGGCGGTAATAGCGCGCGAGCAGCCGGTAAAGCTCGGGATATTCGGCTTCGAACGCCTTCGGCTTGACGAACAGCGCCTCGCTGCACACGGCGAAGAACTCGGAAGGGTGGTCTGCCGCATAGGGATCGATCAGCGATTCGCGCTCGAAGCGCGCCCAGCGGCGCTCGGGCACGGCGTCGACCTTGGCGCAGAACTGGTCGTAGGCGTTGTCGAACACGTCGGCCCAGCTTTGCGCGTCGAGCGGCGCGTGCCAGCGGCGAAAAAGGGGCGGATTGCCGTCCGCTTCGCCGTTGAGCATGTCGATCTTGTGCGCGAATTCGTGGATCACGACGTTGTAGGCGTCGCCGCCGTCGGTCATCTGGGCGTCTTCCCACGAAAGAACGACCGGGCCGCCTTCCCACGCCTCGCCGCTCGCGTCGTGTTCGACTTCGTGCACCACGCCGTCCTCGTCCTCGACGGTCTTGCGAATCACGAATTCGCCCGGATAGACGATCACGCCCACCCAACCCTTGTAGAGATCGAGCGAAAGATTGAGCACGGGCAAGGAGGCTTGCGCCGCGATCGCCACGGTCATGCGGTCGGTCAACTCGAGTTCGTGCGCCGTCGAAAATTCCTTTTGCGCGATGAAAAGGCTCGTGAGTTCGCGCAGGCGCGCGAGATCGGCGGCGTCGAGATGGGCGAGAAAGGGCAAGCCGTCGAGCGTGGCCTGCCAGAGCGCGTCGTCGATGGCGTAGTCGCGCAGCGCCTTGTCGCGGCGGCGCGAATCGAACCAGTGCGAAAGTTTCGAAAGCATCGAATACGGTGATAAAGCGTTCAGTCGATCTGTTTTTGCCAGGCGGCGAACAAGCCGCCGCATACGGCGACGCCGATCAGAAAATAAAACCCGTCGAGCGAACTCAGGAAGCTGGCCTGCTGCGTGACCATGCGGCTCACCTGCGCGAGCGCGAGACCGTGCGCTTCGCCCGGCGAGCGGCCCAGCGCCTCGAACGCGCGCGAAAGCGTCGCGAACGTATTCTGAAACACCGGGTTGAACGGATTCGTGAATTCGGCGAGACGCGTCTGATGCAAGGCGAGGCGATGCTGCTCGACGATGATAAGCGTTGCCGTCGCGAACGATATCGTCAACTGACGGACGATGTTTTTCAAGCGATAACCGTGCGTGAATTCCTCGATCGCGAAAATCCGGAACGTAAGGTTCGCGACGGGCAGCACGATGAACAGCAGCAACAGGCCGCGCAGCAACAGCGGCGCGATCAGCCACGACTCGCTCGCGTCCGGCGAAAGCCGCGTCATCCAGAACGAGATGAATGCCGCGAGCGCGAAGCCGGGCACGATGATCCACTTCTTGTGCGCGATCCGCGCGGCGTAACGGAAATAGAAGAACAGGGCGCCGGCGGAAATCAGCGAAGTGATGCCCGTGAGGCGCCCCGCGTTTTCGACGGGATAGTTGAAGCCGCCTTCGAGCAGCCGCGATACGAGGTAGCTGAGCGCCGTGCTCAAATAGTAATAGGTCATGTAGAGCAGCAAGCCGACGCGAAACGGCTTCTCGCGCAGCGCGTGCAGCCGCATGAGCGGCTTCGGGTGATGCCATTGGTGCCAGCCGAACCAGCCCAGCGCGGCAATGCCGGCGAGCGTAAGCGCGATGATGAGCGGCGAGGTGCTGAAAAGTTCGAAGCGAACCTGCTGCATGGAGATCTGCAACGCGCCTTGCGCGCACGCGAACAGGATGTACGGCCAGAAGTGCGCTTCGCCGCGCTCCTCGGGCAGCACGCTGCCGGAATTGGGCAACGCCAGCAGGGCGAGCGCGGCGTAAAGCACGCCTGCGGGCGCGGAAAACGCAAACAGCGCGCGCCAGCCGAAGTGCGCGACGAGCCAGCCGCCCACGAGCGGTGCGAGTGCGCTCGACAGCACGATCAGAATGAGAAACGCGCGCGTGGCGACCGGGCGCTCCCGGGGCGTGAAGCAGATCTGGATGAGAATGCGGCACGTGCCCATCATCGGGCCGATGAAATAACCCTGAAAGCCGCGCGCGAACGCGAGTTCGATTGACGATTCGCAAAGCGCCGCCGCGATCGCGCCCACGGAATAAAGCAGCAGCGACGCGCCCACGTAACGCCGGTAGCCGAGGCGTTCCACCCACCATTGCTGCTGAAGAATGCCGAGCACCGCGCACACGGCATAAGCGCTCGACGACCACACGAGTTCGTCCGGCGACGCATTGACGCCGCCTGCGATATAGCTCGTGAAGAACGAAAAGATCGCGTTGTCGTAGTAATCGAGGCCGGTCGCGAGCGCCAGCACCCACGGGAAAAAGTCGCCGCGCAGCCGCGCCGCGCTGAAGACCGGCTCTCGCGCAACGGGATTCATGCGTTTTCGCCGCCGTCGTTCTCGTCTGCGTTGTTCTCGTCGACGATGGCCGGCTTCGCGCCAGTTTTCGCGCGCCGCTTGCGCGTAGCCGTGAGCCGCTGCTCGAGCAACTGGTCCGAAGGCTCGCCCGCGAGGCGCCGCCGCAAATAATCGAGATCCTCGGCCAGCTCGGTGCGCACGCTTTGCACTTCCTTCAACTCGCGACGCACGGCGGCAATGCGCGCATCGAGCGTTTCCACCTGCTGCTCGAGCGCCTCCGCGATCTGCCGAAGCGACTCCAGCGAATAACGCCGTCTCCCGTCTCCGAGTTGTTCTAGCGGCCGCTTGAGCATTTCGGTGATGCCGTGCAGCGAGAAACCGAGCGCGCGCAGCCGCAGGATGCGCGAAAACTGTTCGAGATCCTGCTCGTCGTACAGGCGGTAACGGCCCTCGCTGCGCGACGGCCGCACGAGGCCGCGCTCCTCGTAATACTTGAGCGTGCGCGGCGTGACATTGAGACGCTCGGCGGCGTCGCGCACCGTAAGCAGGGCGGGGGAATCCTTGGGCATCGCGAACTCGTTTTTGCTGTTTCGGCTGAACAACCATGAGGAGGCGTGTCGCGAAGTATAGATCAACGTGAACGTTCACGTACAGGTTTGGAGGCGCAACGGTTTCATGCGAGAAATGAAAAACGCCCGCGATTGCGGGCGTTTGCGAGGGTGCGAGGCGTTTAGCCGCCGCGGCGCATCATGTCGAAGAACTCGGAGTTGTTCTTCGTCTGACGGATCTTGTCGAGCAGGAATTCCATGGCTTCGACTTCGTCCATGTCGTGGATGAACTTGCGCAGCACCCAGATCTTTTGCAGGATGTCGGGCTTGATGAGCAGTTCTTCGCGGCGCGTGCCCGACTTGTTCAGGTTGATCGACGGATAGACGCGCTTTTCGGCGAGACGGCGCTCGAGATGCACTTCCATGTTGCCCGTGCCCTTGAACTCTTCGTAGATCACGTCGTCCATGCGGCTGCCGGTTTCGATCAGCGCCGTGCCGATGATCGTGAGCGAACCGCCTTCCTCGATATTGCGCGCGGCGCCGAAGAAGCGCTTCGGACGTTGCAGCGCGTTGGCGTCCACACCGCCCGTGAGCACCTTGCCCGAAGCGGGCACGACCGTGTTGTAGGCGCGCGCGAGACGCGTGATGGAGTCGAGCAGAATCACGACGTCGTGCTTCATTTCGACAAGGCGTTTGGCCTTTTCGATCACCATTTCGGCGACCTGGACGTGACGCGCGGCCGGTTCGTCGAACGTGGAAGCGATCACTTCGCCCGCGACCGAACGCTGCATTTCCGTCACTTCTTCGGGGCGCTCGTCAATCAGCAAGACGAACAGCACGACATCCGGGTGGTTTTGCTTGATCGCATGCGCGATGTGCTGAAGCATCACGGTCTTGCCGGACTTGGGCGAGGCGACCAGCAGGCCGCGCTGACCCTTGCCGATAGGCGCGATCATGTCGATGATGCGGCCCGTGACGTTTTCTTCGCCGCGCATCTCACGCTCGAGCAGCAGCACCTTGTTCGGGTGCAGCGGCGTGAGATTCTCGAACATGATCTTGTGCTTCGAGGCTTCGGGCGGCTGGCCGTTGACCTTGTCCACCTTCACGAGCGCGAAATAGCGTTCGCCGTCCTTGGGCGTGCGCACTTCGCCTTCGATCGTGTCGCCGGTATGCAGGTTGAAGCGGCGGATCTGCGACGGGCTGATGTAGATGTCGTCCGTGCTGGCGAGATACGACGTTTCCGGCGAGCGCAGGAAGCCGAAGCCGTCCGGCAGCACTTCGAGCGTGCCGTCGCCGAAAATCGTTTCGCCCGTCTTGGCGCGCTTTTTAAGAATGGCGAACATCAATTCCTGCTTGCGCAGGCGGTTCGCATTTTCGATCTCGAGGCCGTTGGCCATCTCGATCAATTCGGACACGTGCAGAGACTTAAGCTCGGAAAGATGCATACGGAGAACCCGTCGGGGAGGAGTGCGACGAAAAGAAGGGGGAAAAGAAGTGAGCGGAACCGCTCAAGGACTTTTGCTTGAAGCTTTGCTTTGAAACGCTGCTGGAAACTTTATATTGCGCCGGGTAGACGCTTTATGAATTCTAGCATAGCACACGCCAGGAACCGTCGGTCTAGCGCGGCAGCAAGTTTAAACGTGTTTTTGTCTATGCGTGTTGTCGTGGGACAACACGCACATTCGATCGCGCCCGAAGCGCTCGCGCCGGTTTGGCGTTGCTCGGGCGGCGCGGTCGGGAAGGCAGACCGCGCGGCGTCGATTTACAGGTGGCTGTCCAGGAACGCGGTGAGCTGCGACTTCGAAAGTGCGCCGACCTTTTGCGCCGCGACGGCGCCGTTCTTGAAGAGGATCAGCGTGGGGATGCCGCGCACGCCGAACTTCACCGGGGTCGACTGGTGTTCGTCGACGTTGATCTTCGCGATTTGCAGGCGATCGCCGTAGTCTTTCGCGACTTCATCGAGAATCGGCGCGATCATTTTGCACGGGCCGCACCACTCGGCCCAGAAGTCCAGCAGCACGGGCTTGTCGGATTTCACGACGTCCTGTTCGAACGATGCGTCGCTGATATGCTTGATTTGTTCGCTCATTGTATGAATACCTCTTCGATTCGAGGCTGACTAAAGTGCTCGCCACGATACACCAAAACTGAAAATCCATCCGGGACCGCCAAAGCCGCCTGACCCCGGCGAGATCGAACCCCGAACCCGACTGACTGCCATCGAATCCGGGTGACGCCGGATGCGCCCACGATGCGCCCACAAAAAGGCAGCGATACGGCAAGCGACACGCGGCTTGCGGCACGCCGTTCAGCGCGCCGTCCACCGGATAGCCGACGCCAGTGTAGCCTAAATCGCTATGTGCTGCCGGTGGCGATAGTAGCCGGACTCCGAGCAGGGTTTCCGTCTGCAAAGCCACACTGACAGGGCATGTCGACGCGTTTCGCAACGAACTTTACGCGCGGATTCCTGCGGGTTTGATCGCTATCTGGAGACGCCGCGCCAGGTTGCAAGAGTGGGCCGAGGGATTCGACGCGCGATGCGATGCGCGAACATTCAAGCGTTCAAGCGTTGCGGCGGCGCTCGTGGGTTTTTGCGCCGCAGCAGTCGCATTGCGGCGCGACCGATGGTAGAATGTTTCGTGACGGGCCTCCTCGCATGGAGGGGCGGTCAACCTGGTCAGGTCGGGAACGAAGCAGCCACAGCCGTTTTCCACCAGTGCCGAGGGTCAGGCTCGTCACCTTCCTTTTTTCCGCGCTTTTCCTTTCTGTTTTTCTCCCCATATTGCTGGTTCGCGCCGTGCGAAAGCGCAGGGCGGAATTCGCGCGCGCCTGTTTCGCGGGCGGCACGGGAAGCGCATCGCGCGCTTCGCGAAGCCCGCGCCGCGCCAAAGCGATTGCGCCGCACGCCGCGTACGCAAAGCGTGCGGTGAAGCGCCGGTGCGGGCCAGGGTGCGAGCGCCGCGCGGCGGGCGTTTGACGCTTTTCGATTCATCGGAACGCGCGGGCGTTGCTGATACAATTTCCAGATGACCTATCAAGTTCTCGCACGCAAATGGCGACCGAAGGATTTCGCTTCGCTCGTCGGACAGGAGCACGTGGTGCGCGCGCTCACGCATGCACTCGACGGTGGCCGCCTGCATCACGCGTATCTCTTCACGGGCACGCGCGGCGTGGGCAAGACGACGCTGTCGCGCATCTTCGCCAAGGCGCTCAATTGCGAGACCGGCGTGACGTCGAAGCCGTGCGGCGTTTGTCGCGCGTGCCGGGAAATCGACGAAGGGCGTTTCGTCGACTATGTGGAAATGGACGCGGCGAGCAATCGCGGCGTGGACGAAATGGCGGCGCTGCTCGAGCGCGCCGTGTACGCGCCGGTGGATGCGCGCTTCAAGGTCTATATGATCGACGAAGTGCATATGCTCACCAACCACGCCTTCAACGCCATGCTGAAGACGCTGGAAGAGCCGCCGCCGCACGTGAAGTTCATTCTCGCGACCACCGACCCGCAAAAGATTCCGGTCACGGTGCTGTCGCGCTGTCTCCAGTTCAATCTGAAGCAGATGCCGGCGGGCAATATCGTCGAGCACCTCACGCATATTCTGGGCGAGGAAAAAGTCGAATTCGAGCCGCAGGCGCTGCGTCTGCTTGCGCGCGCCGCCGACGGCTCGATGCGCGACGCGCTTTCGCTCACCGATCAGGCGATCGCCTATTCGGCCAACCAGGTGACGGAAGAAGCGGTGCGCGGCATGCTGGGCGCGCTCGACCAGAGTTATCTGATTCGCCTGATCGACGCGCTCGTGACCGGCGATGGCGCGGACGTGCTCGCGATCGCCGACGAAATGGCGTTGCGCAGCCTCTCGTTTTCCACGGCGTTGCAGGATCTCGCGAGTCTCTTTCATCGCATCGGCTGGGCGCAGTTCGCGCCTTCGTCCGTGCTCGACGAATGGCCCGAAGCCGACGACATTCGCCGTTTCGCCGAGGCGTTGAGCCCCGAGCAAGTCCAACTCTTCTATCAGATCGCGACGCTCGGGCGCAGCGAACTGGGTCTCGCGCCCGACGAGTACGCCGGCTTCACGATGACGTTGCTGCGCATGCTCGCGTTCGAGCCTGCCGCGAGCGCGGGTGGTGCGGGTAGTGCGCCTGCGTCGAGACCCGCGCCGGCCCCGGCGGGCGCGCGCGCGGCGAGCCCGGCGGCTAGCCATGCGGCGGCGCCCGTTCGCGCCGTGCCGCCGAAAGCCGAAACGGCGGTTCAGCTTGCACCGGTGCGTGTCGAAAGCGCGGTGCCTGCGGTGGCGCCGAAGGCGGTCGAACCGGTCGAAGCCGTTGCCGCGCGCGATATAAGCGTGGAAGTCGCGCCCGAACCGGTCGCGGTCGTCGTCGAAACGAAAACGGAAGCGCGTGCCGTGCCGCCTTGGGAAGACGAGGGCGATGCCGCCGCGGCAGCGAGCGCGCCCGAAGCGAAGGCCGAAGCCGCGCCTGCTGCCGTTACGCCGGAGGCCGAAACTGGCGAGCAGGCCGCTGCGGCTGAACCTGCGCCGGAAACCGTGCAAGAAGCGGTGCAAAACGTGGCGCGAGAAATAGGGCAAGGCGCTGCGGGCGAACCGAAAGAGCAGGGCGCCGCGCAGGCCGCGCCCGAAGCATCGGTCGAAGCTCAAGCCGAAGCTCAACCCGACTCACAACCCGACTCGCGCGAAGAACCGGCTACGGCTTCGTTCACGCGTGGCGGTGCGAGCGCCGCGCTCGACGTGTTGCGCAGCAAGGGCTTGCGCGTGTCGTCCGCACGCGGCGCGGCGCCGGCCGCTTCGGCATCCGATGCGCCCGCGCCCAAGCCCGCCGCGCCGCGCAAGGAAGTGAAAGTGCCCACGCCCGATCCTGCTCGCCGCGCCGCCGCCGCGCAGGAAGCGCAGGCGCGTCAGCCGGCGCGCAACGGCAATGCGCAATCGAATCCGCAGGCCGACGGCGCGCCGCCGTGGGACGACATTCCGCCCGACGACTACGTGCCGCTCAGCGCCGACGACGCGTATTTTTCGTCGCCCGACGAAGGCTTCGTGCCGGCCTACGACAACGAGCCGTCCGCGCCGCGCGCGGCGGCGCCCGCGCCAGTGGTCGTCGACGTCAGCAAGCTGCCGCCTGGCATTGCGCTCGACGCGATCGGCTTCGCGGGCGACTGGCCCGCGCTCGCCGCCACGCTTTCGCTCAAGGGCATTTCGTATCAACTCGCGTTCAACAGCGAATTGACGGCGCTCGACGGCACGCTGCTCAAGCTCAGCGTGCCGGTGCCGCAATACGCGGAAGCCGCGCAGGTCGCGAGGCTCAAGACGGCGCTCGCGGAGCGGCTCGGCAAGACGGTGGAAGTGAGCGTCGAAGTGGGGCCGGCGCGCCGCACCGCCGCCGCACTCGACGCCGCTGAGCGCGCGCAGCGTCAGCGCGAGGCGGAGCGCGAAATCAGCGCCGATCCTTTCGTGCAGCAACTGATTCGCGACTTCGGCGCGAGCATCGTCCAGGGGT
Source organism: Paraburkholderia sp. J41 (assembly GCF_905220235.1). Lineage (NCBI taxonomy): Bacteria > Pseudomonadati > Pseudomonadota > Betaproteobacteria > Burkholderiales > Burkholderiaceae > Paraburkholderia > Paraburkholderia sp. J41. Next base: position 17,560 of record NZ_CAJMZE010000015.1, on the reverse strand, counting down.
CGATCCGGCCGGTCGCGCCCGACGCTGCCGCGGGCGGCGCCGCGCAGGCCGCCCATTGATCAGGCTCATTCATTATTTTGGCCGCTTGCTGTTGGCCGACTGATTTTTACCGATTGATTTTTACCGATTGATTTTGTGTCGCGTGGATCGGGCAGGACAACCGCCCTGGCTCGATCCGCGCCGATTCGAACACCCATGATCCAGAAGGAGCAGTGACTATGTTGAAAGGCCAGATCGCCGGGCTCATGAAGCAAGCCCAGCAGATGCAGGAAAACATGAAGAAGATGCAGGAGCAGCTTGCCCAGATCGAAGTCGAGGGCGAGGCGGGCGCCGGTCTCGTCAAGGTGACGATGACGTGCCGTAACGACGTGCGTCGCGTGTCGATCGACCCGAGCCTGCTCGCCGACGACAAGGACATGCTCGAAGACCTCGTCGCCGCCGCGTTCAACGACGCCGTGCGCAAGGCCGAAGCCACCTCGCAGGAAAAGATGAGCGGCATGACGGCCGGTCTGCCGATCCCGCCGGGCTTCAAGATGCCGTTCTGATGCCGGCTTGCGCCGCGCCGGTCGGGCGCGGCGTTGCCGCCGGGCGGCGCGCGGGTGTTGCCTGGATATTGCGTGGACATTGCGTTTCGCGTGTTTCGCGAAGCGCGCCCGCCGGTTTTGATGCCGCGCCGGCACCGTGTCTCGCCGTGCCGCGCCGTGTCGAACACGCCGCGGCGTTTTCCGGCATGCTGCGGTAATGACCTGATGACCTTTCCGGCGCGACGACGCTGCGCGCCGGCAAGGTCATTCGTCACGTCCCCTGAGTCGCATACGCGATCCAGGCGCTTGACCCGATTCCGGCAACTTCCCTCGCAACCGAGCAGTACAACCGAGTTTCGCAACTTCGCCGCGCTGAATCCGCATGAAACAACCTTCCGCACTCGCCGCGCTCGTCGAGGCGCTGCGCGCGCTGCCCGGCGTCGGGCCCAAGTCGGCGCAGCGCATGGCTTATCACCTCATGCAGCACGACCGCGACGCCGCTGAAAAGCTCGGCAAGGCGCTGCTGTTCGCGACCGAAAACGTGCAGCACTGCGAAAAGTGCAACACGTTCACCGAAGCGCAGGTATGCGAAACCTGTCTGGACGAGGAACGCGACCCGACGCTGCTGTGCGTCGTCGAAACGCCGGCCGACCAGATCATGCTCGAACAGACCATGACGTATCGCGGCCTCTATTTCGTGCTGATGGGGCATCTGAGCCCGCTCGACGGCATCGGTCCGAAGGAGATTCACTTCGACCGACTCGTGAAGCGCGCTTCCGACGGCGTCGTCAAGGAAGTCGTGCTCGCAACCAACTTCACGAACGAAGGCGAAGCGACGGCGCACTATCTCGGCCAGACGCTCAAATCGCGCGGCCTTTCCGTCACGCGCCTCGCGCGCGGCGTGCCGGTGGGCGGCGAGCTCGAATATGTCGATGCGGGAACCATCGCCCGCGCGATGCTCGACCGGCGCTCGATGTAGCGCATCATGTAGCGCGTTACGCCGCGGCTCGCGGCAGGCAGCGCACGGCGCGCCGTACTCAATGAATGGAGACTTCATGAGCGCAACCACGCCTTCCGGATCGCAACACGCGGCGCAAAACGAATCGGCACCGCGAAGCGAATCGGCCGATAAAAAGAACGCAACGAACGAAAAGCGCGGCCCGCTCGCGGGCGTCAAGGTGCTCGAACTCGGCACGCTGATCGCCGGGCCGTTCGCGGCGCGTTTTCTGGGCGAATTCGGCGCCGAAGTCATCAAGATCGAAGATCCGAAGGGCGGCGACCCGCTGCGCAAATGGCGCAAGCTTTATCCCGAAGCGGGCGGCACCTCGCTCTGGTGGGCCGTGCAGGCGCGCAACAAGAAGTCGGTCACGGTCAATCTCAAGGCCGACGAGGGCAAGGAAATCGTGCGGCGGCTGGCCGCGCAAGCCGACATCGTGATCGAGAACTTCCGGCCCGGCCTGCTCGAAAAGCTCGGGCTCGGCTATGACGTGCTCGCGAAGGACAATCCCGGCCTCGTGATGGTGCGGCTTTCCGGCTACGGCCAGACCGGCCCGTATCGCGACCGGCCGGGTTTCGGCGCGATTGCCGAGTCGATGGGCGGGCTGCGCCACATCACCGGTTATCCCGAACTGCCGCCGCCGCGCATCGGCATTTCCATCGGCGATTCCATCGCGGCGCTGCACGGCGTGATCGGCGCGATGATGGCGCTGCATCATCGCAACATGAACGGCGGCAGCGGCCAGATCGTCGACGTCGCGCTTTACGAGGCCGTGTTCAACATGATGGAGAGCGTGGTGCCCGAGTACGGCGTGTACGGCATGGTGCGCGAGCGTACCGGCGCGTCGCTGCCCGGCATCGTGCCGTCCAACACGTATCCGTGCCGCGACGGCAGCATCGTGATCGGCGGCAACAGCGATCCCATTTTCAAGCGTCTGATGACGGCCATCGACCGCGCCGATCTTGCCGACGACCCCGGTCTCGCGCACAACGACGGCCGCGTGCCGCGCACGGCCGAGATCGACGGCGCCATCGCGCAATGGCTTTCCGAGCGCACCATCGAAGAGGCGCTTGGCGTGCTCAATGCCGCCGACGTGCCGGCGGGCCGCATCTACAGCGTCGCCGACATGTTCGCCGATCCGCAGTTCGCCGCGCGCCAGATGATCCAGCATTTCCGCTGGCAGGACGGCGGCGAGGAAGGCATCGACATCGCGCTGCCGGCCGTCACGCCCAAGCTTTCGGCCACGCCTGGCGACACGCGCTGGCTCGGTCCCGCACTGGGTGAACATACCGATGAAGTCCTGGAGACGCTGGGGTATGATGCAGGCCACATCGCACGGTTGCGCGAACAACAAATCGTGTGAGCGCGCGCGAAGCGGCACGAGGTTGTGCTTGCGTTGTGCCTGAAAAAAGCCGGAAACGGCGCGGTTTTTCTTCACGATCGAACCGCGCCGCGCAGTCAGAGCCGTACCCAAAAACACAACAAGTTCTGGAGACTCGCTCATGCAACGGAGAAGCTTTCTCGCCGGCACGGCTGCGCTCGCGCTCGGCACGTTCGGCGCCGCGCCGTTCGCTTTCGCCCAGCAAAACAAGCTCGAAACGAAGAAGGTCGCGATCGCGGTCGGCGGAAAAAATCTGTTCTATTATCTGCCGCTCACCATTGCCGAGCGGCGTGGTTTCTTCAAGGACGAAGGGCTCGACGTCGAGATTGCCGATTTCGCGGGCGGCTCGCAGGCGCTGAAAGCGGCCGTGGGCGGCAGCGCCGACGTGGTTTCCGGCGCATTCGAGCACACCATTCTGTTGCAGGCGCAGCACCAGATGTTTCGCGAGTTCGTGCTGCAAGGCCGCGCGCCGCAGATCGTGCTCGCCATTTCGAAGAAGGCGATGCCGAATTACAAGGGCCTCGCCGATCTCAAGGGCAAGAAGATCGGCGTGACGGCGCCCGGTTCGTCCACGTCGATCATGGCGAGCTTCGTGCTCGCGAAGGCGGGGCTGAAACCGGGCGACGTGGCGTTCATCGGCGTCGGCGCGGGTGCGGGCGCGATCGCGGCGTTGCAGTCGGGCCAGATCGACGCGCTCGCCAATCTCGACCCGGTGATGACGAAGCTCGAACGCGCGGGCGACATCCGAGTGATTTCCGACACGCGCACGCTCGCCGACACGCGCTCGGTGTTCGGCGGCGACATGCCGGCCGGTTGCCTCTATGCGTCGGAAAGCTTCATCGCGAAGAATCCGAACACCACGCAGGCGCTCGCCAATGCGATGGTGCGCGCGCTTAAATGGCTGCAAGGCGCGACCGGCGCGCAACTCATCGACACGGTGCCGGAAAGCTACCTGCTCGGCGACCGCGCGCTTTATCTCGCCGCGTGGGAACACGTCAAGGAAGCCCTGTCGCCGGACGGCCTTATGCCCGCCGACGGTCCCGCCACGGCGCTCAGGACGCTGCAATACGACGCGAACGTGAAGGGCAAGCCGATCGATCTTTCGAAAACGTGGACCAACGACTTCGTGAAGAAGTCGCTCGCGAGCGTCAAGTCCTGATGCGCGGGCGCTCGTGACAATGACCGTTCCCGCTCTGGCGCTCGACGCCATTACCTGCACGTTCGCTTCGCGCGAAAACCGCTCGCAACGCTATACGGCGGTCGCCGGCGCCACATTGCATGTCGCGCCGGGCGAGTTCGTCTCCGTGGTCGGGCCGACGGGCTGCGGCAAGTCCACGCTGCTCAACGTGGGCGCGGGATTGCTGCCGCCCAGCTCGGGCACGGTGAGCGTATTCGGCGAACCGCTGCAAGGGCTCAACCGCCGCGCGGGCTACATGTTCCAGGCCGATGCGCTGATGCCGTGGCGCAGCGCGCTCGACAACGTGTCGGCCGGTCTCGCGTTTCGCGGCGTGGCGGCGGCGCAAGCGCGCAAGCAGGCCGAGGAATGGCTCAAGCGCGTGGGGCTCGGCGGTTTCGGCGACCGCTATCCGCATCAGCTTTCGGGCGGCATGCGCAAGCGCGTCGCGATGGCCCAGACGCTCATCCTCGACCCCGACATCATCCTGATGGACGAGCCGTTTTCGGCGCTGGACATCCAGACGCGTCAGTTGATGGAAAACGAGTTGCTCGCGCTGTGGGCCGCGCGCAAGAAAGCGGTGCTGTTCATCACGCACGACCTCGACGAGGCGATCGCCATGTCGGATCGCGTGGTGGTGCTTTCGGCCGGGCCGGGCACGCATCCCATCGGCGAATTCGCGATCGACCTGCCGCGTCCGCGCGACGTGGCCGAAGTGCGCACGCATCCGCGCTTCGTCGAACTGCACGCGCAAATCTGGGGCGTGCTGCGCGACGAAGTGCTCAAGGGCTATCAGCAGCAGCTTGCGGCGGGTTAATACACGAGGCTAGACGACAACATCATGTGGAAACGGCTGCGCCCCAATCGTGGCAACCGGGTCAATCTCGTCGTGTGGCAATGGCTGCTGCTCGTCGCGTGCTTCGCGCTGTGGTACGTGTTCACGAGTCCGACGCTGTTGCCGCCGATCTATTTCGACGATCCGAACAAGGCCGCGTTCTTCTTCGGCGAGCCGCAGAAAGTGCTCGTGCGCATCTGGGAATGGTTCGCGACCGGCGAAATCTGGCTGCACCTCGGCGTGACGCTCGCCGAAACCGTGCTGGCGTTCGCGATCGGCACGGCGAGCGGGCTGGGCGTCGGGCTGTGGCTCGCGCTCGCGCCCACGGCCAGCGCGCTTTTCGATCCCTACATCAAGGCCGCGAATTCGATGCCGCGCGTGATCCTCGCGCCCATTTTCGGCGTGTGGTTCGGCCTTGGCATCGGCTCGAAGGTGGCGCTCGGCGTCACGCTGGTGTTCTTCATCGTGTTCTTCAACGTCTACCAGGGCGTGAAGGAAGTGAGCCCGGTCGTGCTCGCCAACGCGCGCATGCTCGGCGCGAACCGCAAGCAGTTGCTGCGCCACGTGTATCTGCCGAGCGCGACGAGCTGGGTGTTTTCGAGCCTCCATACGTCGGTCGGGCTCGCGTTCGTCGGCTCGGTGGTGGGAGAGTATCTCGGCTCCGCGAGCGGCGTCGGTTATCTGATCCTCCAGGCCGAAGGCACCTTCGACATCAACACGGTGTTCGCGGGCATTCTCGTGCTGACCGCGTTCGCGCTGATCCTCGACGGCATCGTCGGGCTTGCGGAGCGCCGCTTCATGAAGTGGCAGCCAAAGACGGGCGATACGGAAAAGCGCTGAGCGTTTTCCGATTCCGCACCGAGGAAAGAACGGCTCGCGCGCTGGTGTCGCGAGCCAGCGTCGCGAGCCGTTGCGTTTTCAAGGCTCGATCACGACCTTGCCCGTGACCTTGCGCGCGGCCATGTCCTTGAGCGCCTGCGCCGTGTCTTCGAGCCGATAGCGCTTCGACACGTACGGCCGGAGCTTGCCTTCGCCGATCCAGCCCGTCATTTGCGCGAACGCCGCCGCATTGCGCTGCGGCTCGCGGCGCGCGAAATCGCCCCAGAACACGCCCACGAGACTTGCGCCCTTGAGCAGCGTGAGGTTGAGCGGCAGCTTCGGAATTTCGCCGTTCGCGAAACCCACCACGAGATAGCGCCCGCGCCAGCCGATGCTGCGAAACGCCGGTTCCGCATACGCGCCGCCCACGGGATCGTAGATCACGTCGGGGCCGCGGCCGTCGGTGAGCGCCTTGATGCGCTCGCGCAAATCTTCGGTGCTGTAGTTGATGGTGGCGTCGGCGCCGAAGCGTTTGCAGACTTCGAGCTTCTCGTCGCTCGACGCCGCCGCGATCACGCGCGCGCCCAGCACCTTGCCGATCTCCACGGCCGCGAGGCCCACGCCGCCCGCCGCGCCCAGCACGAGCATCGTTTCGCCGGCGCGCAGCGCCGCGCGATCGACCACGGCGTGATGCGAGGTGCCGTAGGCGAGCGTGAAGGCAGCGGCCGTGGCGAAGTCGGCGGCGTCGGGCAGCGCCACGCACGCGGCGGCATCGGCAACGGCTTGCGACGCGAACGCGCCCGTGCCCACGTAGGCGACCACGCGCGTGCCCGGCGCGAGCGTCACGCCTTCGCCCGCCGCGCGCACCACGCCCGCGAGTTCGGCGCCGGGCGTGAAGGGCAGCGGCGGTTTCATCTGATACTTGTTCTCGATGATGAGCACGTCGGGGAAGTTGACGGCCGAGGCCTTGACGTCGATGACCACCTGGCCCGGACCCGGCACGAGGTCGGGCAGGTCTTCGAGCGTGAGCGTGTCGGGCGGTCCGTACCGATTGCAGCGGATGGCGCGCATCGTGTCTCCTGTGGGGGCGTCGTATCGACGGAAGATGAGCGGAACAGTGTACGGCAACTTGCGCGAATGCGAACGACCGTGCGTATTCATGCGATGCAAATGGCGCCGCGCGATACGGCGCAAGCGGGTCGGTGCGGCATCGCAACTGCGGAAGGAATGTGCTGGGTATCGCGTAGGAAAGGACGTAGTGGCGCGTCCTGCGCTGTCGTCCGCGTGCCTTCCTTCCTCGGTTACAATCGCCCGATGCGAATACTACTCAGCAACGACGATGGTTATCTCGCTCCGGGTCTAGCGGCGCTTTACGAAGCGTTGAAGCCGCTCGGCGAGATCACGGTGATGGCGCCCGAGCAGAATTGCAGCGGCGCGTCGAACTCGCTCACGCTGTGGCGCCCGCTTTCGGTGTTGCGCTCGGCCACCACGGGCTTCTACTACGTGAACGGCACGCCCACCGACTCGGTACACGTCGCGCTCACGGGCATGCTCGATCACAAGCCCGACCTCGTGGTATCCGGCATCAACAACGGCCAGAACATGGGCGAGGACACGCTGTATTCGGGCACGGTCGCCGCCGCCACCGAAGGCATCATGTTCGGCGTGCCGGCCATCGCGTTTTCGCTCGTCGATAAAGACTGGCTGCATCTCGACGCCGCCGCGAAGGTGGCCGCCGAAATCGTCGCGCATTACCTCGCCCATCCGTTGCCCGGCCATCCGCTTCTCAACGTCAACATTCCGAATCTGCCTTACGGCGAACTCGGCGACTGGCGCGTGACGCGCCTCGGCAAGCGTCATCCGTCGCAGCCCGTGATCCGCCAGACCAATCCGCGCGGCGAGCCGATCTACTGGATCGGGCCCTCGGGCGGCGCGCGCGACGCGAGCGAAGGCACGGACTTTCACGCGACCGAACACGGCCACGTTTCCATCACGCCGCTGCAACTCGACCTCACGCATACGCAGATGCTGCCCGCCACGCAGGAATGGGCGCGACGGGACGGCAGCGTTTCATGACGGGCGAGCGCACGAAGCGTTTTCCGCTGGGTCTCGCGGATCTCGTGCGCGAGCCGCGCCGGCGCGATGCGCGTCCCGGCGAGGCGCGCTCGCCGCTCGCGGGCGCGAGCGGCGGCGGTGCGCCTAAAACGGGCATCGGCGCGAGCCCGGCGCTAAAACCGGTGGCGAAGGCGATTGCCAAACCGGCCGTTGCCCAACCCGCGCTCGCCAAACCCCCGATCGCCAAACCGGCGGCGAAGCCGGTCGTGACCAGGGCCGCCGTGGCGAAACCCGCGGTCAAGCCGGTTGTTGCGCCGCTGGCGAAACCGGCGGCGGGCGCGGCGTTCAAGCCCGCGCCGTCGGCACAATCGGCACATTCGACGCATGCGGCACATTCGCTGCAATCGGCGCAGGGTTCGAGCGTTTCGCCGCGCGCGGGCGGCGCGCTGACGGGCGCGCCCGCCGTTGCGCTCAACGGCGCGCATGCGCTGACTTCGGAACGCATTCGCGAGCGCATGGTCGAACGCCTGCGCGCGAACGGCATTACCGACCCGCGCGTGCTCCAGGCGCTTGCGGCCGTGCCGCGCCACATGTTCGTCGACCCCGGTCTCGCGACTCAGGCCTACGAAGATGCGGCGTTGCCGATCGGTCATCACCAGACGATCTCCAAGCCGTCCGTCGTCGCCCGCATGCTCGAACTCGCGGGTGCCGGACGTGAGCTGGATCGCGTGCTCGAAATCGGCACGGGCTGCGGCTATCAGGCCGCGGTGTTGAGCCGGATCGCACGCGACGTGTATTCCATCGAACGCATCAAGCCGTTATACGAGCGCGCGAAAACGAATCTTCGTCCGCTGCGTATTCCGAACATTCGCTTGCATTACGGCGACGGACGGCTCGGCTTGCCGTCGGCGGCACCGTTCGACGCGGTCGTGATCGCGGCGGCGGGCTTCGACGTACCGCAGGCGCTGCTGGAACAGCTCGCGATCGGCGGCAAGCTCGTGGCGCCGGTCGCGGTGCAGGGCGGCGCGTCCGGCGAAGCGACTCAGGTGCTCACGCTCGTCGAGCGCACGGGCCCGGCGCAATGGCGGGAGTCGCGCCTTGATCGCGTTTTCTTTGTCCCCTTAAAATCTGGAGTGATCTGAATCCGATGAGTATGTTGCGCGCGATGCAAAGAAACCGCATGAAAATCGACCTGACCGTAGCCGGGCGCGGCGCCTCGGTCATCGCGCTCTGCCTGCTGACGGCTTGCGCCTCGCGTCTCGATTCGGCGCCGGTCGTCGACCGCACGGCGCCGCTCGGCACCTCCGCCGCGCAGCCGCCGGTGCCGCTCGGGCCGCCGCCTCCGGGATATTACCGGGTGAAGCCTGGCGACACTCTCTATAGGATTGCGCTCGAAAACGGTCAGAATTATCGCGACATCGCAACGTGGAACAATCTCACGAACCCGAACCAGATCGAAGTCGATCAGTTGCTGCGCGTGGTGCCGCCGGGCACGAACCCGTCGGCCGCGTACACGCCGGGCGTCGTGACTTCGCCGGTGCCGGGCATGGCGGCGACGCCGCCGGGCGCCTCGGGTGCGCCGGCGGCGAATTCGCCGACCATGCCGCCCATTTACGGTTCGGGCGCCGCGGCCGGTTCGTCGGCGCCGCCGGCCGCCGTGGCGCCGCAGTCGGGGGCAAGCGGCAGCGACATGGCCGCCGCGCCGAACGGCAGCATCGCGCTGGCGTGGCCCGCGCGCGGTCCGGTGCTCAACGGCTTCGACGACTCGAAGAACAAGGGCATCAATATCGGCGGGGCGCCGGGCGATCCGGTCAAGGCCGCTGGCGACGGTCGCGTGGTTTATGCCGGAAATGGGCTGCGCGGATACGGCAATCTCATTATCATCAAGCATGACGCGACGTTTTTGACCGCGTACGCACACAACCGGGCTTTGATGGTAAAAGAAGGGGATGCGGTCACCAAAGGTCAAAAGATCGCCGAAATGGGCAATACCGATTCAGACCGGGTGATGCTGCATTTCGAAGTACGCCGTCAGGGTAAGCCCGTCGACCCACTGAAGTACTTGCCGCCGCAATAAAAAGCGAGCCGACCATGCCGAAATCGAAGCGCCGTCTGCAGCAATCCGAGTCTGACAGCCAAGCCGCCCAGGTTTCGGTGGACGACGGCGCGCAGTCGGGCGACGAAGAGGCCGATCTCGAAGGCGGCCGCGCCTTCGAGGAGCGGGAAGAGCGCGAGGATCGCGACGAAGGCGAAGCCGCTGCGGAGGAAGGCAGCGGCGAAGGCGCTCGCCGCGAAGCCGCGCCCGACGCCGACGATTTCCGCGCCATGCTTCAGGCCGAGCTCACGGCCGACACCATTCAGCACTATTTGAACCGCATCAGCGTGAAGCCGCTGCTCACCGTCGAGGAGGAGCAGCGCTACTCGCGTCTTGCCAAGGCCGGCGAGTTCGAGGCGCGCCAGGTCATGATCGAGCGCAATCTGCGGCTCGTGGTGAGCATTGCCAAGGGGTACCTGAACCGCGGCGTGCCGCTGCTCGACCTGATCGAGGAAGGCAACCTCGGGCTCATGCACGCGATCGAAAAATTCGATCCCACGCGCGGCTTCCGTTTTTCCACTTATGCAACGTGGTGGATTCGTCAAAGCATCGAGCGCGCGATCATGAATCAGGCGCGCACGGTGCGGTTGCCCGTGCATGTGATCCGCGAGTTGAATCAGGTGCTGCGCGCGAAGCGCCATCTGGAGAAAAATTCGCTGAATGCCGACGCGGGCTCCGAGCGCCGCGACGCCAGCATCGACGACATCGCCTATCTCACGGGCAAGACCACCGAGGAAGTCACCGACATTCTCGCGCTCAACGAGCACACCGCCTCGCTCGACGCGCCGCTCGATCTCGACCCCGCGAGCAGCCTGCTCGATCTGCTTTCCGACGACCAGAGCCAGTCGCCGGATGCGGAAGTGCAGCATCGCGAGCTGGAGACGCTCACGCGCGCCTGGCTCGGCCGGCTTTCCGACAAGCATCGCCATGTCATCGAACGTCGCTTTGGGCTGAACCATATCGAGCCGGCCACGCTCGAAGAGTTGGCCGACGAAATGGGCCTTACCCGCGAGCGCGTGCGGCAGATCCAGCAGGAAGCGCTGGTGCGCCTCAAGCGCTTTTTCGCTTCGAACGGCGTGCGCAAGGACGCCGTTCTCTAACATCCCGCCGTTTCACTGATGACCGTTCCCGTTCTCGTATTCGACATCGAAACGATTCCCGATGTCGACGGTATTCGCCGTCTCGAAGATTTGCCCGCCTCGCTCACCGACGCCGAAGTCGCCGAGCATGCTTTCGCCGCGCGCCGCGAGAAAACCGGCAGCGATTTCCTGCCGCATCATTTGCAGCGCGTGGCCGCGATCTCGTGCGTGTTCCGCGACGGTCAAGGTTTTCGCGTGCGCTCGCTCGGCACCCCCGAGGACGGCGAGGCGAAGCTCGTCGACTCGTTCTATCGCACGATCGAAAAATATTCGCCGCAGCTCGTGTCGTGGAACGGCGGCGGTTTCGATTTGCCCGTGCTTCATTACCGCGCGCTCGTGCACGGCATTCGCGCGGTGCGTTACTGGGAGATGGGCGACGAAGACCGCGAGTTCAAGTGGAACAATTACATCAGCCGCTATCACACGCGTCATACGGACTTGATGGATATGCTCGCGATGTATCAGGCGCGCGCTAACGCGCCGCTCGACGCGCTCGCCAAACTGTGTGGTTTCCCGGGCAAGCTCGGCATGGACGGCAGCCAGGTGTGGTCGGCGGTCCAGCAGGGCCGTATCGAAGAAGTTCGCAACTATTGCGAAACCGACGTGGTCAACACGTACCTGCTGTATTGCCGCTTCCAGATGATGCGCGGCGGATTTAGCGAGCGCGAATACGCGGACGAAGTGGAGTTCGTCAAGCAGTCGCTCGCGATGGAGCCGGCACCGCACTGGAAGCAGTATCTCGAAGCCTTCGGCCAATAAGGCCAACAAGGCCAACAAGGCCAATAAGGCCACTTACAACAATAACGCCGCTCACGCCACGCCGCCCGGCTTCGCGTCAATCCAGCTCCAGCATGATCGGCTGATGGTCCGAGGCGCGCGTCGCGGCGTCGATCTCGCAGCGGCGCAGGCGCGCGCGCAAATCTTCGGTGACGAACACAAAATCGCACGTCATGGGGCCGTTCGACCATTGCACGGTGTCGTAGAGGCCCGCCGTGTGCGGTGGCGTCGCTCCGGCGTGCAGCGTCGTCCACGCGTCGATAAACGCCGGGCTGCCCGCGAGCGGTTCGAGCATGCGCGTGTACGCCTCGCTGTTCCACGCGCTGTTGAAGTCGCCGCAGACGATCGCGCTCACCGGCCGCGCCGTGCGCGCGAACGGCCCGACCTCGTTTTCGGCGGGCGCGGGATGCGCCGCGTGATCGGCGGCTTCCTGCTGCAAACGCCGCAGTTCGTCGACCTGCGCGAGCCGCTGGCGCAGCGAATAAAACTCCAGATGCGTGACCAGCACCCGTAGCGCGCCGTTCGGCGTATCGAGCACGGCTTCGAGCGCGACGCGCTGCATCGAGGGCGCCGTCGAGTCGGCGGGCCATGGCAGCGCGTGGCGAATGATCCGCTGAACGGGCAGGCGCGTGGCCAGCGCATTGCCGAACTGGCGGCGCGAGACCTTGCGCGTGGTCAGGAAGTCGCCTTGCGAGGGCGCGGCGGGAAGATCGGCGCCGATCGCCTCGATCACCGTGTAGCCGGGCAGCAGCGCGGCGAGTTCGGCGTATTGGTCGTCGCCGGGGCCGCCCGGCAGCGCGTGAAAGCCGCGCGTGATCTCCTGGAGGCACAGCACGTCGAAATCGGCGAGACGCTGCGCGTCGCTCACCGTGCGCGCCAGATCGACAACGCCCGAGGCGTCGCGTCCCCATTGCACGTTCCAGCTCAGCAGTTTCATGTTTCGCTCCTTCTGTTTCGCTCTTTCCGTCGGTGCGCGGCTTGTCTTTGTTGTTTTACAAATTATCGACGGCTGCTGCTGTGAATCTCAGTATTTGCCCTGATTTTCACCATTTTGCACAATTTCACCGCAAGTTTCGGATGTGCAAACGCTTGACAAGATTCGTGTTGTTTTACAAAAATGCCCTGTATCGCAAAGTTGCCAAACAGCGCGGGCAAGACGCGGCGTCGCCGGTTTCTCGCTTATCCGCGCAAAAACCGGTCTCGACCGGCAACAACGACTTCAAGAAAAACAGGAGACAGCGTCACATGGCAAAGCATCGAATTCTGAGCCGCGATCGCACGAAACAACCTCAAGGACTGCCAGGCATTGCGGCTGCGCCCGCACCGGCATCGCCTTCCAGGCGCACGTTCATGGCATTCGCAGGCGCAACGGCGGGCGCGACCGTGCTGTCCGCACTGCCGGGCTGCGGCGGCAATAGCGGCAATAGCGACAACAACGGCAGCGGCGGCAATAGCGGCGCGGCGGGCGGCGGTTCCGGCGGCGGCACGGTGGTGGAAGATCCGATCTGGGGCAGTTCGGGCGCCGCCACGCAAATCATCGCGTCGCTGTCGAACATCACGCAGTCGATGTTCCGCCAGGTCGATTTCAATGTCACGAGTTACGGCGCGCAGGCGCTCGCCACGCAGGTGCAGGCCACCGTCAACCCTTACGCGCAAACGCTGAGCCCCGGCGCGGACACGTTCGTGAGCGCATCGGTCACCGGCACCGCGTTCGATTCCTGTACGGCGTTCAATCGCGCGATCCAGGCGGCGAATCAGGCGGGAGGCGGGCGCGTGGTCGTGCCGGCGGGCAACTGGTATTGCGGCGGCCCGATCGTGCTGCTTTCGAACGTGAACTTTCATCTGAGCGCGGGCTGCGTCATCTATTTCAGCCCGAATCCGAACGATTACGCGGCGAGCGGTCCCGTCGACTGCGGCGCGAACGGCAAGCTGTTCTACACGCGTTGGCAAGGCAACGATTGCCTGAACTTCGGCTCGCCCGTTTATGCGTACAAGCAGAGCAACGTCGCGATCACGGGCGAGGGCCCGACGTCGATCCTGAACGGCCAGGCCATGACGCCGTTCGCCGGCAGCGGCAGCACGTCCACATGCTGGTGGACGTGGAAGGGCTCGTCGGGGCAATACGGCTGCGCGGGGGCGAGCACGCCTTCGCAGGCCTACGCGAATCCGAACAACGCCGCGCTCACGAGCAGCGACACGGCAACGCTCGCGCTCATCACCGGTTCGACGAAGGCGCCATGGAACCAGGATCAGAACTATCTGCCCGCGCTTTCGCAACTCGGCGTGCCGGTCGCGCAGCGCATCTTCGGCATCGGGCATTATCTGCGGCCGTGCATGGTGGAATTCGTCGGTTGCACGAACGTGTTGATGGAGAACTATCACACGCAGAACACGCCGTTCTGGCAAAACCATCCGACCGATTGCACGAACGTCGTGATCCGCGGCGTGTTCGCCGACAGCATCGGCCCGAACAACGACGGCTTCGATCCCGAAGCCTGCGCCAACGTGCTGTGCGACACCGTGACCTTCAACACGGGCGACGACTGCATTGCGATCAAGTCGGGCAAGGCGCTCGATACCGAATTCGGTCCCGCGCAAAACCACGTGATCCAGAACTGCACGATGAACAGCGGTCACGGCGGCATCACGCTCGGCAGCGAAATGAGCGCGGGCGTCGAGAAAATCTACGCGCGCAAGCTCAACATGCTCAACGAGAACTGGGCGACGAATCCGCTCAACATCGCCATTCGCATCAAGACGAACATGAGCCGCGGCGGCTTCGTGCGCGACGTCTATATCGATTCCGTCGACCTGCCCAACGGCGTGAATCTCGCGGGCAGCGGCTACGGCAGCGGCAACATGCTGACGGGCAGTCCCATCACGGCTGCGGTGCCGCTTGGCACGACTTCGGCGGCGGGCTCGAATCCGTCGGCGTCGCAAGGCGGCTTGATCACGTTCGACTGCGACTACTCGCCGGCCGGCGACGCCGTGCGCCAGAGCGCGCCGGTCGTGCAGAACGTGAACATTTCCAATGTGAATGCGAGCAACGTCACGCTCAACGGCGTCACGGCGTCGTGCTTCCAGGCGATCGTCGCGCAAGGTCCGGTCGCATCGGACTACAACGGCGCGGCGCCCGCGCCAACCGTCACCCCCATCGCGGGCGTGACGATCACGAACTGCAATCTCGGCACGCCGGTCTGCAACACGGCGGCGACGGCTACGACGCCAGGCCCGATCTACGTGAACAACGTCAATGCGATCGCGCTGAGCAACGTGGTGATCGGCGCGACGACGTACAACACGTCGCTCACCGGCTGAAGCGCGAGGCGCAAGGCGCAGCGAACGGCGCATCGGGCGATGCGCCGTTTTCGTACCGGTTTGCCGCCTTAGCGGCGGCGGCCCTTGCACTCGCCGCGCACGGTGCCGGCCACCTTGTAGCTGTTGTCGAAATAGACGGCGAACGGCACTGTGCCGTAATTGCCGAGATCGTACTGGAAACAGTCGCGGCCATTGGCCACATATTCGCGATCGGGCGGCCCGATGCGCTTGAACACTTCGTTCTGCGTCATGCCGGGCAGCACGGAGGCGATGACCTGGTCGGGCTTCACGGTCGGAGCGCATGCCGCGAGGCTCACGAGCGCGGCGGCCGCGAGCGTGCAAAAGGGTAACTTGCTCACTGAAATTCCGGTGATTTTCGTTGATGAGGGAGGCTGCTATCGTTGCCGTCCACATGGCAACTAATCCATGGGACGATTCCGAAAGCGATTGATCGCAACGACGCGCGGTCAATCGAGCAGGGCGCGTACGGCGAGCAGCAACACGCCGAGCAGCGCGATGGGAATCGCGAGGCTCGTGAAGGCGAGCAGGAGCGGGCGCCGGCGCGGCGTCATGGCCCGCGAGGCGGGCGGCGCGCCGGCGCCGGACATGAACGCGGCGCACAACGCGAGCGCGAGGAACGAAACGAGCGGTAGGGAAAAGAACGCGATCATGGTGGCGGCTCCTGGTGCGCGGCGAAGGGCGCCGCGGCAAGAAGCATCGTATTGAGATGGCGCGCGGGCGACGATCGCACGAATTCGAAAACGCCGCGGCCCGCGCAAGCAAAAGAGCGAGCGCCGACTTCGACTACAATCTCGCCTTCCCCCACCTTTCACCGTCTGTCAGGAATCCGCTGGTGTCCGAAGCTGCCCCCGACCCTCAATCCGAAGCTGGCCGCGCCGAGGCCAACCGCGTTGCGCCCGCTGCGTCCGCCGTGCCCGTTGCGCCCGCCAGGAAAAAGAGCAAGCGCGAAAAGCGCGCCGAGAAACGCGCTTCGATGGAAGCCTCGGTCGCTAATGCCCCCATTCTCGAGATCGAGTCGCTCGACATGGAAGCGCGCGGCGTCGGCCGCACCGTCACCGAAACCGGCGAGCCCGGCAAGGTGATCTTCGTCGAAGGCGCGCTGCCCGGCGAGCGCGTGACGTATCTGAGCTATCGCAGAAAACCGACCTTCGAACAGGCGCAAGTCGTCAGCGTGCTGCGCGAGAGCGCGATTCGCACCAGGCCGCAATGCCAGTTTTTCGGTACGTGCGGCGGCTGCTCGATGCAGCATCTCGACGTGCGCGCGCAGATCGCCGTCAAGCAGCGCGTGCTCGAAGACAATCTCGCGCATCTTTCCAAGGTGCGCTCGGAAACCATGTTCCGGCCGATCCATGGGCCGTCGTGGGGCTATCGCTATCGCGCGCGCCTGACCGTGCGCAACGTGCCGAAGAAGGGCGGCGTGCTGGTCGGTTTTCACGAGCGCAAGAGCAGCTACGTGGCGGACATGACGAGTTGCGAAGTGTTGCCGCCCGAGGTTTCGGCGATGCTCATGCCGTTGCGGCATCTGGTGGCTTCGCTGTCGATTTGCGATCGCATGCCGCAGATCGAGCTGGCCGTCGGCTCGAACGTCACGGCGCTCGTACTGCGCATCCTGGAGCCGCTCACGGCCGCCGACGAAGCGCTGCTGCGCACCTTTGCCGACGCGCACAACGTGCAGTTCTGGCTCCAGCCGAAGGGCCCGGAGACGGTGTTTCCGTTTTATCCGCTCGACAAGTCGCTCGACTACACGCTACCGGAATTCGGTATCCGCATGCCGTTCAAGCCGACCGACTTCACCCAGGTCAATCACCAGATCAACCGCGTGCTCGTGGGCCGCGCGCTGCGCCTGCTCGCGCCGGAAGCGGGCGACCGCGTGCTCGATCTGTTCTGCGGCATCGGCAATTTCACGCTGCCGCTCGCGCGGCTCGCCCGCGAAGTCGTGGGCATCGAGGGCAGCGACACGCTCACGGCGCGCGCGCTCGACAACGCCCGCGCCAACGGCGTGGACGGTCACACGTCGTTTGCGTGCCGCAACCTGTTCGAAGTCACCGCCGACGACATTCGCGCGCTCGGCCACTTCGACAAATATCTGATCGATCCGCCGCGCGAAGGCGCGCTTGCCGTGTCGCAGGCGCTCGCCGAAATCGCGAAAAGCGGCGACGGTCCGCTGCCCAGGCGCATCGTCTACGTGTCTTGCAGTCCCGGAACGCTCGCGCGCGACGCGGGCGTGCTCGTTCACGAAGCCGGTTATCGCCTCAAGGGCGCGGGCGTCGTCAACATGTTCCCGCATACTTCGCACGTCGAGTCCATCGCGTTGTTCGAGCGCGATTGAGCACGATTTAGCACGATTGAGCCGCGTCGGCCGATACTAGCCGCGCGCGACCGGCTCGTATCGGCGGAACGAAAAAAAAGCCACGGCATGCCGTGG
>NZ_CAJMZE010000014.1:0-171481 GCF_905220235.1 Paraburkholderia sp. J41 | reverse complement strand
GCCGGCTTTCGCCGGCTTCGTTGTTCCCGTCACGTGCCGTTCTCGCGGCGTTGCGCGCGCGTTTATTGAAACGCCACTTCCGCGAAGCTGCGCAACTTGCGGCTGTGCAGCTTGTGCAGCCCGTTCGTGCGCAGAATCTCCATCGCCTTCACACCGATCTGCAAGTGCTGGTCGACCTGCGCGCGATAGAACGAATCGGCCATGCCCGGCAGCTTGAGTTCGCCGTGCAGCGGTTTGTCGGAAACGCACAGCAAGGTGCCATACGGCACGCGAAAACGAAAACCGTTCGCGGCAATCGTCGCGCTTTCCATGTCGAGCGCGATCGCGCGGCTTTGCGAGAGCCGCTGCACCGGCTCGCGATGGTCGCGCAATTCCCAGTTGCGGTTGTCGACGCTCGCCACCGTGCCCGTGCGCATCACGCGCTTGAGTTCCACGCCTTCGAGCTTCGTGACTTCGGCCACCGCGCGCTCGAGCGCGAGCTGCACTTCGGCGAGCGCCGGAATGGGCACCCAAAGCGGCAAATCGGCGTCGAGCACGTGATCCTCGCGCACATAGCCGTGCGCCAGCACGTAGTCGCCGAGACGCTGCGTGTTGCGCAGCCCCGCGCAGTGCCCGAGCATGATCCACGCGTGCGGGCGCAGCACGGCGATGTGATCGGTGATGGTCTTCGCGTTCGAAGGCCCCACGCCGATGTTGACCATCGTGATGCCGCTGCCGTCGGCGCGCTTGAGGTGATACGCGGGCATTTGCGGCAAGCGCGCGGGCGGCGTGCCTTCGTCGCTCTGCTCGCCGAGATTCGCGTTGTACGTGACCACGTCGCCGGGCTCGACGAACGAGGTGTATTCGCTGCGGTAATTGCGTAGATCGGCGTCGTCGGTGTGCGCCATCATCGCGCGGCCGAGCTTCACGAATTCGTCGATATAAAACTGGTAGTTCGTATAAAGCACATAGTTCTGCACGTGCGTGGGCGAGGTCGCCGTGTAGTGCTTGAGCCGATGCAGCGAAAAATCCACGCGCGGCGCCGTGAACAGCGCGAGCGGGAACGGCTCGCCCGGCGAGGGCTCGAAGGTGCCGTTGACGATGCCGTCGTCGAGCTGCGCGAGATCGGGCACGTCGAACACGTCGCGCAGCAGGAAAAGCCGCTCGCGGTCGAGGTCGCCTTCCAGGTGAATGCCTTCGGCGAACGCGAAATGCACGGGAATCGGCTGATCCGAAACGCCCACTTCGATCGCCACGTGATGATTCTTCGCGAGCAGACGCAATTGCTCGCGATAGTAATTGCCGAACAGGTCCGGCCGCGTGACCGTGGTTTCGAACACGCCGGGGCCGGCCACGAAACCATACGAGCGGCGCGAGTCGATGTGCGTATTGACGTCGGTGCGAATGCGCACGAACGGGTAGCAGGCGCGCACGCGGCGGTCGAACTGCTCGCCGCGCCGGTAGCGCGCGAAGGCGTCGCGCAGGAACGAGGTGTTCGCGTCGTAAATGGTGGCGAGGCGCGTAACAGCGTCGGCGGCGTCTTCGAAGGCCTCGATCGGGAAATCGTGCGCCGGCGTCATGAGGGGCCGCGGTTGGGTATCGTTCATGTTGTTCGCCTCTCAGTGTGGTCGAATCACCTTACCACGGAAGATGGGCGAATCCCGCGGCGCCCTCGCCGTGCATGGGGCTTTGCGCACGCGGCGTTCGGGCGGCGCGCGAAGCCTCCGGAAAAAGCCGCCGATCGCCCGCGCGGCGCGGGCCTCAGCGTCTTGTCGAGATGGGGGGACGCGGCGGGATTTGCTAGAATCGACGAATCCCGATTCTGTGCGGGACCGAAGTCGGCGCCAGGGCGCCATGGGACCGGAACGGCCGCCAAAGCGCCGGCGCCGGTCGACACTGGAGAATCACAATGAAGCCGCACCTTCTTGCCGCCGTGGCGGCGACGCTCGCCTTCAGCGGCATCGCCATGGCCGCGCCCGCCGACGACGCGAAGACCGCCGTGCAAGCGCAGTCCTCCCAGTCCGAGAACGAGCGCGCCGGCCTGCCCGACCTCGCCGCGATCAACAATCAGCCGTCCGCGCGGGTTTCGTCGAAGGTGGACATCAACGACGTACCGCGTCTGCCGAGCTATCACGAAGTGAGCCCGAACGGCACCGAAATCACCGAATACCGCGACAAAGGCAAGCCCGTCGAAATCAACGTGCGCTCGAACTTCGGCACGCGCTACACCATGAGCGCCAATCCGGACACCTCGCCGCAAGTGCGCCAGAACGGTCAGGCCAGCACGCGTCTGCCGTCGGTCAATCTGCATTATTGAGTCACCCGCCGCGCGCGTCCGAAGCGGGCGCGCGCGGTTCGCCTTGCGCGCCGCGCCGCGATCCGGGCGGCCGTCATCGCCCCGGCAACCGAACATTGCCTCGCTGGCCCGCCAAAGCCGTTGCCGGCCAGCCCTTGAATCCGGCGCGCGCGAATCCATCGAGCCGCACCCGCAGCGCCCGCCGGCCGTCTATTTCAATCGATCCACCTTCTTGCATGGCCGTCTTCACCGCCGTTACCGACACTGAACTTGCCCAATGGCTGCGCGACTACGATCTCGGCGATGTCGTCGAATTTCGCGGCATCCAGTCGGGCATCGAAAACAGCAATTTTTTCCTGACGACGACGCGCGGCGAATACGTCCTCACGATCTTCGAGAAGCTCACGGCCGAACAACTGCCGTTCTACCTCGATCTGATGCGCCATCTCGCAGCGCATCGCGTGCCGGTGCCCGACCCCGTGCCGCGCAACGACGGCGCGCTGTTCGGCATGCTGCACGGCAAGCCCGCGGCCATCGTTTCGAAGCTCGAAGGCAAGCCCGAACTCGCGCCGCAAGTCGAACACTGCACCGAAGTCGGCCAGATGCTCGCGCGCATGCACCTCGCGGGCCGCGATTTCGCGCGCGTGCAGCCCAATTTGCGCAGCCTCGCCTGGTGGGAGGAAACCGTGCCGACCGTGCTGCCGTTTCTGGACGACGCCCAGCGCACGCTGCTCGCGAGCGAACTCGAACATCAGCGCGCGTTCTTCGCCTCGGCCGATTACGCCGCGCTGCCGGGCGGCCCCTGCCATTGCGACCTGTTTCGCGACAACGCGATGTTCGCGCACGCGAATCCGGCGCCGGGCCACGACGTGCGCCTCGGCGGCTTTTTCGACTTCTATTTCGCGGGTTGCGATAAATGGCTGTTCGACGTGGCGGTGACGGTCAACGACTGGTGCGTGGACCTCGCAACGGGCACGCTCGACGAGCCGCGCGCCGAAGCGCTGCTGCGCGCCTACCAGACCGTGCGGCCGTTCACGCCCGAGGAAACGCGCCACTGGAGCGACATGCTGCGCGCGGGCGCCTACCGCTTCTGGGTCTCGCGCCTGTATGATTTTTATCTGCCGCGTTCGGCCGAGCTGCTTAAGCCGCATGATCCCGGCCACTTCGAACGCATTCTGCGCGAGCGCGTCGCCGGTAGCGCCTCGGGCTCCCATCACGCCATGCCCCATCGCCCATGCAATTGATCGAAGTTCCCGCGAAAACGGGTTACGTCTGGTTTCGCCAGGGAATCTGGCTGTTTCGCCGTAATCCGCTCGCGTTTCTCACGCTGTTTTTCGCTTATCTGCTCGCAATGACGCTCATTTCGAGCGTTCCGGTGATCGGCGGCGTGCTGCCGCTGCTGTTCGTGCCGGGCGTGGCAGTCGGGTTCATGGCCGCATGCCGCGACACCATCGCGGGCAAGCCCGTGTTCCCGACCATTCTCGTGGACGGCTTTCGCTCGTACGGCAGCACGGTCACGAAGCATCTGCTCGCGCTGGGCTTGATCTATGTGGTGGCGATGACGCTCGTGCTCGCGGCGTCGGCGCTGGTGGACGGCGGCGCGCTGTTGCGTTTGATGACGATAGGCGGGACGCTCGACACCGAAGCGCTGGAAAACAGCAACGTGCCGCTCGCCGTGCTCGCGTCGCTCGTGTGTTATGTACCGGTTTCGATGCTGTTCTGGTTCGCGCCCGTACTCACGGCCTGGCACGAAGTGCCGCCCGCGAAGGCGTTGTTTTTCAGCATCGTGAGTTGCTGGCGCAACAAAGGCGCGTTCACGGTTTATGGCGCGCTGTGGTTCGCGGTGTCGACGGGCGTGTCGATCGGTTTGTCCGCGCTGTTGCACGCGCTGGGTGCGGGCGACTTCGGCATTGCCATTCTGATGCCGGCGCTGATCGTCGTGACGACGATGCTCTATTGCTCGTTCTACGCGACCTACCGCGGCTGCTACGGCGTGCAGGAAACACAAGCCGCCGAAATGCCGGGTTCGGGCCGCTGAGCCGCTACGCCTTCAAGGACAGCGCCTCGCGCGCTGCCCTGGTCGCGCCGGTTGCGGCGCTCGGATGGGGCGCTCGGATGGGGCGCTTTTTCCGGCTTAGCCGTAGTGATTCATCCACGACGGGTGACGCGTGGACTTTTCGCGGTCGAGCTTGCGCATGCGGAATTCGAGATCGTAAATGTCGGCCGATTCAGCCAAATAGGCTTCTTCGCGCTGCTGGCGGCGGGTTTCGGCGGTTTCGGTCAGGAACAGGAAAAGGCGGCTAAGGAGGTACATGATGTGGTCCTTCTGTGCGAGCGCATGCTCGCTTAACGAATGAACACATTATAGGGTATTCCCTAGTTAGGGTAAATACCTACCTCGCGTTTTTGCCGCCTTAATTGGCGTCCTGCGTCAATTCGTCATCGAAAGACTGATCGACATGCACGCGCCGATGTGATGCAAAAAAGTCCCAGATGAGCGCGCTCGCGTCCGGTCCCGCCGACGAATGGAACGGCACCGAATCGTCACCGCCGCTCCACGCGTGGTCGAGCCCCGCCACGCGGCACAGGCGCACGACGCTCACGCCGTCACAGTCGTAATCCTGCTCGCGATAACCCTCGCGGAAGATTTCGTGCGAAACCACGCCGGCACGCACGCCGCGCGCGTCGGCGAGACCGTTCAGGCGCAGAAGCTGAAGCGCAAGCTGCTCGGCGTTGACCGGCGCGACCACGGTGTCGGCGTCGCCCTGAATGACGATGGCCGGCATGCCCGGATACGCGCGCTCGCCGAGCGCTTCGTCGATGAGCGCGATCGGATCGCGATGCACGCCGCGCCGCATGACGTCGAGCGCCGACACCCCCGAACGCGCCTCGCCGAACGCCGGCCCCGAATGCAGCGCGATGGCCGCGAAACGGCCCGGCGCGCGCACCGCCAGCATCATCGCGAGACCCGCGCCCGCCGACAAACCGGCCAGATAGACGCGCGAGCGGTCGAAACCGTGTTCCAGCGCAAGCGCTTCGACGAGCGAAACCACCGCCTCCGCCTCGCCGCCGCCCGCCGCGTCGCGCGCGTCGTACCAATGCCAGCATTGATGCGGGTGCGCGCGCTCCGACTGCTCGGGGTACACCACGCCGAAACCGTGGCGATCGGCGAGCAGATTCATGCGCGTGCCTTCGGCGAAAGCGTCCGTCGACTGTTTGCAGCCGTGCAGCATCACGACGAGCGGCATGCCGGCCGTCGAGCGGCCCTGCGGCACGTACAGCCCATAAGGCAGCGCCCGCGACGGCGCGGCGTGTTCGCCGCGCGACCACTCGCCTTCGGCCCACGCCGCCGCGCGCGGACCCACGCGCGAGGCACGCGCCCGGGCGGGCGCGGCTTGCTCCGCCTGCCGTGCCGCATCCTGCGCGGCGCGCCAGATCGCCTGCCGGCGCGGCGCACGGAGGCCGGCGTTTTCCATGGCGTCGCGCGCGGCGCGGTTCTGGATGGCGAGCAGACGTCGCATGCCACCCGCCCATAGCTTCGTCAGATCTTTCGTCATCGGGGGCCTCGTGAAAGGGTCGGATACGATCGTCGCGGCTGCGGCGATCCGTCTTTGTGCAACGCACAATAACACCAAACCTCGCGGCCTGCTGATCGTCGGTTTTCGATTTCCACGTCGCAACGTACGGCGCACCATGCTGTCACGCCGGCGACGCGGCTATACTGCGAGCTTGTCCTTTTCCCGTGTCGACCGTCACAGCCGGTCGCGCGTTACTGTCAGATCACCCTGTTTCCGGAAGCGCATTCGGCGCCGCACCATGCCAGAGTTGACCAATCACCTATGGATGTCGATCACCAACCTCGGCGGCGCGGGCCTGACACTGCCGCTCGCGCTGGCGATTGCGCTGTGGCTCGCGGCCGGTTATTCGTGGCGCATGGCGGCAAGCTGGGTGTTCGTGCTGGGCGTGGCCATCGGGCTCGTGACGCTCACGAAGATCGCCTTCCTCGGCTGGGGCGTGGGCGTGCGCGAACTCGATTTCACGGGCTTCAGCGGCCACGCGATGACCTCCACGGCGGTGTATCCCGTCGCGTTTTTCCTGATGTTGCAGGGCACGCCTAACTTCGTGCGCCTGACGGGGATGCTGACGGGGCTCGGCATCGGCGTGGCGGTCGCCTTTTCGCGCGTCGTGCTCGACGCGCATTCGCCTTCCGAGGCCGTCACCGGCTGCATCGTGGGCGCGCTCACGGCGATGGTGTTCGCGCGCTACTGGTGGCACGCACGCGCGCAGCGCATTTCCACTGCCGTGGTCGCGCTGAGTCTTGCGGCCATCACCGTCGCGCTCCACAACGTGCATGTGCCGACCCATCGCTGGGTCACGGATATCGCGCTCACCGTGTCCGGCCACGACCGGCCTTTCGTGCGCGCCACGTGGAAACCGACGGGCGCCCCGCGCGCGCCCAACGCACCGATCTCGCAGACGCTGAACGACCTCGTGCCGCTGCAACAACGCGCGTGATTGTTCGGCGCGTTTGTTCGGCGCGTTTGTTCGGCGTGATTTTTCGCGGTATTTGTTCCGCGTGTGTTCGCCGGATGCGCGGCTTCACGGCGTTGACAGCAGTCGCGGCACACGCCCGCAAGCGCGCATCGCTCGCTCAAGCCACTCCGTCGATACATCAACTCCGATCGGCAACTCTCGCCCGCGCGAAAAAAATCGGGCAGTTAGTTGCGCTTACGCGGTCACGCCCAGCAACACGCTCGACGCCTTGAACACGGCCGTCGCCGCCTTCCCTTCCTCCAGCCCAAGCGCCGCCACACTCGCTTCCGTGACGATCGCGGCCAGCACCGCGCCGCCCGCCAGCGCCAGCGACACCTCCGCATTCACCGCGCCGCGCCGCACGACCTCGACCACGCCGCTCAGCCGGTTGCGCGCCGAGAGCCGCGCCGCGTCGGCGGCATCGGCCACCAGCACGACCGACGTCGCCTTGACGAGCGCCACGACCGGTGCGCCCGCCGCGAGCCCGAGCGCCGCGGCGCTGTCGTGCGTGATCGTGGCCACGAGCGTTTCGCCGCCGGGCAGCGCAACCGATACCTCGTCGTTCACCGCGCCGCGCACGATGCCCGAGACCGTGCCGAACAGTTGATTGCGCGCGCTCGTGCGCATCGCGAAACGGCCGAGCAGGTCGAGATCGCGCTCGAATCCGCCCTCGCCCTCGTCCGCGTTCGGCGCCCGCTCGCCGAGCACTTGCGCCGCGCGTTCGAGAAAGCGCCGGTGTTCCCGCTCGATCGTCTGAAACGTGTCGATCAGGCGCAGCGCGCGCGGCGTGAGCGTCGTGCCGCCGCCGCCCTTGCCGCCCGTCGCGCGCAGGACGAGAGGCTCGCCCGCGAGATTGTTCATCGCGTCGATGGCGTCCCACGCGCCCTTGTAGCTCATGCCGACCGCCTTCGCCGCGCCCGTGATCGAGCCGGTCGCGCGAATCGCGTCGAGCAGCGCGATGCGCGCCGCGCCGCCCAGCATGCGCGCGCCCGCCTGAAACCAGACGGAGCCGCCCACGCCCAATGAAGCGTCGCCGGCGGGTTGGCGGTTGTCGTCTCGAGTGGGATGGGCGGAATTCGGGTCGGCGGAAGTCATCGGCGCGTGGTCGTAAAAGATCGCAAGAAATGCGGTGTAGTCGAAGTCGAGATAAAAATCGCTCGCGATTATGCGACGGTTGGCGCTCGCGCGGCGCTTTCGGCACGGGAAGTTCGCGCCAGGCGCTCGCCCTCCTCGCCGTGGAACGTTCGACGGACTCGCACCGGCCGCGCGCGGAACCTGGCCGATAAGGCGCGGCGTCCATGCGCTTCGGATAGCGCGGCGCTACGCCCGCATCGCTCGGCCGTGCGCGCGCCAGCTTCGGCAGTGAGCCGCGAAGCGGACGATGGTACACGCGACATCAAG
Organism: Paraburkholderia sp. J41; assembly: GCF_905220235.1. Taxonomy (NCBI): domain Bacteria; kingdom Pseudomonadati; phylum Pseudomonadota; class Betaproteobacteria; order Burkholderiales; family Burkholderiaceae; genus Paraburkholderia; species Paraburkholderia sp. J41. The sequence goes on along the minus strand of NZ_CAJMZE010000014.1, from coordinate 163,272 downwards.
ACCGCGCGCCATGGCGCGTCCCCTGACTGCGGTCAAGGCATTTGCGAGGCGACGATGAAAGAATCGTCAAATTCCGCCTCGTCGCGGCCGGCTCAAACTAAAGGAGTGTGGAGTGTTCCCGGAATTCAGAGACCTGATCTCGCGCCTCAAGATCAACGACGAGCATTTCGCGCGGCTTTTTCATCGCCATAACGAACTCGACCAGCAAATCAAGAACATGGAAGCGGGCATCGTGCCGTCGGACGGCATGCAAATCGAGCAGTTGAAGAAGGAAAAGCTGCAATTGAAAGACTCGCTCTACTTGCTGCTGCGCAAAGCGGCAAGCGTGTGAAGGAAGCGCGAACCATGACCACCAAAGTTCAGCTTCATGCCGCCGCGGGCGACGGTCCCGTTCTCACGCCGCGCAGCGCCGAACTGCGCAGCGTGGAGAGCGCGATCGAGGCCGCGAGCCAAACCGTCGCGGGCGCCATGCACGACCTGATCGCGCAAGACCACGCCGAAGCCCAGCCGCCCGCCGCGCTGCTCGATTCCATCGCCGCGCTCATGAAGGGCATGTCGCCCGACGAAGTCGCGCAACTGCGCAGGCTGATTCTCGAAGGCAATCCCGCCGACTGGCGCAACTCGCGCACGCGCCATCCCGACGACGAACTGGCCGCAGGCTGGCGCGAAGGCGCGTACCCGTATCGCCATCTGATGTCGCGCCGCGCATACGAGCGGCAAAAATACCGGCTGCAAGTGGAATTGCTCAAGCTACAGGCGTGGGTGCGCGAAACGGGCCAACGCGTCGTGATCCTGTTCGAAGGCCGCGACGCCGCGGGCAAGGGCGGCACCATCAAGCGCTTCATGGAGCACCTGAACCCGCGCGGCGCGCGCGTGGTCGCGCTCGAAAAACCCAGCGAAATCGAGCGCGGCCAGTGGTATTTCCAGCGCTACGTGCAGCATTTGCCTTCGGCGGGAGAAATCGTGCTGTTCGACCGCTCCTGGTACAACCGCGCGGGCGTCGAACACGTCATGGGGTTTTGCACGCCGCAGGAATATGCCGATTTCATGCAGCAAGCGCCCGAGTTCGAACGCCAGCTCATTCGCAGCGGCATTCATCTCATCAAGTTCTGGTTTTCGGTGAGCCGCGCCGAACAGCGCCGCCGCTTCAAGGAGCGCAAGGTGCATCCGCTCAAGCAGTGGAAGCTCAGCCCCGTCGACCTGGCTTCGCTCGACAAATGGGACGACTACACGCAGGCGAAGGAAGCCATGTTTTCGCAAACCGATACCGCCGACGCGCCGTGGACCGTCGTGCGTTCCGATTGCAAGAAGCGCGCGCGGCTGAACGCCATGCGGCACGTGCTGCACAAGCTGCCTTATGCGAGCCGCGACGTGGAAACGATCGGCGTGGTTGATCCGCTGCTGGTGAGCCGGGCGGTTTAGTTTCAAACAAGCAAAAGCGGCGCGTAAATGCGCCGCTTTTGCATTTTGCTTCAACGCCGGCGCTTTCCACGCCGGCGCTTTTTTCGCCGATACGGCGCCCGCCCGCTTTACGTCGCGTACTGCGCCATGCCGTTGCCGAACGACCAATCCTCGCGGGCCACCGTCACGAGATTCACGAACACGTCCTCCTTGCGCACGCCGGGATCGCGCGCGAGGTTTTCCGCGATCTGCGCGTAAAGCGCCTTCTTCTGATCCTGCCCGCGCGTGTTGTTCGCGGCGATCTGGATGATGACGAGGTCGTCGCTGCGTTCGATGCCCATGTAATGCCGGCCGAACACGAAATTATCGGCGTCCAGTTCGCTGACGATCATGAACTGATCGTCCTCCGGCACCTTGAAGACTTCCCTCAGCGCGTCGTGAATGCCTTGCGTGAGCGCCTTGCGATATTGCGCGGGCTTGCCGGCGCGCAGCGCGATGCGGGTGAGCGGCATGTCGATCTCCTTCGTGGGTTTGAGATGACATCAGCTTAGGCTCGATCTATCATCATAAACAGACATTGATAGATATTTCATCCATTTCCATTTGAAATGAAAGCGCTCGATCTAGATGCCGTTCGCGCGTTCGTGCTCGTCGCCGAACTCAGCAGTTTCACGCGCGCCGCCGAGGCGCTCGACACCACGCAGTCGGCGGTTAGCCTCAAGCTCAAGCGGCTTGAAACCCATTTGGGCAAGCAATTGCTGGAGCGTACGCCGCGCGTGGTGCGCCTTTCCGCCGACGGACTCGCGTTTCTCGCCGCCGCGCGCGATCTGCTGGGCGCGCACGAACGCGCTCTGGGCGTGCTGTCGGGCGACGAGCGCCGCGTCGCGCTCGGCCTGAGCGAGCATGTCGCCGACGCCGGCCTCGCGCGCCAGCTTGCGCAATTGCGCATGCACGATCCGGGGCTCGTGATCGAGCTGCACCTCGGGCTTTCCGCGCAATTGCTCGCGCAATACGACGAACGGCGGCTCGACGCCGCGATCGTGCGCCAGGAAGAGGGGGAAGCCGTGCGCGCCGACGCGCGCCGGCTGTTCACCGAACCGCTGGTCTGGCTCGCCGCGCCGCAATGGCATTGGCCGGCCGGCGCGCCGCTGCCGCTTGCGCTGCTTGCCGCGCCATGCGCCGTGCGCGCCGCGGCCATTCGCGCGCTGGATGCGGCCGAAATTGTGTGGACGGAAGTGTTCGTGGGCGGCGGCGTGGCGCCCGTGGGCGCGGCGCTGGCCGCCGGTTTGGCCGTTTCGCCGCTCGCACGGCGGGTCGCGCCGCGCGAACTCGTCGACGTGGGCGCGCGGCTGGGCTTGCCCGCGCTCCCCGCTTCGCAGGTGCTGTTTCATTCGCGAGTGCGCGAACCGCGCACCGCAGCCACCTTGCAACTGTTCGCCTCGGCGCTGGGCGCGGGCTGAAAGCGCCACGCCGCATCTAACCGATTCCCGTCTTGCATAAATCTACAAATGGACTAATATCAACTAAAAGTTTCTTTCAGGACTCGACCACCATGTCACCTGCCATTGCTTCCGCCGCACCCGAACGACGTGCCGGCGCTGAACCTTCGTTGACGGAAATGTCGGCGGCGGGTCTGCGAGCGTTCTTCAACATCGCGCGCGACTGGGATTTGAGCGTCGACGAACAAATCGTCCTGCTCGGCTCGCCCGGCCGGTCGACGTTCTTCAAATGGAAGCAGGCGCCGCAAACCGCGCGGCTCGGCCGCGACACGCTGGAACGGCTTTCGCTGATGCTCGGCATCTACAAGGCGTTGCAGATTCTGCTGCCGCAACCCGCCGCCGCCGACGCCTGGATCAAGCGCCCGAACAGCGCGCCGCCGTTCGGCGGCCGGCGCGCGCTCGACCGCATGCTGGCGGGCAATATCAGCGACCTCGTGGCCGTGCGCCAGTATCTCGACGCAATGCGAGGCGGCTGGGCGTGACGCAACCGAACTGGCAAGACCGCTGGCGCAGCGCGCCGCTCGCGTGGACGCCCGCGTTCCGCGTCATTCCCACGCGTTTTCCCGCCGTGAATCTGTTCGACCGCGTGGCCTCGCCCGAGGACTTCGACGCGCTCTACGCACTCGAAGCGCTCACTAACGACCGCCTGCGCACCGAAACCGGCGACCTCGATCTCGTGCCGCGCGAGGAGCGCCGCTTCGGTTCCGGCTACGGGCCGATCATGGCCGCGTTCACGCATCTGAATCCGCAGGGCAGCCGCTTTTCGGACGGCACTTACGGCGTGTTCTATTGCGCGCGCTCGCGGCAAACCGCCATCGCCGAAACGCGCTATCACTCGGCGCTCTTTCTCGCGGCCACGAACGAGCCGCCGGTGCGTCAGCAAATGCGGCTTTACACGGTGATCGCGCACGGCGAGGTCATCGACTTGCGCGACGATCCCGCGCTCGACCCCGGCGTGCTCTCGCCCGACGACTACACGGCCGGCCAGGCAATGGGCCGCGCGGCGCGCGAGGCGCGGGCGCCGGGCATCGCTTATCCGTCGGTGCGCGACGCGGGCGGCGAATGCCTCGCGGCGCTCACCACGACGATCCTGCGCGCGTGCCATCACGCGGCGTATCTGGAATACAACTGGAACGGCCGCGGCATCGACATGATCTTCGAGCTCAACCGCATCGTGTGATCGCGCGGCGGATCGGGAAAGGGAAACCGGGAAAACGGGCGGCGCTCAGGGCAGCGCGATGGCGGCCGCACCGTGCGCGCGCGCGTCGGTCATCGAAACCGACCAGCGCCGCGTGGTGAGCGCTTCGACGATCGTGAGACAGCCTTCGGTGATGAACGCGCCCGTGTCGAGATAAAAGTGCGAGCCGATCATGCGGATCTCGCGCACCGGCGTGTGGCCGACGTAGGTGAGCGACAGCGCCTCGCGCGGCGGCGCTTCCGCCGTGCCGAGCACGATGTCGCGGCCCCAGAGCATGCGCTCGCGCGTGTCGGCGTCGAAATGGGCGCGGTCGAGGTCGGCGTCGCTGCCGAGAAATTCCGCGTGCAGCAAGTTGAAGCGCTGCGCGCCCTCGCCCACCACGCGCGCGAGCGGCAGGCGGCGCAGACGTTGGCCGTACTGCACCAGCGCATCGGCGGAAAGGTGCTGCGCCCAGCCGCCGCCGATGCCGTACCAACGGTAACGCGGCAACCGCCCTTCGGCCACGGCGCACAGCGAATCTTCGTGATTGCCGAGCACCGCATGGAACCACGGCTTTTCGAGCAGCGCGAGCGCGGCCTCGCACGACGCGCAATCGGCACGATCAATCAGATCGCCGACCGAAAACAGCCGGTCGCGCGCGGTGTCGAATTCGACTTCGCGCAGCAAATAGCGCAACGCCTCCACGCAGCCGTGCAAGTCGCCGACGATAAAGTCGCGGCCCGTTGCGTTGGCGGCGTGATGCTGCACGAGAGGAGCGTGATTGGGCGTCATCGCGTCATCATAGCGCCGGGAAGGGGCGCCGGTATGCGCGCCGACGATCGTTTTACCTACGAATCCATCGGCGCGCGATATGAAAGTGGGAGGCATGCAGGCGCGCGTGACCGCAAGCTTCGTGCCTGTCGCTTTGCCGCCGCGCATCTTGCCGCGCGCTTTCAGGCACGCAAACGGCTGCTGTGCCGCGCGCACGAGGGGTTCGGCGCGGCCGCGCGCGGTTAGAATCGCCGGAAATCGCCGAAAAAGAATCGCCGGAATGCCGCCAGCCGCGCGGCCAACAACACAACCCAGCCGCACGGAACACGCTGGTCACTCACGCGCCCAAGGCCGCCCATGAATTCGACGAAGCTTTACCCGCAGGTGTTGCGCAACCGGCCGCACATGGTGATCGCGATAGTCGTGGGCGTGGTGCTGGCCGCCCTCGTGCCCGGCACGTTGCGGTCGCTGCCGCGCGTGCTCGTCGGCTGGGACGCGACCGTGTGGACTTATCTCGTGCTGATCTGGATTCACATGGCGATCGCCGATGCCGTGAGCGTGCGCGACAATGCGCGCCGCGAGGACGAAAACGCGGGCACGGTGCTCTTTCTCATCTGCACGGCAACCGTGGCGAGCATCGTCGCCATCGTGCTGGAACTGGGCGCGACCAAGGATCTCGGCACGGCTTCGAAGGTGCTGCATTCGCTGCTCACGGGCCTCACGCTGATCGGCGCGTGGTTCCTCATTCCGACGATCTTCACGCTCCACTACGCGCGGCTCTATTACGGCTCCGATCCGGCCGAGCCCGCGCTCGCCTTCCCCGACGAAAAACTCACCCCCAACTACTGGGACTTTCTCTATTTCTCGTTCACCATCGCGTGCGCCTCGCAAACCGCCGACATTTCCATTCGCGGGCGCAGCGCGCGGCGCGGCGTGCTGGCGCAATCCATCCTCTCGTTCTATTTCAACGTCACCGTGCTGGGGCTGTGCGTGAACATCGCCGCGAGCATGGTCGGCAACTAAGGCCCGGCTACACCAGCCGCGCCCGTGACGGCCGTCACGCCCGTGACGCCCGTCATGCCCATCGAGGCAGCGCGCACGCGCGCCGCCGCTACAACGCTTACCGGCAAACGCCGCCGGGCGCGGGCCGGCTTGCGCGCCGCGCGCTGCACCGGTTTCGCGCACGTTCCCGCCCGCGCCTTCGTCCCAGGCTTTCCCCAAGATAGGCATAAGCCTTGCTGCCGTGTCTGCCAAGTCGCCGCGCGGCATGCGGTTTGGTTCCGGCCTGCTTCTGCACTACTCTGAACAGGTCGCGACGAGCCAGCACACGCCACGCGGCACACTCCGGCACCCCCTGGGCCGCGCGATCGCATTTCGGCCACCGCCGTCCTGCATCCTTGTCGCCCGACGTACCTGGAATACGACCGATGGAACCTCCCCACGCCTACGCGCCGCGGATCTACTTCGTCCATTCCGCCCTTGTCGGACCGCTCGACGCGTGGCCGACGCAGCTTGCCCGTGCTGCGTCGCTGGGCTTCGATCACGTTCTGATCGGGGCGCTGTTCGCGCCCGGCGCGGCGGGCGACGACCGCATCGTCGCCGATCACGCGCGCGCGCATCCGGCATTCGGCGACAAGCTCACCGTCAACGACGCGGTGCGCCAGCTCGCGCTCGCGGCGCAATCGCGCGGCGTGACGCTGCTCGCCGACCTCGTGCTCGACCGCACGGCCGCCGACGGCACGCTGCACGCCGAGCACCCGGAATGGTTTCATCCGTTCGAGCCGGAGGACGCGCGGCTCGATCCGCGCCACGGCCATCGCGAGGCGAACGTCGCTTATGTCGATTTCGAACGCGGCGGCGAGGCGCTCGTCGCGTGGTGGGTCGCGCGGCTTTCGGCGCTCGTGGAAGCGGGCATCGGCGGATTCCGCATCGACTCGCCGCACGGCGTGCCGCCGCAAGCGCTGCGCGCGATCTTCTCCGCGGTGCGCGCGCGCTTTCCGCAAACGCGCTGGCTCGCGGCCACGCCCGGCCTGCCGCGCGAAGCCATCGCGCAGCTCGAAGGCGTCGGTTTCGACGCCACGTTTTCCTCGCTGCGCTGGTGGGATTTTTCGTCGCGATGGATGGTGGAGGAGCACGCGGCGCTGCGCCGCGTCGGCTCGCCCGTCACGTTCCCGGAAGCGCCTTACGGCGTGCGCTACGCGCACGACCAGGAAGGCGCCGCCGACGCGCGCGCCATCGAACGCGCCTACCGGCGCATGCTGCGCGCGGCCACGGCGCTCGGTACCGGCTGGCTCATGCCGATGGGTTTCGAATACGGCGTGGACGAAGCCATCGCGCACAGCGGCACCCGCGCGCACGCGTGGGAGCAGGCCAAGGCGCGCGCGCCCTTCGACCTGAGCGCCGACGTCGCGCACGCGAACACACTCCAACGCGAAACGCCCGCGCTGCACACCAACGGCGAAGTGCGCGCGCTGAGCGGCCCCGGCGCCAGCGTCGCGGCCTTGTTGCGCGGCGACCGCGCCGACCTGCGCGACGCCGGCGAAGCGGTCCTCACGCTCGTGAACCCCGCGCTCGCCGCGCCGGTTCGCGTCGACATGAGCCGCCTGCTCGACGGCGTGCCCGGCAACTTCACGCGCTTCACGCCGCTCGACGCCGAAACGCTGCGCCCCGCGCGCGCCACCGGCGCCTACCCGAACGCCAACGCCGCGATTCCCGACACCTTCACGCTGCCCGCGGGCGCGTGCTGGATGTTCCGCGCCGCCGCGAGCCAGCCCATTGTGCTCGCGCCGCCCGAGGATCGCGGCAAGAGCGCGGCGAGCGCCCACAAGAGCGTGCTCGAAGCGATTGCCGCGCCGCGCATCGCCATCGAAAGCGCAATGCCTTCCGTCGATCACGGCCGCTTCGTGGTCAAGCGCAACGTGGGCGAGCGCTGCGAAGTGCGAGCGGCGATTTTCGCGGAAGGCCACGACCGCATCGACGCCGCGATTCTCTGGCGCGCCGCCGACGAAACCACGTGGCACGAATCGCCGATGACGGCCGCGCAACCGGCGGGCGCCGATCAATGGGTCGGCACGTTCCCGCTCGAACGCGTGGGCCGCTACGAATATGTAGTGATCGCGTGGCGCGACGACTTCGCCTCGCTCGTCGGGCATTTGCAGAAGAAGCGCGACGTGAATCAGCCCGTCGACCTCGAACTCGAAGAAGCGAACCGCCTGCTCGCGCTCGTGCTCGCCAGCGCCGGAACCTCGGACGCGCCCGGCGAAGCGCACCAGCGCAACCGCGCGGCGCTCGAAAACATCGTCAAACGCTTCCTTGCTTCGGACACCGAAACACGCATCGCGCTGCTATCCGCGCCCGCGACGGCCGCCGCCGTGCGCGCGGCGCGGCATCGTCCGTTCCTCTCGACCGACACCGTCGTCAATCGCGTGGACGCCGAACGCGGCGCCGCGCGTTTCGCGAGCTGGTACGAGATCTTCCCGCGTTCGATGAGCGACGACGAAACGCGCCACGGCACCTGGGACGACGTGATCGCGAAGATGCCGCGCGTGCGCGACATGGGCTTCGACGTGCTGTATTTCCCGCCGATTCACCCGATCGGCATGGCGAACCGCAAGGGCCGCAACAACACGCTCACGGCGCAACCCGGCGACGTGGGCAGCCCGTATGCGATCGGCGGCGCGGAAGGCGGGCACACGGCCGTGCATCCCGAACTGGGCACGCTGGAGGACTTCTGCCGCATGGTCGCGGCCGCGCATGCGCACGGACTCGAGATCGCGCTCGACTTCGCGATTCAATGTTCGCCCGATCATCCGTGGCTCAAGGCGCATCCCGGCTGGTTCGCGTGGCGGCCCGACGGCACGCTGCGTTACGCCGAAAATCCGCCGAAGAAGTATCAGGACATCGTGAATCCCGAGTTCTACGCGCAGGACGCGAAGCCCGATTTGTGGCTCGCGCTGCGCGACGTGATCCTGTTCTGGATCGACACCGGCGTGCGGATTTTCCGCGTGGACAATCCGCATACGAAGCCGCTGCCGTTCTGGGAATGGATGATCGCCGACGTGCGCGCGCGCCATCCCGACGTGATGTTTCTCTCCGAAGCGTTCACGCGGCCGCGCCTCATGTACCGGCTCGCGAAGATCGGCTTTTCGCAGTCGTACACGTACTTCACGTGGCGCGAGTCGAAACGCGATTTCACCGAGTACCTCACGGAACTCACGCAAACCGAAGTGCGCGATTTCTATCGGCCAAACTTCTTCGTGAATACGCCCGACATCAATCCGCGTCATCTGCAAACGGGCGCGCGTTCGAGCTTCCTGATACGCGCGGCGCTCGCTTCCACGCTTTCCGGCTTGTGGGGCGTGTATAGCGGCTTCGAGTTGTGCGAGGCGCGCGCGCTGCCGAATTCGGAAGAATATCTGGACTCCGAAAAGTATCAGTTGCGCGCGTGGGACTGGAACCGCCCCGGCAACATCGTGGCGGAGATCGCGGCGCTCAATCGCATCCGGCGCGCGAATCCCGCGCTGCAATCGCATCTCGGCATCACGTTCCTGCCCGCGCACAACGACTCGATTCTCTGCTTCGAAAAAGCCACGCCCGCGCGCGACAACGTGATTGTCGTGGCGATCAATCTCGACGCGTTCAACGAACAAGGCGCGGACTTCGAGCTGTCCTGGGCCACGTTCCAGCGCTGGAATCTCGACGATCACGCGCGCCTCGCGGTCACGGACGAAGTCACCGGCGACCGCTTCGAGTGGAGCGGGCGCTGGCAGCATTTGCGGCTCGATCCGCATTCGAAGCCGTACGCGATCTGGCGTATCGAGCCGATCGACGGCTTGCCGCGCGACGAACCCGTGCCCGAGGACGAAGAACCCATCGAGGGCCACCCCGAACTGGACGCCGACTTCCCGCCCGGAGGAGCGACATGAAACGCGACCCCGCCACGCAAGAGCCAACGGCCACCAATATGCAATCCATTACGCACGATTCGAGCGCGCCCAGCACCGCGCAGGAACATCGCGACGAGCGCGGCACGCAAAAGCGCGGCAAGCCCTCGCTGATTTCCGACGACCCGCTCTGGTACAAGGACGCGGTGATTTATCAAGTACACGTCAAGTCGTTTTTCGACTCGAACAACGACGGCGTAGGCGATTTTCCGGGCCTGCTCGCGAAGCTCGACTACATCGCGGCACTGGGCGTCACGGCGATCTGGCTGCTGCCCTTCTATCCTTCGCCGCGCCGCGACGACGGCTACGACATCGCCGACTATCGCAACGTGCATCCCGACTACGGTCAGCTCGCCGACGTGCGCCGCTTCATTCAGGAAGCGCACGCGCGCGGCATTCGCGTGATTACCGAACTCGTCATCAATCACACTTCGGATCAGCATCCGTGGTTTCAGCGCGCGCGCCGCGCGAAGCCGGGCTCGAATCATCGCAACTATTACGTGTGGTCGGACACCGACCAGAAGTATCAGGACACGCGCATCATCTTCATCGACACGGAGCCGTCCAACTGGACGCACGACCCCGTTGCGGGCGCGTACTACTGGCACCGCTTCTACTCGCATCAGCCCGACCTGAACTTCGACAATCCCGCCGTGCTGCGCGAAGTGCTGCACGTCATGCGATTCTGGCTCGACATGGGGATCGACGGGCTGCGGCTCGACGCCGTGCCGTATCTGGTCGAACGCGAAGGCACGAACAACGAAAACCTGCCTGAAACGCACGCCATTCTGAAGAAGATTCGCGCGACCATCGACGAGCATTATCCGAACCGGATGCTGCTTGCCGAAGCGAATCAATGGCCCGAGGACGTGAAGGAATATTTCGGCGACGAGGACGAATGCCACATGGCGTTCCACTTCCCGCTGATGCCGCGCCTTTATATGGCCATTGCGAGCGAGGACCGCTTTCCGATTCTCGACATCATGAAGCAGACGCCCGACCTGGCGGAGTCGTGCCAGTGGGCCGTTTTCCTGCGCAATCACGATGAACTCACGCTCGAAATGGTCACGGATTCCGAGCGCGATTATCTCTGGAACACCTATGCGACCGACCGGCGCGCGCGCCTGAATCTGGGCATTCGCCGCCGTCTCGCGCCGCTCATGGAGCGCGACCGCCGCCGCATCGAACTCATCAACTCGCTGCTGCTTTCGATGCCGGGCACGCCCGTGATCTATTACGGCGACGAGCTCGGCATGGGCGACAACATTCACCTCGGCGACCGCGACGGCGTGCGCACGCCGATGCAATGGTCGTCGGACCGCAACGGCGGTTTCTCGCGCGCCGACCCCGAGCAGCTCGTGCTGCCGCCGCTCATGGGCTCGCTTTACGGCTACGACGCGATCAACGTGGAAGCGCAAAGCCGCGACCCGCATTCGCTGCTCAACTGGACGCGCCGCATGCTCTCGGTACGCCGCTCGAAGCAGGCGTTCGGGCGCGGCACGATTCGCTTCCTGCGCCCCGCGAATCGCAAGATTCTCGCGTATCTGCGCGAAATGCCGGGCGAGCCGCCCATCCTCTGCGTGGCGAATCTCTCGCGCGCGCCGCAAGCGGTCGAACTCGATCTCTCTGAGTTCGCGGGCACGTCGCCCATCGAAATGACGGCCGACTCCGTGTTTCCCGCCATCGGTCAGTTGCCGTATCTGCTCACGTTCCCACCCTACGGCTTCCTGTGGTTCCTTCTTTGCCCCGGCGACCAGCGTCCTTCGTGGAGCCAGCCGGCTTCGGAGCAACTGCCGGAATTCGTCACGGTCGTGATTCGCGAAGGCCAGACCGGCGCGACGCCCGAGAACGTGCGTCTGCTCGAATCGGAAGTGCTGCCTTCGTGGCTCTCGCGGCGGCGCTGGTTCGCTTCGAAGGACAAACCGCTGCGCAGCGTGCGTCTCGCGGCGCTCACCACCATCACGGGCGCGGGCTTCGCGTTCACCGAAATCGAAGCCGAACTCGCGGACGGCACGAGCGAACGCTACGTGCTGCCGATCGCGATCACGTGGGGCACGGACACCACCACGCCGCTGCACATCCAGCTCGCGCTTTCGCGCGTGCGGCGCGGGCGCACGATCGGCTACCTCACCGACGCATTCGCGCTGCCGTGGTTCGCATATGGCGTGCTGCGCAAGCTGCACGAACGCGCGGCCGTGCCCACGGTGCAAGGCAGCACGATTCGCTTCGAGCCCACGGCGCGCCTCGACGAACTCGATCTCGGCGAAACGCCCGAAGTGCGCTGGCTTGCCGCGGAGCAGAGCAACAGTTCGCTCGTGATCGCCGAAGCGCTGGTGCTCAAGATCGTGCGCCGCCTGATGGCGGGCGTGCATCCCGAAGCGGAGATGAGCCGATATCTGACCAAGCTTGGCTACGCGAACACCGCGCCGCTCTATGGCGAAGTGGTGCGCGTCGATCCCGAAGGCGTGCCGCACACGCTCATCATCGTGCAGGGCTTTATCGACAATCAGGGCAACGCGTGGGATTGGGCGCTCGACTTCCTGCGCCGCACGGTGGATGAACTCGCGCTCGCCGTTTCCGAAGAAGGCTCGTCCACCGACCATGCTCACGAAGAAGAAGTGATCCAGGGCTACAGCACGGTGATCGGCGGCATCGGCAAGCGGCTCGGCGAATTGCATGCCGCGCTCGCCTCGCCCACCGACGACGACGCCTTCGCGCCCGAACCCGCCAACGAGAACGACGTGCGCGCGTGGATCGCCGACGCGAAGAAGATGCTCAACGAAGCGCTCGACATCGTCGCGCAGCACACCGGCGACGACAAGCACACGCTCGACGACGACGCGCGCGATCTCGCGCGCAGCCTGATCGACCGCCGCGAGGCGCTGCTGCAAAAAGTCGACGACATGGTGCCGCTCGACGCGAAAGCATCGCGCATCCGCATTCATGGCGACTTCCACCTGGGCCAGGTGCTGCTTTCGCAAGGCGACGCCTATTTGATCGACTTCGAAGGCGAGCCCGCGCGCCCGCTCGACTATCGCCGCGCGAAGACTTCGCCGTTGCGCGACGTGGCGGGGCTGTTGCGCTCGCTCTCTTATGCGGGCGCGGCCGCCCAATCGACCACGGAGAATGCGCCGATGCAAACCGCCGACCGCAAGCGCACGCTGCTCGAGCGCTTCCGCGGCCAAGCCGCCGAAACGTTCTTGAGCCAATACCGCGCGGCCATCGCCGAAGCGCCCGTCACGCTCGTGGGCGCCTCGCACGAACAAGCGCTGCTCGATCTGTTCCTGATCGAGAAAGCCGCTTACGAGATCCGCTACGAAGCGGCCAATCGCCCGACGTGGCTCGCGCTGCCGGTACGCGGCCTCGCGGCCATCGCGGCGCGCGTGCTCGGCCTCACGCCCACGCAAGCCGGTGGAGGCGCACATGGCTGAGCGCTCGCCATACGCCGGCCTCAATCCTCACGAAGCGGACGCGCTTGCCGGCGCGCGTCATCACGATCCGTTCAGCGTGCTCGGCCTGCATTGGGTCGACGGCGCGCCCTACGTGCGCGCATGGCTGCCGAATGCCGCGAGCGTGAAGGTGGTCGCGCGCGACCGTGACCACACGCTCGCGGAACTCGAACGCGTGCATCCTGCCGGCCTGTTCGCGGGCGCGCTAGCGGAAGCGGTGCCGTATCGGCTCGAAATCGACTGGCATGGCGTGAGCCAGGAAATTGAGGATGCCTATTCATTCGGGCCGCAGCTTTCGCAGGAAGCGCTCGTGCGTCTTGCCGACGGCGATCCGTATGCCGTGCTCGAATGCCTCGGCGCCCGGCCCATGACGTGCGACGGCGTGCCGGGCGTGCGCTTCGCGGTATGGGCGCCGAACGCGAAACGCGTCTCCGTGGTCGGCGACTTCAACTCGTGGGACGGGCGGCGCCACCCCATGCGGCTGCGTTACGAAGCCGGCGTGTGGGAGCTGTTCGTTCCGCGCGTGGCGCCCGGCGCGCGCTACAAGTACGAGATTCTCGGCCCGCACGACAACGTGCTGCCGCTCAAGGCCGATCCGTGCGCCATGCAGGCGGAAATTCCGCCGGGCACCGCGTCGATCGTGGCGCCCGTGGACGCCATCGAGCAATTCGCGTGGCGCGATCAGGCGTGGATTCAATCGCGCGGCGACAAGCAGACCGCGCGCTCGCCCATGTCGGTGTACGAGGTGCATGCGTCGTCGTGGCTGCCCGCGCCTTCGCAAGGCTCCGACTCGCAGACGCTCGACTGGAACGCGCTCGCCGAACGCCTGATTCCGTACGCGCAAGGCATGGGCTTCACGCACCTCGAGTTGATGCCGATCGCCGAACATCCGTTCGGCGGTTCGTGGGGTTATCAACCGCTTTCGCAATTCGCGCCCACGGCACGGCTCGGCTCGCCGCTCGACTTCGCGGCGTTCGTCGATCGCGCGCACGAAGCCGGGCTTGGCGTGATTCTCGACTGGGTGCCCGCGCATTTTCCGAACGACGCCTACGGTCTCGTCGAATTCGACGGCACGCCGCTCTACGAACACGCCGACCCGCGCGAAGGCTATCACCCCGACTGGAACACGATGATCTACAACCTCGGCCGTCGCGAGGTGAGCGCGTTCCTGATCGCTTCGGGGCTGGCGTGGCTGCTGCGTTATCACGTCGACGGCCTGCGCGTGGACGCGGTGGCGTCCATGCTGTATCGGGACTATTCGCGCAAGCACGGCGAGTGGGTGCCCAACATTTACGGCGGCCGCGAGAATCTCGAATCCATCGCATTTCTCAAGCGCCTCAATCACGAAACGCAATACGTGCCGCAGCGCCCGGGCGTCATCACCATTGCCGAGGAATCGACGGCGTGGCCCGGCGTGACCGCGCGCCCCGAGGACGGCGGCCTTGGCTTCCAGTTCAAGTGGAACATGGGCTGGATGCACGACACGCTGCACTACATGCACGAAGACCCCGTGTATCGCCAGTACCATCATCATCAAATGACGTTTGCGATGGTTTATGCGTACTCCGAACGATTCGTGCTGCCGCTTTCGCACGATGAAGTCGTACACGGCAAGGGCTCGCTGCTCGGCAAGATGCCGGGCGACCGCTGGCAGAAGTTCGCTAACCTGCGCGCGTATTTCGGCTTCATGTGGGCGCATCCCGGCAAGAAACTGCTGTTCATGGGCGGCGAGTTCGGGCAGATGGCCGAGTTCGATCACGACGGCACGCCGCACTGGAACCTGCTCGACGACCCGCTGCATCGCGGCACGCAAACGCTCGTGCGCGACCTCAACCGGCTCTATGCGAGCGAGCCCGCGCTGCACGTGCTCGACTCGGAGCCGGGCGGCTTCGAATGGCTCGTTTCCGACGACAACGGCAACAGCGTGCTTGCCTGGCGGCGCGTGGACGGCGCGGGCGGCGAGATCGTGGCCGTGTGCAACTTCACGCCGGTGCCGCGCCACGGCTACCGTATCGGCGTGCCGCACGCGGGCCAGTGGGAAGAAGTGCTCAACACCGACGCCGAAATCTACGGCGGCTCGAATCTGGGCAACGGCGGCCTCGTCAGCACCGAGGACGTGCCGAGCCACGGCAAGCCGCAGTCGGTGTCGCTCGTGCTGCCGCCGCTCGGCACGTTGATCCTGCGCTTGCGCCGCTGATCGACGCGGGTCCGGCGGGTCCGTTTTAATCGTCGATGCAATCGTCGATGCAAACGGCGGCGGCGCGGCGTACGCGCTTGCGCCGCCGCGAGCCAAAACCGATGCATAACTTACAAGAACGCACGGAGCTTCGACATGGCTAATGCTCCGCCTGACCGCCTGCTGCCGGGTTCGCCCGGCCCGCTCGGCGCAACCTGGGACGGGCTTGGCACCAATTTCGCGGTGTTCTCCGCCAACGCGTCGCGCATCGAGCTGTGTCTTTTCGACCCCACGGGCCGCAAGGAGCGCGTGCGCTACGCCTTGCCCGAATGCACGGACGAGGTGTGGCACGGCTACCTGCCCGGCGCGCATCCGGGCACCGTCTACGGCTTTCGCGCACACGGGCCGTATCAGCCGCATCTCGGCCATCGCTTCAATCCGCACAAGCTGCTGATCGATCCCTACGCGCGCCAGTTGATCGGCCAGTTCCGCTGGTCCGACACGCTCTACGGTTATCGCGCGCATTCGAATCGCGGCGATCTGTCGATCGACCGGCGCGACTCCGCGCCCGCGATGCCGAAGTGCGTGGTCGTGAGCGACAAGTTCGACTGGTCGCGCGACACGCGCCCCGACACGCCCTGGGGCGAAACGGTGATCTTCGAAACGCACCCGCGCGGCATTTCGATGCAGCGCTTCGATTTGCGCACGCATACGCGCGGCACCTTCGCGGCGCTGGCCTCGCCGCACTTCGTCGCGCACATGCAAAAGCTCGGCGTGACCGCCATCGAACTGCTGCCCGTGCATGCGTTTCTCTCCGAGCGCTTTCTCGTCGAGCGCGGGCTGCGCAATTACTGGGGCTATAACCCGGCGGCGTTCTTCGCGCCCGACCCCGGCTATCTCGTGGGCTACGAAACCGACGAGATGCGCATCGCCGTGCGCCAGTTGCACGCGGCCGGCATCGAAGTGATTCTCGACGTGGTCTACAACCACACCTGCGAAGCGGGCGAACTCGGTCCCACGGTGTCGTGGCGCGGCCTCGACAACGCCAGCTATTACCGTTGCGTGCCCGGCGACGAACGGCACTTCATCAACGACACGGGTTGCGGCAACACGCTCAATCTTTCGCATCCGCGCGTATTGCAGATGGTCGCCGACTCGCTGCGCCATTGGGTCACGTCGTACGGCATCGACGGCTTTCGCTTCGACCTGGGCGTGACGCTCGGGCGCGAGCCATCGGGCTTCGATCCGAACGGCGGCTTCTTCGACGTGCTGCGCCAGGACCCGGTGCTTTCGCAAGTGAAGCTGATTTCCGAACCGTGGGACGTCGGCCCCGGCGGCTACCAGCTCGGCAATCACCCGCCCGGCTTCGGCGAATGGAACGACCGCTTTCGCGACAGCGTGCGCCGCTACTGGCGCGGCGACGCGGGCCAGCGCGCCGATCTCGCCGCGCGCCTCACGGGCAGCGCCGATCTATTCGACAAACGCAAGCGGCGGCCGTGGGCGTCGATCAACTTCATCACGTCGCACGACGGCTTCACGCTTGCCGATCTCGTCGCCTACGACCGCAAGCACAACGAAGCCAACGGCGAAGAGAACCGCGACGGCCATAACGAAAACTGGAGCGCGAACTGGGGCGCGGAAGGCGCCACCGACGATCCGGCCATTCTCGCCACGCGCGCCCGCGTCGCGCGCTCGATGCTGGCCACGCTGTTCGTCGCGCTCGGCACGCCGATGCTGCTCGCAGGCGACGAAGCGAGCCGCACGCAGCGCGGCAACAACAACGCGTATTGCCAGGACAACGAGATTTCGTGGTTCGACTGGGCGCTCGCCGACACGCCGCAAGGCAAGTCGATGACGCGCTTCGCCGCGCGCATGATCGCGCTGCGCCGCGAGCACCCGCTGCTGCGCGAAACGCGCTTTTTGTTCGGCGACCGGGAAATTCTGCCAGGCGTACACGACATCGACTGGTTCGACGAACGCGGCGAACGGCTTTCGCCCGAGGCGTGGCAAGACCCCGAAGCGCGCGCGTTCACGCTGCGCCGCGCCGGCGCGAGCCGCACCGGCGAAATCGAAGTATTGTTGTTGATGCTGAATGCCTCGCCGGGCGCCGTGACGTTTTGCGCGCCCGCGCCGCGCATGGCATGGGAGGTGCTTATTGATACCGCGCGGCCCGACGTCACGCCGTACGCGCTGCCCGACAAGACTTACGAACTGGCCGCGCACGCGCTTACGGTGCTTTGCGCGCGCCCTTCGCGACACGAGGCGCAGCGCGCGCCCGACGCGCAATACGTGCAGCAGGATGCGCCCACGCCGGACCCGCGACGGCCGGCGAGTTCGCCGCGTGCGCGGGAATCCGCCTTGCACGGTGAACGCGACAACGCCGCTGAATAGTCACAGGAACACGACATGTCCCCGCTTTCGCAGCAACCGCATGCCCAGCATTACGCTTTTTGCCTGCCGTTCGGCGCGCAGGTGACGGGCGCGTCGCAGGAACACGAACAGACGCGCTTTCGCTTCTGGGCGCCGTCGAGCAAAACGGTCAAGCTCGTGTTCGAAAACGAAGGCGCGCCGCGCGCGCCCATCGACATGACGGCCACCGGCAACGGCTGGTTCGAAGCGCAGGCGCCGTGCGGCGCGGGCACGCTTTATCGCTACGAAATCGACGACGGCCAACGCGTACCCGACCCCGCCTCCCGCTTCCAGCCGCAAGGCGTGCACGGTCCAAGCGAAGTGCTCGACCCGCGCGCTTACGCGTGGCAGCACACGCAATGGCACGGGCGTCCGTGGGAAGAAACCGTGCTGTACGAACTGCACGTGGGCGCGATGGGCGGCTATCGCGGCGTGATGGCGCGCTTGCCCGCGCTCAAGGAACTCGGCGTGACGGCCGTCGAACTCATGCCGCTCAGCAGCTTTCCCGGCGAGCGCGGCTGGGGCTACGACGGCGTGCTGCCCTACGCGCCGCACGCGGCCTACGGCACGCCCGACGAACTGAAAGCGCTCATCGACGCCGCGCACGGTCTGGGCTTGCAGATGTTCCTCGACGTGGTCTACAACCACTTCGGTCCCGACGGCAACTGGATCGGCCAGTACGCCAAGCCGTTCTTTCGCGCCGACATCAAAACGCCGTGGGGCGACGCGCTCGACTTCGAGCGGCTCGAAGTGCGCGACTACTTCAGCGAAAACGCGCTGTACTGGCTCAACGAATATCGCTTCGACGGGTTGCGCCTCGACGCCGTGCATGCGATCAACAACCCCGACTGGCTGCGCGAACTCGCCGACCATGTGAAGGCGCGCGTCGAACCCGGCCGTCATGTTCATCTCGTGCTGGAAAACGAGCACAACGAAGCGAATCTGCTCGAAACGCATTTCAACGCGCAGTGGAACGACGACGTGCATCACTGCTTTCACGTGCTGCTGACCGGCGAATCCGAGGGCTATTACCGCGGCTTCACGGAGTCGCCGATCCGCAAGCTCGCGCGCGCGCTCAGCGAAGGCTTCGTGTATCAAGGCGATCCTTCTCCCGTACACGACGGCAAGCCGCGCGGCGAGCCGAGCGCGCATTTGCCGCCCACGGCGTTCGTGTCGTGCCTTCAGAATCACGACCAGATCGGCAATCGCGCATTCGGCGACCGCCTGCGCGCGCTGGCCGACGACGACGCCTTGCGCGCGGCCACGGCCATGTTGCTGCTGTCGCCGCAAATTCCCATGCTGTTCATGGACGAAGAATACGGCTCGACTCAGCCGTTCCAGTTCTTCACGGCCTACGAAGGCGAACTCGCCGATGCGGTTCGCGAAGGACGTCGCCGCGAATTCGCGCATTTCGCCGCCTTCAACGACGAAGCGATGCGCGCGCGCATTCCCGACCCCAACGACCCGCAAACCTTCGCGAACGCTTCGCCGCCGCCGGCCGACGCGCCCGTGGATGGCGAACGTCGCGAGTGGATGCACTTCTACAAATCGGCGCTTTGCGTGCGCGCGCATCTGCTGATACCGCGCCTGCGCCACGCACGAGCGCTGGACGCCACCGTGCTCGCCGACGACAACGAAGCCGGCAAGGCCGCGCTCGTCGCGCGCTGGCGCCTGGGTGACGGCGCGGTGCTCTCGATCGCGCTCAACCTCGGCCGCGAGAGCGTGCCGCTCGATCCGAAGCCCGAAGGCATGGTGATTTTCGAAACGCCGGGACGCGCGCGCGATCGAGCCGACCAGGGCAGCTTGCCCGAAAACGCCTGCATCGCCTGGCTCACCGGCGACGTGCCCGACTATGCAAGCGGCCACGACGCGCGCGACGCGCACCGCGAGGAGCCGCACGCATGAGCACGGCACGCCGCAGCGAAACGCTCGTCAACCTCGCCACGCGCGCGGGCTTCGAAGTCGAATGGACCGACGCGCACGGCAACGTGCAGCGCGTTCCCGACGAAACGCTCGTCACCTTGCTCGAATGCATGGGTTTGCCGTGCGCGAACGCCACGCAATTGCGCCAGAGCGCCGCGGCGCTCAACGCCGAGCAATCGGGGCGGCGCTTGCCGCCGCTCATCACCGCCGAATTCGAGAGCGCGATAGAGTTGCCCGCTTCGGCGGTGCGCACGGGCAGCCACTATCGCATCGACCTCGAAAGCGGCGAGCATATCGAAGGCCGCTTTACGATGCCGCGCGGCGAGCCCGCGCTGCTCGCGCCGCTGAGCGAGCCCGGCTATCACACGCTGACGGTCAACGATCACAAGCTCACGATCGCCGTCGCGCCGCCGCATTGCCATACCGTCGCCGACGCCTGGCGCGCTCGTCATGGCGACACGAGCACGCCGCCGCCGTTGTGGGGGCTCGCCGCACAACTCTATGGACTCCGAAGAAATGGCGACGGCGGCATCGGCGACTATACGGCGCTCGCCGCGCTGGCCGAGCATGGCGCGCGGCACGGCGCGCAAGCGCTCGCGGTGAGTCCCGCGCATGCGATGTTCAGCGCGGAGCCGGGGCATTTCAGCCCGTATTCGCCGTCGTCGCGTTTGTGGCTCAACGTCGCGCATATCGACCCCGCCGCCGTGTTCGGCGCGCAAGCCGCGCACGAAGCCGGCGTGGCGGCGCAAGCCGGCGACGCATGGCGCGAACTCGAAGCCGAACCGCTAGTGGACTGGCAGCGCGCGCTGCCGCTCAAGCTCAAGGTGCTGCGCGCGCTGTTCGACCGCTTCGAGCGTGATGAACGCGCCAGCGGTTCGCCGCGTGCTTCGGCGTTTCATGCGTTCTGCGCGAAGGGCGGCGAGGCGCTGGAAGATCACGCGCGCTTCGAGGCCTTGCAGGCGGCGATGATCGGCGACGGCGACGGGCCGCGTCATTGGCGCGAATGGCCGGAAGCGTTGCGCGATCCGCGCGGCGCCGCTGTCGCCACGTTCGCGCAGGAGCATCGCGAGGAAGTCGATTTTCATCGCTTTTTGCAGTGGCTCGCCGCGGAAGGGCTCGGCAATGCCCAGCGCCGCGCGCACGAAGCGGGCATGTCGGTGGGACTGGTCGCCGATCTCGCGGTGGGTTGCGACGGCGCGGGCTCGCATGCATGGTCGTTGCCGCAAGACATGTTGCAACGCGTCTCCGTGGGCGCGCCGCCCGACATCTTCAACCAGGCCGGCCAAAGCTGGGGCTTGACCACGTTCTCGCCGCGCGCGATGCACAACACGGGCTTTCGCGCGTTCATCGACATGCTGCGCTCCGCGTTCGCCTACGCGGGCGGCGTGCGCATCGACCATATTCTCGGCTTGCGGCGGCTGTGGCTCGTGCCCGAAGGCGAGAGCGCGAAACACGGCGCGTATCTGCGGTATCCGTTCGAAGATTTGCTGCGCTTGATCGCGCTCGAATCGTGGCGGCATCGTGCGATCGTGATCGGCGAAGACCTTGGCACCGTCCCGCCGGGTTTGCGCGAACGGCTGGCCGCGCACGGTCTTTACGGCATACGCGTGCTGTGGTTCGAGCAGGACGACAAGGGCTTTCTCGCGCCTTCGCGCTGGGACCCGCACGGCATGGCGACCACCACCACCCACGATCTGCCGACCGTGGCCGGCTGGTGGCGCGGCGCCGATATCGAATGGCGCAATCGCATCGGCCAAATGCTGCCGCGCGCGGATGGTAAGGACCCCGTAGCAACCGAACAGGCGCAACGCGTGAGCGAGCGCGGGGCGCTCTGGCAGGCGCTTCAGCAAGCGGGCTTCGCGCCGCGCGACACGGAACCGCCCTCGCTCGACGATCCGCCCGTGAACGCCGCGCTCGGCTATGTGGCCGCCACCACGAGTCCGCTCGTGACGTGCCCGCTCGAAGACCTGCTCGCGCTCGCCGATCAACCGAATCTGCCCGGCTCGATCGACGAACATCCGAACTGGCGCCGCCGCTTGCCGCACACGGTCGATTCGATGTTCGCCGATCCCGCGTTCATGGCGCGCATCGACACCGTGAAGCGCGCGCGCGAAGCCGTGGCGCGCACGCAGGCGCGTTCAACGCCGCAAACCCATTCGCAATCCGAAACAT
The DNA here is from genome assembly GCF_905220235.1 of Paraburkholderia sp. J41. NCBI lineage: Bacteria > Pseudomonadati > Pseudomonadota > Betaproteobacteria > Burkholderiales > Burkholderiaceae > Paraburkholderia > Paraburkholderia sp. J41. The sequence goes on along the minus strand of NZ_CAJMZE010000014.1, from coordinate 141,352 downwards.
CTTCCAACGACGCGCACAGCGCGCCCACTTCACCCGAAACGAAGCCGACGCCATGAACTACCCCCGCGCGACGCTGCGCTTGCAGCTCCATCACGGCTTCACGTTCGACGACGCGCTCGCGCAACTCGACTATTTTGCCGCGCTCGGCGTAAGCCACCTTTATCTTTCGCCCGTCACCACGGCGCAGCCCGGCTCGATGCACGGCTACGACACCGTCGATTACGGCACCGTGAGCGCCGAACTCGGCGGCGAAGCCGCGCTGCGCCGGCTCGCCGCGAAGGTACACGAACGCGGCATGGGCCTGATCGCCGACTTCGTGCCGAACCACATGGGCGTGGGCGGCTCGCACAACGCGTGGTGGCTCGACATCCTCGAATGGGGACGTCATAGCGCGTTTGCGCGCCACTTCGACGTCGACTGGCATTCGCCCGACCCCGCGCTGCGCGGCAAGGTGCTGATGCCCTTTCTCGGCGGCGCGTATGGCGACGAACTCGCGGCGGGCCGCATCGAACTGAAATTCGATCCCGCGGCCGCGCGCTTTTATGTGCAGTACGGGCCGCACGTGTGCCCGATTTGCCCGACCGATTACGCGGCGCTGCTGCAATCGGCGGATCGCGCCGACCTCAACACGCTGGCGAGCGCGTTTCAGGGGTTGACCACGCAGCCCGAGGACCAGGCGCGCGCGGCGGCCGGACGCGAGGCGTTGCGCGCTTTCGTCGAACGCGCGGGCACCGACCCGATCGAATTCGCGCTCGAAGCATATTCGAGCGCCGACCCGGTGCCGCGCGACCGCCTGCACCGCCTGCTCGAACGCCAGCATTTCCGGCTCGCATGGTGGCGCACCGCGCCCGACGAAATCAACTGGCGGCGCTTTTTCGACGTGACTTCGCTCGCGGGCGTGCGCGTCGAACGCCACGACGTGTTCGAAGCCGTACACAAGATGATTTTCCGGCTCTACGCCGACGGCGTGATCGACGGCCTGCGCATCGACCATATCGACGGGCTCGCCGATCCGCGCGAGTATTGCGAGCGCCTGCGTCAGCGCATGGCCTCGCTGCGCGCGACGCCGCCGTATATCGTCGTCGAAAAGATTCTTGCGCCCGACGAATCCTTGCGCGACGACTGGGCCGTGCAAGGCACGACCGGTTACGACTTCATGAACGACGTGGGCGCGCTGCTGCACGACGCGCGCGGCGCGACGCCGCTGGCCGAAGCGTGGGCGGCCATTTCCGGCGACGACCGCCCGTTCGGCGCCTACGCGCTCGACGCGCGCGGCGAGATGCTTACGTATTATCTTTCGGCGGAACTCGATCACGTGGCGCGCGCGCTGCACCGCATCGCGCGCGAGCAGCCTGCCACACGCGACATCACTTACACGAGCGTACACCGCGTGGTCAGCCATCTCGCGACACGCTTTCCGATCTATCGCATTTATCCCGTCAACGGCTTGCGCACGGCGCTCGACAATCGCTACTTCGACGTCGCGCTCGAAGGCGCGCGCCACGCATTGCCGCGCGCGAGTCTTTCGGCGCTCGAACTCGTGAACGGCTGGCTAGGCGGCCGCGCGCCCGATGCCGGTCAATCGCCGCAAACCGGCGGCAATGGCAAAAGTGCGCGCCACGCGAGCGCGAACGGCGGCAGCCACGCCAATGCGCCGCTGAGTCATGCACTCATCGCGCAACGCACGGCGCTCGCGTTGTTCTCGCAGCTCACCGCGCCGCTCGCCGCGAAAGCCACCGAAGATACGGCGTGTTATCGCTACGGACGTCTGCTGTCGCGCAACGAAGTGGGCGCCGATCCCGACGACTTCTCGCGCACCGCCGAGCAGTTTCATGCGGCCAACAAGCTGCGCCGTCAACGCAGTCCTTATGGACTGCTGACGACCGCCACGCACGATCACAAGCGCGGCGAGGACGTGCGCGCGCGCCTTGCCGTGCTCAGCGAAATTGCCGGCGACTGGAGCAACACGCTGCGCGCGTGGTCCACGCTGAATCAGCCGCAGCGGCGCGGCGACGGCGCCTCGAACACCGACTGGTCGCCTGGCCCGAGCGCCGAAGCCATGCTGTACCAGACGCTGGTCGGCGTCTGGCCGCCCGAACTCGATCCCGGCGACGAACAAGGCGTGCGTGCGTTTGCCGAACGGGTCGCGCAATGGCAGTTGAAAGCGCTGCGCGAAGCCAAGCTGCGCACGAACTGGCTCGTCCCCGACGAAGCCTATGAATCGGACTGCCAGGCATTTTTGTTCGACATTCTTTCGCCGCAGCGCCGCGACGGCTTTCTGCAAGCGCTCGCGGATTTCGTCGCGCGCATCGCGCCCGCCGGCGCGGTCAATACGCTGCTGCAAACCGTATTGCGGCTCACCTCGCCCGGCGTGCCCGATCTGTACCAGGGCACGGAGCTTTGGGATTTCAGTCTCGTCGATCCCGACAACCGCCGGCCCGTCGATTACGCCGCGCGCGCGAAGGCGCTCGACCGCGCCGCGCCCTCGACCAAGCTCAAGGACTGGCGCAACGCGCACGTGAAGCTTGCCACCGTCCACCGCCTGCTGGCGTTGCGCGCGCAAGCGCCGGAGTTGCTGCGCGAAGGCGAATATCTGCCGCTCGCGGTGCGCGGCGCGCTGGCCGATCATGTCATCGCGTTCGCGCGCCGTCACGGCAACGCGTGGGCCATCGTGATCGGCACGCGGCACGCAGCTTCGCTGCTCGAAGGCGATACGCCGCTCGTTGCGCCCGAGCGCTGGGAAGATACGGCGGTGGAGTTGCCCCAAGGCGTCGCGCAGACCGACTTGCACGACTGGCTCAGCGACACCGCGCACCGGCCGCAGGACAACAACGTGCTGGCGCTGCGCGACGTGCTGAAGGCGCTGCCCGTGGCCGTGCTGTCCACGGTGGCGCGCGCCTGAACGGAGAAAGCGGGGACGAAGGTCAGCCGCCTTCGTCCTCGAGATCCTTCGGGTAGATGCGCACGAGCACGATGCGCGGCCCCTTCATCTTCTTCACGACGATGTCGAAGCGCTCGAACGCCACGCGCTGCCCTTCGGTGGGCAGATCGTTGAGCGCGTGAATCACGAGGCCGCCCACGGACTCGGCGCGCCCTTCGTCGATGTCGATGCCGAGCGCCTGCTCCAGCGACACCACGGGCAGGCTGCCGCGTCCCATCAGCGTGCCGTCGTCCATGCGCGTCCAGTCGGTATCGGCTTGATGGAATTCGTCGTGAATCTGGCCCACGAGCGCGCCCAGCAGGTTGTCCAGCGTGAGAAAGCCGCTCGGCCGCGCGCCTTTATGGCCGACCAGCGCGAAATGCGGCGCGCCCTTGCGAAAGCGGCGAAACAGCGCGAGCGCAGGCGTTTCGGGCTTCACGTATTGCACGGGGCGCACGAACTTGCCGAGATCGTCGAGCATATTGCCGGCTTCGCGCGCGAGCAATAAATCCTTCAAGTGGATGAGACCCGCGACGCGCTCCCCCGACGCGTCCTCGAACAGCGGATAGCGGCTGAAACGGTGCCGCGCCACGATCTGCATGTTCTCGCTCACCGGCAAGTCGCGCCGCAACCCAACCATTTCGTGCGCGGGGCGCATGAGGTCCGAAACGGTGAGACGCGAAAAGTCGAGCGAATGCGCGAGCGTGTTCCACTCGTCGGCGTTGTAGGCGTTCGCGGCGGGCGCGGGCGCAGCCTCGCCGTTCCTTGCGCCGTTCCTCGCGCCACGGCCGTTCGCCGCGAATTCGGCGTGATGCTGCGTTTCGGCTTGCGCTTCGGCGGCGGCGCGGCGGCTGCGCAGGATCAGCTTGAGTTCGTCGGTGGAATAGTGCGAGTCGTGGCCGTGTTCCGACGATAAACCCGCGAGGCGCAGCACGGCGTTCGCGCTCGTGTTGAGCGCCCAGATCGCCGGATACATCGTCCAGTAAAAGCCGTAGAGCGGCAGCGCGGTCCACAGTGAGATTTTCTCGGACTGGCGAATCGCCATCGACTTCGGCGCGAGTTCGCCCACGACGATGTGCAGGAACGAAATCACCGTGAACGCGAACACGAGCGAGATGCCGTGCACGAGTTCGGGCGAGGTAACGCCGAGCAGCGCGAACAGCGGCGCGAGCAGTTCCGCGAACGCCGGTTCGCCGATCCAGCCCAGACCGAGCGACGCGAGCGTGATGCCGAGCTGGCAGGCGGAGAGATACGCGTCGAGCTGGCCGTGAACCTTGGCGAGAATGCTGCCGCGCAGGCCGTGCGCCGCGGCGAGCGACTGCACGCGCGTGGCGCGCAGCTTGACGAGGCCGAACTCGGCCGCGACGAAGAAACCGTTGAGGGCGACGAGCAAAAGCGCCCCGACAAGGGCGAGAAGCTGAATCAAGAGAAGTGGCTCCGGAAAACGAAGCCCTCAGTATAAAGGGGGAAAGGTAGGTGAAAGGCGCGATTGGGCGCGATTGGGCGCGAAGCGAAACGCTTCGGTCTGCGTGCGTTCGCGGCGGTCGGGCGCGACGTCGTTGACGTAACCGCCTTGTAAATTCGACCGTCCGCTCCCGCTCGCTTTCCAAACGCACCGCCGCATCGCTCAGCCGGCCACCACGCCCAACACCATCGACGCTTCCTCGCCTTCGGCTACGGCGTGCGACTCGAAGCGGCCGCCGTGCGCTTCGGCCACGCGCTGGCACAGCGCCAGCACCCAGGCGTGGCGGCCGATTTCCTGCGGCTCGCCGGCCTGCGCGCGCGCGAACGGTTCGAGCACGTGCGCCACGGCTTCGTCGGTGAGCGCTTGCGGCGTGGCGCGCCATGTCACCTCGAACTGCACGCCCGTTGGCGTGGCGCCGGCCGCGAAGGTCACGCTCGTGCCCGGCGCGCTGGTTTCGGCGGCGAACACGAGCATCAGCCAGAGCGCCTGGCCCAGACGCTCGGCGTCGGCGTCGAGCGGCGCTGCGCCGGTGTCGTCGCGCACGGCGAAGCTCACGCCGCGCGCGTCGGCGAGCGAAGCGCGAGCGTCCTCCACGGTTTGCGCGATCAGGCCGTCAAGCGCGACCGGCGCGCGCTCGATGCGCAGCTTGCGCGTTTCGGCGCGGGTTTTGTCGACGAGTGTTTCCAGCAGATGCACCTGTTGCTCCACGCCCGTGCGGATACCGCCGAGCGCGCGTTGCGCGGCGGCGTCCGCGCCGTCGATCTTGCGTTCGAGGACATACGCCCAGCTATGGATTGCGTTCAGCGGGCTGCGCAGGTCGTGCGAGACGCGCGAAAGCACATGGTCGCGCATGAACAGCGCGGTTTCGGCGCACAATCGCGCCGTGCGTTCGTCAGTTGTTTGCGGAGTCGACGCCATCGAATTCCTCGGTTTTCGCCCACGGCGGGCGAAACAGCCCCCCATTATAGGCAGCGCAAGGAAGCATCCCGCGTGCCTGACCTGCAAGTCTCCATTTCCGCAACCGGCTCGCGGCCTGCAAACCGCCTACAATAGCGGATTCAACCCATCCGTTTCAGGAGTTTTTCCATGTCCATCGTGACTACCGATACCGGCCTCAAGTATGAAGACCTGACCGAAGGCACCGGCGAAGAAGCGAAAGCCGGCCAGACCGTCAGCGTGCATTACACGGGCTGGCTTACGGACGGCCAGAAGTTCGATTCGAGCAAGGACCGCAACGACCCGTTCGCCTTCGTGCTGGGCGGCGGCATGGTCATCAAGGGCTGGGACGAAGGCGTGCAGGGCATGAAGGTCGGCGGCGTGCGCAAGCTCACGATCCCGCCGCAACTCGGCTACGGCGTGCGCGGCGCGGGCGGCGTGATTCCGCCGAACGCCACGCTCGTGTTCGAAGTCGAACTGCTCGACGTCTGAACGTTAGTCGCTTCGTAGTAAGCGCTCGCCCCGTGAACCCGCATCATCACGCTCCCGTTCTCGCGCCCGGCGTCGAATTGCGCCGCTATGGCGCGATCGAGGAAACCGATCTGCACGACTTCCATCAGATCGTGCTCGGCCTCGACGGCGCGATGGAAATGACCGTGAACGGCCTGGGCGAGCGCATCGACTGTTGTTCGGCGTGGCTCATTCCAGCGGGCGCGCGTCACGATTACATGGGCATCGGCAATAACCGGCAGCTCGTGCTCGACTTGCCCGCCGCGTCGCTCGCGGTGCCCGAACGGCTGTTCGATACGGCGCGCGCCGTGCGCGTCGATCCGGCGCTCACGCAGCTCGTGCGCCAGATCGCGCAGCGCGCCGCCACGGCCGCGCCGCCTCACGGCGACGGCGACATCCGCGCGCGCCGCTTTCATTGGGACGCCTCGGCACGCCTGTGCGCCGCGCTGATCGCGCAAACCGGCATTGCGGCGGGCGCCGCGTTCGACGCCGCAGCGGGGCTGGATTTCGCGCGCATCGACCGCTGGCTGCGCGCGCATCTCGCGCAACCGCTGCGCATTGCCGACCTTGCCGCGCATTGCGGCTTCGGCCTGCGCCGTTTTCACCAACTTTTCATCGACGCGTTCGGCGAAACGCCGCATCGCTATTTGCAGCGCCTGCGCCTCGACACGGCGCTCACGCTGCTTGCCGACCCGCGCGCCCCGCTCAGCGACATCGCGCTCGAAGTGGGGTTCGGCGATCAGAGCGCGTTCACGCACGCGTTCACGCGCCGCTTCGGCATTGCGCCGGGACAGTGGCGCGCGCTGCCGCACTGAACGCGCGCGTTCGTTCCGTACTTCGATTCAATCGTCGCGCCGGTTCAATACGCGTTTATCGTGCGCGTTCATCGTGCGCGCTCGCCGCGCTCACTCGAACCGATACTCCCACTCGGCGCGCGCGCCCACCGCAACGCGCTCGCCCGCGCCCGTCACCACAATCGCGTTCTGGCCGAACGTGAGGCCGCCGTCCACGCGCGCGTCGGCGCGAAACGCGGCCAGCGTGTCGAGCGGCTCCGCGGGCCAGTTCGCGTCGCGTTTGCCCGATTGCTGGTCGATCGTCGTGATCGGGCAGCGCGCGCACGGCTTCACGAAGCGCAGCACGATGTCTTGCGCGCCCGAAGCCGATTCGATCGCGAGCGTGTCGACAAAGTCCTCGTCGAACGCATCGTTGACGTCGTCCACGACGATATTCGGGCGAAAACGCGACATCGGCACGGGCGGCGCGCCCTTCGCCGCGAGCCGCGCGTTGAGTTCCGCCAGCGACGACTCGCTCGTCACGAGAATCGGATAACCGTCGGCGAATTGCGTGGGCGCGTCTTCGTCGTGCGTCCACTTCTTGCTCGCGAGCCGCGTGACGTCGCGTGCGAAACGCAGCAGGCGCACCGGCACGCCCAGCGCCTGCGTGAACCATTGCGCCGCGCGTTCGCCTTCGTCGAGCGCTTCGAACGTGTCCTTCCACACGCTCGCCTGCACGCGCGTTTCGCCGCCGCGCGGCGCGAACGGCAGCAGCAACGTCTCGCTCATGCCGTCCATCGACAAACGCACGCCTTCTTCGACGAACTCGGGCACGATGCGCGCCATCGCCGCATATTCGCGCTGCGAAACGAAGCGGCCCGTGGCGTCCGCCACCATCCAGTGACGGTCCCATTGCAGGCCGCTCGCGTCGAATTGCGCGCGCTGGAGCGCAATCGCGCCGCACGACTTCACGGGGTACACATACAACGCGCGAACGGTGCTCATGATGAACTCGTCGGTAAGTCGAATCATAAAAAAACCCGCTTCGCGCAAGCAGAAGCGGGCTTTCGAACGCGCGAGCCGCGACGGCTCGCGCCTTTCATCGTGCAAATCGCACCGGCATCACTCGACCGAGAGTTGCAGATGCAATTGCGAGCGCGCGCCGCCGTCCATCGCGTCGCTGGCGGCGTCGCGGTCGGACTGCGCTTGCGGCGCGAGGCGCGCGGTTTCGATGTTGTCGAGATAGGCGCTCGTGATGTCCCCGGTGATGTAGTCGCCGTCGAAGCACGATGCCTCGAATTCGCGCAATTCCGGGTTGATGTCGCGCACGGCCTGCTTGAGCGATTCCACGTCCTGATACACGAGGTGATCGGCGCCGATGATGCGCGCCACTTCTTCGTCGGTGCGGCCGTGCGCCACGAGTTCGCCGCGCGTGGGCATGTCGATGCCGTACACGTTCGGGAACTTCACGGGCGGCGCCGCCGAAGCGAAGATCACCTTGGTCGCGCCCGCGTCGCGCGCCATCTGCACGATTTCCTGCGAGGTGGTGCCGCGCACGATGGAGTCGTCGATGATCAGCACGTTCTTGCCCTTGAACTCGATGCCCATGGCGTTGAGCTTCTGGCGCACCGACTTCTTGCGCATCGCCTGGCCCGGCATGATGAAGGTGCGGCCCACGTAGCGGTTCTTGAAGAAGCCCTCGCGATACTCCACGCCCAGCTTCTTCGCCACCTGCATGGCGGCGGGGCGCGACGAGTCGGGAATCGGCATGACCACGTCGATCTTCACGTCGGGCAGTTCGCGCTTGACCTTCTCGGCGAGGTAGTCGCCCATGCGCAGGCGCACGTTGTAAACCGGCACGCCGTCGAGCACCGAATCGGGACGCGCGAGATACACGAGTTCGAAAATGCACGGGTTGAGGCTCGGCTTTTCCGCGCATTGCTGCGAATGAAAGTTGCCCTCGAAGTCGATGAACACCGCTTCGCCCGGCTCCACGTCGCGCACGAATTCGAAACCGATGCCTTCGAGCGCCACCGATTCCGACGCCACCATCCATTCGGTGCCTTCCGGAGTTTCCACCTTGCCGATGCACAGCGGGCGAATGCCGAACGGGTCGCGGAACGCGAGCAGGCCGTAGCCGGCGATCAGCGAAACGATCGCGTACGAGCCGCGCACGCGGCGATGCACGCCCGACACCGCCTTGAACAGCGCCGATGGGTCGAGTTCGAGTCCGGAGCTGGCAAGTTGCAGTTCGTGCGCGAACACGTTGAGCAGCACTTCCGTGTCGGACTTCGTGTTGATGTGGCGGCGGTCCACGCGGAACATCTCTTCCTTCAACTGTTGCCAGTTCGTGAGATTGCCGTTGTGGGCGAGGATAAGGCCGAACGGCGCGTTCACGTAGAACGGCTGGGCTTCTTCTTCGCTCGACGCCGAACCGGCCGTCGGGTAGCGTACCTGGCCGATGCCGCAGGTGCCGGGCAGGCTGCGCATGTTGCGCGTGCGGAACACGTCGCGCACCATGCCGTTGGCCTTGTGCATGTGGAACGTGCAGCCGTTCGCGGTGGCAATGCCGGCCGCGTCCTGACCGCGGTGCTGAAGCAGCAGCAGCGCGTCATAGAGGAGCTGGTTGACGGGAGAGCGGGAAACTACGCCTACGATGCCGCACATGGCAGGTCCTTCAAAAAAGCGAAATCGGTCGCGGCCGGTCGAGCGCCGCAAAGGGGCAGCGTTGCGCGATTGACGCCGTGCCTTGCGCCGCGTCCGACCAGTTTCTGATCAGACGTGAACGTAGGCCGCGAGCGTATCGGGCAACAGCGGTTTCAGTTCGAGCACGCCCTGCTCGGCATACGGCCGCAGCAGCGCCTTGCGCCAGAAGTCCTGCTGGGGCAGCTCGGTCAACCCGCCAAGAACGACGAGGATCAGCACCAGCACGACGCCTCGCACGAGGCCGAACATCATCCCGAGCGAACGGTCCACGCCTGACAATCCGCTCGCCTGCACCAGACGGCCGAGCAGCGCATTGCCCACGCCGGCCACGAGCACCACGCCAACGACGATCAGCGCGAAGGCGATCAGCCATTGAGTGAGCGCCCCGCCCGGCCACGTCGCCGGAATGAAGGGCACCACACGGTCCACGTAGCGGCAGGCCACGAGCAATGCCGCGATCCAGCCGATCAAACCAAAAATCTCGCCGATGAAGCCGCGCCACGCACCGCGCAGCGCCGACAGGCCCATCACCGCCATTACAGCGTAGTCGAATGCCGTGAACATGCGCGGCTTATTCCGCGTTGCTGTTCGAGCCGGCCATCAGCCCCGCGCCGCGCACCCTGGCGATCGCCGCAGTGGCCGAAGCGCGGTCCGGGAACGGCCCCGCGCGCAGCAGCGTGCGCGTGGTGCCGTCGGCTTCCTTGCGTTCTTCGGTATATGCGGGTACGCCCGCCGCTTTCAACTTCGCGACCCAGTTGCGCGCCGTGGCGCCGTTCGTATAGGCGCCGAGCTGCACCGCGAAACGCGCGCCCGGCGGCGCGGCCGGCGTGCCGGATTGAGCGCCCGCGCCCGCGCCGGTGTCGGCGTTGGCTTGCGTGGCGGTGCCGGTGGTGTCGGATGGGCCGCGCGACGCGGTGGCGGTGGCCGCCGGCGCGGTTGCGGGCTTGCCGGAGCGGGCCGTTTGCGCGGGTTGCGTCGATTGTGCCGATTGCGCGGATTGTGCCGGCTGCTCCGCTGCCGTGCCCTGCGAGGGCTTCGGCGCGACGGCGCCGGGCTTCCTGGCCTCGGCCGCTTGCGTGGACGTGGATGGAGACGTGGACGAAGCCGCCGTCAGCGCCGATGCGCCGGCCGTGTCCGCCGCGGGCGGATTGTCGGGCGCAACGCCCGCTTGGGTGTCCTCGTCGTGACGCGCCGCGACCTTGTCGGCCGGACGGCTCGGAATGTCGATGGCGATGTCGTCGGTAACGGGCTTCGGGTGCGAATCGAGCACCATCGGCAAAACCACGATGGCGGCGAGCACCAGCGCGATCGCGCCCACGAGGCGGCGGCGCGCGCGCTGCTTTTCGGGAAGCGTGGGATCGAGCAGCATGGCCTCGGCGTCGCCGGAACGGTCCGGGCGGCGACTGCGCCGCTCCACACGCGTGCTTTGGCTGCTCCGCCGGTTGGAGCCGGCTTCAGCGCCGCGCCGGCGAGGCGCCGCGTCGTCTTTCTTGCCGAACGAGAAAAGTCCCATGTATGGCTTGCTGTTGGCCTACCTGGCCTGTCTTGCGGGCGGCGTGCGGTGCCGGGCGGTCAGTGTTGCTGCGACTTTCGCCAGGCCATGACCCCGGCAACCGTCAGAAAACTTCCGAAAACAATAATTCTATCATTTTCAGTAGCACGTTTTAGCGCATCTTGAAACGCCGCCGCCGGACTTTCGTAACGCGTCACGCTGCTGTCGGGGCCGTCGCTCACGCCCGCCTCGCGCAGCCGGTCGTCGAGCTGCTGCGCCGTGGCCGCGCGCGGCAGCGGCAGATCGGTCACGCACCAGTGATCGACTTCGCCCTTCAGATGCTCGATCACCCCCGCGATGTCCTTGTCGCGCATCGCGCCGAACACGGCGTAGGTGTACGGGAAATAGCCCATGCTGCCGAGGTTTTGCGCGAGCACGGCGGCGGCGTGCGGATTATGGCCGACGTCGAGAATGATCGACGGCTTGCCCGGCAGCACCTGGAAGCGGCCCGGCAATTCGACGTTGGCGAGACCGAGGCGAATGTCCTGCGCCGAAACCGGCAGGCGGTCGCGCATCGCTTCCAGACCGGCGAGCGCCGCCGTGGTGTTGATGAGCTGATTCGCGCCGCGCAGCGCCGGATACGCGAGCGCCGAGCGCCGCATTGTCGGGCCGACGTAGCTCCATTGCTGACGCTCGCTGCCCGGCTGGCCTTCGTAGCGGAAATCGCGGCCAAAGAGCCATAGTTCGGCGCCGATCGCGTCCGCATGATCGACCAGCGACTGCGGCGCCACGGGATCGGCGCAAATCGCGGGCTTGCCCGCGCGGAAAATACCGGCCTTCTCGAAACCGATCTTTTCGCGCGTATCGCCCAGATATTCGGTGTGGTCGAGGTCGATGCTCGTGATGATCGCGCAGTCGGTGTCGAGCACGTTCACGGCGTCCAGACGCCCGCCCAGCCCCACTTCGAAGATCACCGCGTCCAGCCCGCGCGAGGCGAACCAATGCATGATCGCGAGCGTCGTGAACTCGAAATACGTGAGCGAAACCGGCGTCTCGAACGCGTTGCGCGCGGCTTCGACGGCTTCGAAATGCGGCAGCAGATCGGCGTCGCCGGCCTGCTCGCCGTCCACGCGCGCACGCTCGTTGAACGCGAGCAGATGCGGCGACGTGTGGCAGCCCACGTGATAGCCCGCTTTAAGCAGGATCGTTTCGAGAATCGCGCAGGTCGAGCCCTTTCCGTTCGTGCCGCCGACCGTGAAGATCGGGCACGCGAATTCGAGCTTGAGCGCGTCCTTCACCCGGCGGATGCGGTCGAGCCCCATGTCGATGCCGACCGGATGCGCGGTTTCGAGATGCGTGAGCCACGCGTCGAGAGTGGGAAAGGTGCTCATGGGCAAAATCGTCGGTGCTGCGTGTGAGACGCCGCCAGGGGCGGAGCGTTCACGCGAATGATCGGCTGCGAAAGAACGGCATTATCGCGGAAATGACAACGCGCCGCTTGCTTACGCTTGCGGCGCGTCGAGGTGCGCGATTTTTCGGCCGCGCCAGGCCGCGTGACGGCGCGGCGGTTACGCCACGGCGTCGGCGGGCTGGCGCTGGAGCAGCGCGAGCAATTGCGCGATTTCGTCGCGCAGCTTGCGGCGGTCCACGATCATGTCGATCGCGCCCTTTTGCAGCAGGAATTCGGCGCGCTGGAAGCCTTCCGGCAGCTTTTCGCGCACGGTTTGCTCGATCACGCGCGGGCCGGCGAAGCCGATCAGCGCCTTCGGCTCGGCGATCACGACGTCGCCGAGGAACGCGAAGCTCGCCGAAACCCCGCCCATCGTCGGATCGGTCAGCACGGAAATGAACGGCAGCCGGGCCTCGGAAAGCTTCGTGAGCATGGCCGTGGTCTTGGCCATCTGCATGAGCGACAGCAGGCTTTCCTGCATGCGCGCGCCGCCGGAAGCGGTGAAGCAGATGAACGGCACTTGCTGTTCGAGCGCCGTTTGCGCGCCGCGCGCGAAACGCTCGCCGACCACCGAGCCCATCGAGCCGCCCATGAACGAGAACTCGAAGTTGGCCACGACCACGGGCAGCGTGCGGATCGCGCCGCCCATCACCACCATGGCGTCGGTTTCGCCGGTTTCGTCCATCGCCTCTTTCAGGCGGTCCGGGTACTTGCGGCTGTCCTTGAACTTGAGGGCGTCGACAGGAATGATTTCCTGGCCGATTTCATAGCGGCCTTCCGCGTCGAGCAGACCGTCGAGGCGCTCGCGCGCGCCAATGCGCATGTGGTGATCGCACTTCGGGCAAACGTGAAGATTCGCCTCCACGTCGTTGCGGTACAGCACCGCCTCGCACGACGGGCACTTGATCCACAAGCCTTCCGGGATGCTTTTGCGGCTTTTCGGATCGGTTTGCTTGATCTTGGGCGGCAGCAGTTTATCGAGCCAGCTCATTGTGTTCCTTCCTTGACCTTCGGGATGCGCGGCGCGGCGCACGGGAACCGCCGGCCGGTAAAACCGACCGGGTTTCGACCCGCCCGCGCATGGCGAAAAGTGGATTTTACAGCAGTCTCAAACCGCGCCCGAATTTTCGTCGAGCGCCGTGCGAATACCGGCAATGAATTGCATGAGCACGTCCGCTGCCGTGTCGGGCGGCGTTTGTTCGAGCAATTGCACGAGACGGCTGCCGATCACCACGGCGTCGGCGACCTGCGCCACGGCGGCGGCCGTTTGCGCGTCGCGAATGCCGAAGCCGACGCCCACCGGCAACGAGACATGCTCCTTGATGGCCGGAATTCTACCCGCGATGCTCGCCACGTCGAGATTCGCCGCGCCGGTCACGCCCTTGAGCGAGACGTAATAGACGTAGCCGCTCGCCGCCCGCGCGACGGCCGCGATGCGCGCGTCCGTGGAAGTGGGCGCGAGCAGGAAGATCGGGTCGATGCCGGCCGCCTGCATCCGGGTCGCGAATTCCGTCGATTCCTCGGGCGGATAGTCGACCACGAGCACGCCGTCCACCCCCGCCTCTTTCGCAGCGGCGGCGAACGCGTCGGCGCCCATGCGCTCGATGGGGTTCGCGTAGCCCATCAGCACGACCGGCGTCTTGTTGTCGGTTTCGCGAAAGCGCTTGACGTCGGCGAGCACGCTCTTGAGCGTCACGCCCTTCGCGAGCGCGCGCTCGGACGACTGCTGGATCACCGGGCCGTCGGCCATCGGGTCCGAAAACGGCACGCCGAGTTCGATCACGTCGGCGCCGCCCGCCGCCAGCGCGTGCATGAATTCGACGGTGCGCGCGGGATCGGGATCGCCTGCCGTGATGAACGGGATCAGACCTTTCTTGCCTTCGGCGGCGAGCGCCGCAAACGTGTTCTTGATACGGGACATGATGTGAGTCCTCAACTTTTTACGGTGCTGCGCGAAGGAGCCGCGCGTCGCGGGCGGCGTGTCAGACGCCTGCCTCGACAGACGGTGCGGACGGTGCGGCGCCCGTGTCCGCGGCGGCTGCCGGTATTGCCGACGCCGCCGCGCTCACGCGTTCGCGCGCAATCGCGCAGTAACTTTCGTTAATTTCATAGCCGACGAATTCGCGCTGCTGACGCGCGCAAGCGACTGCCGTGGTGCCGCTGCCCATGAACGGGTCCAGCACGCGGCCGCCCGGCGGGCAGCTCGCGAGCACCATGCGCTCGACGATTTCCAGCGGCTTCTGGGTGGGATGATCCACGCGCTCCGCATGCTGACGGTGCAGCCGCGAAACGGACCAGACGTCCTTGGGGTTGTAGCCGAGTTCGAGCCACTTGCTGCCTTCGAACAACTTGCGCGAACGCGCCTTCTTCGTGACGGCATCGTACGGAATGCGGACGGGATCGAGATCGAAGTAATAGTCCTTCGAAACCGCGAAGAAACCGATGTTGTCATGCACGGACGTGAACCGGCGCGTCGTTCCGCCCATGCTGGGCACGCGACGATCCCAGACGATCTCGTTGATCATCGTGAGTTTCGACTTGAGATAGACGAAGATTTCGGGCGCGTACTGCCACGTGCAAAACACGTAAAGCGAGCCGCTTGCCTTGAGCTTCGGTATCGCGAGGTCGAGCCATTCGTAGGTCCAGGCGAGAAAATTTTCGCCGGAGCGCATGTCGGAGTCGTTGCCGTAGTCCTTGCCGAGCCCATAAGGCGGATCGGCGACGATCAGGTCGATCGAGGCATCGGGCAAATTCGCCGCATCGGTCAGAAAATCGCGGTTCAGGAGCCGGATGCTTTCCGGCACGACCGGCACCAACGGCGGCACGGCAGCCGGAATATCGGCTTCCGCGTCGCCCAGCGGCGCCGGCGCAAGCGGCTCGTCGAACTCGTCACGCATTGCTCGTGTCGCTCCGGGCGCTCAGAACTGAATGCCCGATCGCTCGGCGACCGTGTGCATGTCCTTGTCGCCGCGCCCCGAGAGGTTCACCAGCAGAACCTTGTCCCTGGGCAACGAGGGCGCGAGCTTCGCCGCGTGCGCGAGCGCGTGGCTCGACTCCAGCGCGGGGATGATGCCTTCGATGCGGCAGCAGTCGTGGAACGCCTTGAGCGCTTCCTCGTCGTCGATGGTCACGTATTGCGCGCGGCCGCTGTCCTTGAGCCACGCGTGCTCCGGACCCACGCCGGGATAGTCGAGACCCGCCGAAACCGAATGCGTCTCGATGATCTGGCCGTTCTCGTCTTGCAGCAGATAGGTGCGGTTGCCGTGCAGCACGCCCGGCGTGCCCGCCGCGAGCGAGGCCGCATGACGGCCCGTTTCCATGCCGTCGCCCGCCGGCTCCACGCCGATCAACTGCACGGCATCGTCGTCGATATAGGGATAAAAGATGCCCATTGCGTTCGATCCGCCGCCAACGCACGCGATCACGGCATCCGGCTGGCGACCGGCGATTTCGGGCATCTGCACGCGGCATTCGTCGCCGATCACGCGCTGGAAGTCGCGCACCATCATCGGATACGGATGCGGGCCCGCCACGGTGCCGATGATGTAGAAGGTGTTTTCGACGTTCGTCACCCAGTCGCGCATGGCTTCGTTGAGCGCGTCCTTGAGCGTGCGCGAACCCGACTCCACCGGCACGACCGTCGCGCCCAGCAGCTTCATGCGATAGACGTTGGCGGCCTGGCGGCGCACGTCTTCCGCGCCCATGTAGACCACGCATTCCATGCCGAAGCGCGCGGCGATGGTGGCCGTGGCCACGCCGTGCTGACCCGCGCCCGTTTCGGCGATCACGCGCGGCTTGCCCATGCGTTTCGCGAGCAGCGCCTGGCCGATCACGTTGTTCACCTTGTGCGCGCCCGTGTGGTTCAGGTCCTCGCGCTTGAGGTAAATCTGCGCACCGCCGAGCAGTTCGCTCCAGCGTTGCGCGTGATACACCGGCGACGGACGGCCGACGAAATGCTTCAGCTCGCGCTGATATTCGGCGACAAATTCGGGATCGTCCTTGTATTTCGCGTAGGCCTCGCGCAGTTCGTCGATGGCCTGCATGAGAGTTTCGGCCGCGAACACGCCGCCATATTGGCCAAAATGGCCACGTTCATCGGGTAAGTTGTACATAGTCACTCGCTTGGCCGGCATTGAATCACTCGCGTTGCACGAGTTCTGCCAGCACGGAAAATTATCCCGCGTCCGCCTCGCGCACCGCGCGTACGAACGCCGCCATGCGGGCGTGATCCTTCACGCCCTTGGCGCCCGGCGCTTCGATGCCGCTGGAGACATCGACCGCGAACGGGCGCACCCGGCGAATCGCCTCATTGACGTTTTGCGCGTTCAAGCCACCACTCAAAACGGCCCGACGCGCGAGACCTGCGGGAATAAGTGACCAATCGAAGACCTTTCCGCCGCCGCCGTAGCCTTCGACATGCGTGTCGAACAAAAGCCCGGAAGCCGATGAATAACGATTTGCCGATTCTACCAAATCGGCTTGACGAGTATCGGCCGCCACTCGCAGCGCGCGCAACCAGGGCAAACCGGCAACGGCCGCGAGCGCTTCGCACTGCTCGGGGGTTTCGTCGCCGTGAAATTGCAGCATCGTGAGCGGAACGCTGTCCGTGACTTCGACGATCCACTCGGCCGTGGCGTTGACGAACAGGCCGACGACCGAAACGAACGGCGCGATCTCGCGCGTCAGTTCCACGGCCCGCGCCACGTTCACGGAACGCGGGCTGGGCGGATAAAACACGAGGCCGATCGCGTCCGCGCCCAGGTCGATCGCGTGGGAAACCGCTTCGGGCGTTGAAAGCCCGCACAGCTTGATGCGTGTGCGATGCGCGGCGTTGGAATCAGTTAGCGTCATGTTGGCGGAGACTTCGGGTCATGCAGGCGGAATGGCCGGAGCATCGGGAGCCTGCGGCGTATCGGTCCAGATCGCGCTCCAGGGCACGCTGGCCGTATGCGGCGCGGGCACCGCGAACTCGTCAGGATAGCCCACTTCGGCGAGATAGAGGCCGTCGGGCATGAACGTGGGCGCAGCCTTCGTGCGGTCGCGGCCCGCCAGCACCTCGTCCATCCACGGCGACGGATAGCGCCCGCGCCCCACGGCCACGAGGCAGCCCATGAGGTTGCGCACCATGTGATGCAGGAAGGCATTGGCGCGAAAGCGGAAATGGATGAAGTCGCCTTGCGGGCGAATGTCGATCTGGTAAAGATGCTTGACCGGCGTTTTCGACTGACATTCGGACGAACGGAACGCCGAAAAATCATGCTCCCCGATCAAATGCGCCGCCGCCTCGCGCATGGCATCGACATCGAGCGGCGTATGAATCCAGCCCGCGCGGCCCGCCAGCATGGGCGAACGCACCGGATGCACGTAAAGCACGTAGTAATACGTGCGCTCGAACGCCGCGAAACGCGCGTGAAACGTCTCGGGCATCGGCTTCGCCCACTGCACGGCCACCGTCGAAGGCAAGAACGCATTCGTGCCGCGCACCCACGAGAACGGCGTGCGGTCGAGATCGGTGTCGAAATGGACGACCTGGCCGAGTCCATGCACGCCCGTGTCGGTGCGGCCGGCAACGACGGTTTGCAGCGGCACGCACGCGAATTCGCGCAGCGCGCGTTCGAGCCGGTCCTGCACCGTCTTGCCGTGCGGCTGCGATTGCCAGCCGCAGAAGGCGGCGCCGTCGTACTGGATTCCTAGCGCGATACGCATTGAGCGGGCGGCAACCGGCGTCAAGAGAGCGGCGCGAGCGTCGACAGCAGCGCCTGCGCGTCGGCGCGCGTGGCGTGGTCGTTCGACTCGATCACTTCGTTGATGAGCGAGCGAGCGCCCGAAACGTCGCCGAGCGCGATGTACTCTTGCGCCAAATCAAGCTTGTTGCGGGCGATGCGCGTGAGCTGCTCCGGCGTGAACACGGGCAGCGGTTCGGCCGACTCGGGCGGCAAGTCGAGATCGAAGTCGAGCGTGAGCGCACCGAAACGCGGCGCGCCCAACCCGGCGAGCGCACCCGCGCCGATCAGACCGGCTTCGATCGCCTCGCCCGCGAACGGCGCGGGCGGCGCCTCGAACGGCGACGCGGGCCGCCCGGTTGCGTCCGGCGGCGTGAGCGGTTGGCTGGCAAGCGAGGGCGCCGGCGCGACGGGGTCGCTCACGCGCGGCGGCAGCGGCAGGCCGATATCGCCTAGCGCTTCCACGGCATCGCGCGGGAATTGGGCCGGTACATCAACGTAATTCATGTCTTCTACAGGAGCTGCGGGCGCTGCGGAGCGTGCGGTTTCCGTCGGCGAGGCAGGCGGCTGCGGCAAGGCTTCGGGTTCGGCTGGCGGCTGCGGCGCGGGTGCGTGCGCTGACGCGGGGCGCGGAGTTTGCCCCAGATCGTCGCCAAAGTCGAGGGTCAGGTCGGGCGCGGCCCTCGCGGGCGACGGCGCAAGCGGCTCGGGCGCTTCGGTGCGCGGCGCGGGCGGCGGCGTCTCGTGCGTCATGCTTTCGGGCGGCAGCGCCGCCGCGCCGAGTTCGGCGGCTGCCGCAACGCTCGCGGCTTCCGTGGCGTCGCGCAGCGTTTCGGCTTCGTGCAATCCGCGGGATTCGTGCGAATCGTGAGCGGAATGCGCGGCGGGCGCGGCGCGATCCTCGGTTTCGGCGGCGGGCGTGGGCGCTTCGGCGACCGGATGCAGCGGCTCGGTCAACGTGGGCGGCAAAGCTTCGGCACCGAGCGAGGCCGCGGCCTGGAGGCTCGCGGCTTCGCTCGCGCGGGCAAGCGTTTCATCGCGATGCGGCGCCTCGGCGCGCGCTTGCGCTTCGGCGGCCGGGGCGGGCGCGAGCGGTTCGCGCGGGTCCGGCGCGGCTTCGGTTGCGGGCGGATGCCGCGCGTCGTCTCGCGCCTTGAGTTCGGGCTCGGCCACGGCGGCCGCCGGCGGCATGTTCGCGTGGTCGTCGGCGGCTTGCGGGGGCTTCCGGCGGCGCGTCAACAAACCGACGATCACGGCGATCAACGCGACGAGCACCGCCACGACGATGCCCCACGTCACCGGCGAAACGTCGGTCGAGGCGTCGGCTGCGTTGGTCCGGGCCGTTGCCGTTTGTGCGGGCGCCGCGCCCGGCCCCGCCGACGCGCCGTTCGCGCCCGCAACGTGAGCCGCTTGATCCGGCTTGCCGATGCCGTGCTGCTGCAACGCCATCAGCACGCGATTTTTCAGCGCAAGCAATTGCTGGAGACTCGACGCATGCACCGGCGCGGACGCGCCCGCCGACGTGGCCGCCGAAGCCGGGGTGGAAGCGGACGCCTGGACCGCGCCGCTGTAGACGTGCGAATCGCTTGCAGCGGCACTCGCAGCCGCCGCGCTGGCCGCCGTGGCCGCAGCGCTCGATGCCGCATCGCTGGCCGCCGTGGAGGGCGCCGAAGCCGCTGCCGAAACGGCCTGTGCCGCGCTGGCTCCGTTCGCGGCATTCGCCGCTGCGTTGGCCGAGCTAGCGCTTGCCGCCGCCGTATTTGCCGCCGCCGTCGCCGCGTTTGCCGCAGCAGCAGCCGCGCTGGCCTGCCCCGCCGCATTGGACGCCGCCGCAGCCGCGCCGGCCGTGGGCGCGGAAACCGGAGCGGCCGCGTTGGGCGCCGAAGCCGCCGTCACGCCCGAGGCCGCGCTCGACAAATCGGGCACCGACGGCACGTTCAGCACCGCGCCCGCGCGCAACAGACTCGGGTCGTGCCGGTTGAACGCCTGCGGATTGGCCTCGAACAGCGCGGACGCCATGCGCGTCAGCGCCGCCTTGTCGTGCGATTGCGTGAGATCCACGGCCACGTCGTGCAGCGACTGACCCGGACGAATGGAATATTGTCCGACGATATTTGCCGTCGCCGCCGTGGCCGCCGTGCCCGAACCCGCAGCCGCAGTGCCCGCGGACGGCGCGCTCGCGCCTTGCGCCGCAGCGAAGCCGCTCATCAGGAAGCACGCCGCCGCAAAGGCGGTACGCATTGCGCGGTGCGGTTGCGCGAAAGGGGCGCGCTTGGCGCGAGGCGCGGAAGCCGCGCTATCGAATCGTACGATCATCAGATGCCCTGGCATGCCGCTTCCTGCGGCAGTCGATCAAACGTTGGCTCGCTTGGGTGCATTGCAATGCGGATCGCAATAAATAAAAAAGCGCCGCGGCTGGCGCGGCGCTTTTAACCCGTCTTACGCGTCATCAGGCGCGTAGTTTAAAGCAATCACTTGTCGAGCAGAATGCGCAGCATGCGACGCAGCGGCTCCGCGGCACCCCACAATAGCTGATCGCCCACGGTGAACGCCGACAGATATTCGCCGCCCATCGCCAACTTGCGCAGACGGCCCACCGGCACCGAAAGCGTGCCCGTCACCACGGCGGGCGACAGATCGCGCATCGACGCTTCGCGCTGGTTCGGCACGACCTTCACCCAGTCGTTGGCCGACGCGAGAATGCCGTCGATCTCGTCGAGCGGCACGTCCTTCTTCAGCTTGATCGTGAGCGCCTGCGAGTGGCAGCGCATCGCGCCGATGCGCACGCACAGGCCGTCGACGGGAATCGAACCCGGCTGGCCCATGGCGGGCTTGCCCAGGATCTTGTTGGTTTCCGCGCCGCCCTTCCACTCTTCCTTCGACATGCCGTTGCCGAGGTCCTTGTCGATCCACGGAATCAGCGAACCCGCGAGCGGCACGCCGAAGTGCTCCGTGGGCATGGCGTCGCTGTTCATCGTGGCGAGCACCTTGCGGTCGATGTCGAGGATCGCCGACGAAGGATTCGCCAGATCGCTCGCCACCGAGGCGTGGAGCGCGCCCATCTGCGAAAGCAGTTCGCGCATGTTCTGCGCGCCCGCGCCCGAAGCGGCCTGATACGTCATGGCCGTCATCCAGTCGACGAGGTTTTCGCGGAACAGGCCGCCAAGCGCCATCAGCATGAGGCTGACCGTGCAGTTGCCGCCGACGAAGTCCTTTTGCCCCTTGACCAGCGCGTCCTTGATGACGTTCAGATTGACCGGATCGAGGATGATGACGGCGTCGTCCTTCATGCGCAGCGCCGAGGCCGCGTCGATCCAGTAGCCGTTCCAGCCTGCCGCGCGCAGCTTCGGATACACCTCGTTGGTGTAGTCGCCGCCCTGGCACGTGATGATGATGTCGCACTTCTTGAGCTCGTCGACGCTGTTCGCGTCCTTGAGCTTCGTCTCGTTTTTGGCGAACGACGGAGCCGCGCCGCCGGCATTGCTGGTGCTGAAAAACACCGGTTCGATCAGGTCGAAATCACGTTCTTCCTGCATGCGCTGCATCAGCACGCTGCCGACCATGCCGCGCCAACCTACGAGACCTACATTCATGACTAACCCTTGAGATGGACACACTTCCCCGCTTCGCTCGCCCGGCGTGGCCGCGCGGGGAAGATGAGCGGGCACGACGAGCGATCAACGAATGGTGATCGTTTTGGTAATCGCTTTCGTGCTAATTGTGGTGATGGCGAGCGAAATCGCACGGGCCGTTTCGCCGTGGAAATTCGCAATCGTCATGATCGGGGAGATCGTCGCCATTGAAGCAATATACACGAAAATCCTGAATTCTTGCCGGAGGCCCGGCGTTTCCGCTATTTACGACACGCTCGCGCCGCCTCGCCGCGACCGCTTTTGCATCGACATAAGCCGCAAAAAAGGGCGCATTTCGATGGGCGCGCTTTGAAGTGCCATCGCGAAGGGCGCGCTTCGACGGCGCGCCCTTGCGCGCTCGCCTTACTGAAGCGCCGCGACCACCGCGTCGCCCATTTCCACCGTGCCCACGCGCTTGCAGTCGGGCGTAATGATGTCGGCGGTGCGATAGCCCTGCTCCAGCACCTTCTTCACCGCGGCTTCTATGCGGTCGGCCTGTTCCTCGCGGCCGAGCGAATAACGCAGCATCATCGCGGCCGAAAGGATCGTGGCGAGCGGATTGGCAACGCCCTTGCCCGCGATATCCGGCGCCGAACCGTGCGACGGCTCGTACAAGCCCTTGTTGTTCTTGTCGAGCGAGGCCGAAGGCAGCATGCCGATCGAGCCCGTGAGCATCGCGGCTTCGTCCGAAAGAATGTCGCCGAACATGTTGCCCGTGACCACCACGTCGAACGCCTTGGGCGCCTTCACGAGCTGCATGGCCGCATTGTCCACGTACATGTGCGAGAGCTCGACCTCGGGATATTCCTTCGCGACGTCGATCATGATGTCCTTCCAGAACTGCGACGTCTCGAGCACGTTGGCCTTGTCGACCGAGGTGAGCTTCTTCTGGCGCTTTTGCGCGGCCTGGAAAGCGACGTGCGCGATGCGGCGCACTTCGGGTTCCGAGTAGCGCATGGTGTCGAAGCCTTCGCGCGCGCCCTTGAACAAGCCGTCCGGCGCTTCGCGCGTGCCGCGCGGCTGGCCGAAGTAGATGTCGCCGTTCAGTTCGCGCACGATCAGAATGTCGAGGCCCGAAACGATTTCCGGCTTGAGCGACGAGGCGCCCGTAAGCTGCGGGTAGCAGATCGCCGGACGGAAGTTCGCGAAAAGCTCAAGATGCTTGCGCAGGCCCAGAATGGCCTGCTCGGGGCGCAGCGCGCGTTCGAGCGAGTCGTACTTCCAGTCGCCCACGGCGCCGAACAGGATCGCGTCGGCGGCCTTCGCCAGCGCGAGCGTGGCTTCGGGCAGCGGGTGACCGCTCGCCTCGTAGCCCGCGCCGCCAACCGGCGCCTCTTCGAGTTCGAACTTTTCGCCGAGTGCGTGAAGCACCTTGACGGCTTCCTTGACGATCTCGGGACCAATGCCGTCGCCCGGCAGCACTGCAATCTTCATCCTGTGATTCCTCGCTCTGTTTCGGTTGGCGTTCTTAGAGGACGCGGTTGTTCAGCCACGGCTGGCGCACGAGGCGCTCGGCTTCGTATTGCCGGATCTTGTCGGCGTGACGCAGCGTGAGGCCGATGTCGTCGAAACCGTTCAAGAGGCAATAGCGGCGGAACGCGGCCACTTCGAACGGATACTCCTTCGCGCCGTCGGTCGTGCGCACGACCTGCTTGTCGAGATCGACCGTCAACTGGAAACCGTTGAACGCGTAGGTTTCGTTGAACAGATGATCGACGTCCGACTCGCTCAGCACGATCGGCAGCAAGCCGTTCTTGAAGCAGTTGTTATAGAAAATATCCGCGAAGCTCGGCGCGATGATGGCGCGAAAGCCGTACTGGTCGAGCGCCCACGGCGCGTGTTCGCGCGAGCTGCCGCAGCCGAAGTTCTTGCGCGTGAGCAGCACCGAAGCGCCTTGATAGCGCGGCTGGTTCAGCACGAAGTCGGGGTTGAGCGGACGCTTCGAGTTGTCCTGGCCCGGCTCGCCGTGATCCAGATAACGCCATTCGTCGAACGCGTTCGGGCCGAAACCCGTGCGCTTGATCGACTTGAGGAATTGCTTGGGGATGATCGCGTCGGTGTCCACGTTCTCGCGATCGAGCGGCGCGACGAGGCCGGTGTGTACGATGAATTTTTCCATGATCCGTGATCCTGATGGATGGCTGCTGGATGCCTGAAAGACGCAACGGGCGCCGCGCTTAGAGCGCGTGCTGCACCGTGCGCGCCGAGCTGCTGATGTCCTGGCCGAAGCCGGCCACCGTGTTGCAGCCCGACAGGGCGGCGAGCGCGCCCGACAGCGTCAGCAACGCCAGCAAACGGACGCCTGCGCGGCCAATCACACTAGTCTTCATAGCCTTACCCCAGCTTGCGAATATCGACGAAATGGCCTTCGATGGCCGCCGCGGCCGCCATGGCCGGGCTCACCAGGTGCGTGCGGCCGCCCGCGCCTTGACGCCCTTCGAAATTGCGGTTGGACGTGGACGCGCAGCGCTCGCCCGGATCGAGCCGGTCGGCGTTCATGGCGAGACACATCGAGCAGCCGGGCTCGCGCCATTCGAAGCCCGCGTCGGTGAATACCTTGTCGAGACCTTCGCGCTCGGCTTGCGCCTTCACGAGGCCCGAGCCCGGCACGACCATCGCCAGACGGATGTTGGACGCCACGCGGCGGCCGAGCTTCTTCACCACGTAGGCAGCGGCGCGCAGGTCTTCGATGCGCGCGTTCGTACACGAGCCCACGAAAATCTTGTCGAGCTTGATCGACTCGATGGGCGTGTTCGGTTCGAGCGCCATGTATTGCAGCGCGCGTTCCATCGCGTCGCGCTTGACCGGGTCCTTCTCGCGCTCGGGGTCCGGCACGCGGCTGTCCACGGCCGTGACCATTTCCGGCGACGTGCCCCACGTGACTTGCGGCACGATGTCGGCGGCGGAAAGCTCGATCACGCGGTCGAAGTGCGCGCCTTCGTCGCTGCGGAAACCCTTCCAGTACTCCACGGCCTGATCCCACTCCGCGCCTTGCGGCGAGAACGGACGGCCCTTGAGATAGTCGATGGTGGTGTCGTCCACCGCGACCATGCCCGCACGCGCGCCGCCTTCGATCGCCATGTTGCACACGGTCATGCGGCCTTCCATCGTGAGGCCGCGGATCATCGAGCCGCCGAACTCCATGGCGTAGCCCGTGCCGCCCGCCGTGCCGATCTTGCCGATGATGGCGAGCACGATGTCCTTCGCGGTGCAGCCGCGCGGCAGCGTGCCCTCGACCTTCACGAGCATGTTCTTGCTCTTCTTTTGCAGCAGCGTTTGCGTGGCCAGCACGTGCTCGACTTCCGAGGTGCCGATGCCGTGCGCAAGCGCGCCGAACGCACCGTGCGTGGACGTATGCGAGTCGCCGCAGACGATGGTCATGCCGGGCAGCGTCGCGCCCTGCTCCGGACCGACGATATGCACGATGCCCTGACGCTGGTCGTTCATCTTGAACTGCGTGATTCCGTACGAATCGCAGTTCGAATCGAGCGTGTCCACTTGCAGCTTCGAGACCGGGTCGGCGATACCGTGCGTGCGGTCGGTGGTGGGCACGTTGTGGTCGGACACCGCGAGGTTCGCGCTGATGCGCCACACCGGGCGCTCGTGCAGCTTCAGCCCTTCGAACGCCTGCGGGCTGGTGACTTCGTGCAGCAGATGGCGGTCGATATACAGGAGCGTCGTGCCGTCGTCTTCCGTGTGGACCACATGCGAGTCCCACAATTTGTCGTAGAGCGTCTTTGCCATGATATGCGGGGAGGTTTTGACTGCGGGGCAATACGAGGTGTTGGCGCGATACGTCGTTGCACGGGCATCGCGGCGTGGAACGATTATGCCATGCAGCGCCCCTCGCTTGCCGAACAGCCCGCGAAAAAAGCGATAAAAAACAGTGAGTTGGGTGGTAGTAGCGATACCTGTATCCGTCCTACCCCGTCGTTTCGCGGACCGTTTCCCGGCGCGCAAGCGAGCCTCGCTCAAACCGGGAACGCAGCGAAATCCTTGTTTTTGCGATCATTTTTTAGAGCGATTCGTCGATGCGCCGCGTGCTCGCGGTGCCAGATCGGGCACGTCGATTGCGACATGAGCGCGGCCGCGCGCCTATGCTCGATGCAGCGATGCTGCCCGAAAATCGCTTTCCCACGCATGGCGCCGCGGCTGTACAGGCAATCTTGGAGGCCTCATGCCACTCGCAATTCGCAACGCGCACGACATCAAAATCAAAACACGCAAGACGGCGTTGCGCCGACAGCGGGCCACGTCCCGCACCGCACGCCGCGCCTCGGTCGCGGCCGCCGCCTGCGCGCTCGCCGCGCTCGCTCCGCGCGCGCATGCGCAAACGCCTTCGCCGCTCGGCGAATGGCAGTATTCGGCCGGCATTCCGCTCGAAAAGCTCTATCAGTCGAAACGCCCCGACTTCGAAGCGCGGCTCGGCGTGGGCGCGACGTTCGAACCACGCTACGACGGCTCCGACCGCTATCACATGATGGCCGGCCCGAGCCTCGACTTGCGCTACAAGGACATTCTGTTCGGCTCGACGGGCGAAGGCTTCGGCGTGAACGTGCTGCAAGGCCAGAACTGGCGCGTGAGCGTCGCGGCCGCCTACGACCTCGGCCGGCGCGCGCACGACGACCCGTCGCGGCTGAACGGCATGGGCAACATCAACCCTGCGCCGCTCATGAAGATCGCGGGCGAATACGTCGTGTCGAAGGACTTCCCGCTCGTGCTGCGCGCGGCGTTCACGCGCAGCTTCGGCGGCTCGAACGGCTGGACCGCCGACCTCGGCACCTACATGCCGCTGCCCGGCAGCAACGAAAAGTTCTACTGGTTCGCCGGGCCGTCGGTCACGTTCGCCGACTCGAACTACATGCAGAGCTGGTTCGGCGTGACGCCGCAGCAGTCGGTCGATTCGGGCTATCGGCAATACGGCGCGAGCGCCGGCCTGAAGTCGGCGGGCTTCGGTCTCACGATGGTTTACTTCGTGAACAAGCACTGGTTCGTGAGCGCCGACGGCGCGCTCAAACGGCTGCTCGGCAGCGCCGCGCACAGCCCCATCATCCAGACCAAGACCGAAGGCGTTTGCGACGTCTCGATCAATTATCAGTTCTAGGCAAGTTCCAGGCAGGTTCCAGGCGAGTTCCGGGCGCCCGCCTCGCGCTCATTCTCGCCTCACTCTGCGCGGCTACGCTGACCTGTCGATACGACACGGTCCGGCCGCGGCGTCCTGCGCACCGCGACGGTGCCGCATCTCCACCGTCGCCACAGGAACCCGCTCATGCTCGCGCCGCTCATCGCCGCCTCTTTCCTCGGACAGCCGCTCTGGCTCTGGGCCGCCTTTCTCGCGGTGGTGCTCGTGCTGCTCGCGCTCGATTTGGGTGTGCTCCATCGCAACGACCGCGAGATCGGCATACGCGAAAGTCTCTGGCTCTCGCTCGGCTATATCGCGATCGGCGTGCTGTTCGGCGGCTTCATCTGGTGGCAGCTCGGCGCGCAACCGGCCACCGAGTACCTCACCGGCTATCTGATCGAAAAATCGCTTTCGCTCGACAACGTGTTCGTGATCGCGTCGATCTTCGGTGCGCTTGCGGTGCCGCGCCAGTATCA
Source organism: Paraburkholderia sp. J41 (assembly GCF_905220235.1). Taxonomy (NCBI): domain Bacteria; kingdom Pseudomonadati; phylum Pseudomonadota; class Betaproteobacteria; order Burkholderiales; family Burkholderiaceae; genus Paraburkholderia; species Paraburkholderia sp. J41. The sequence continues at coordinate 114,147 of NZ_CAJMZE010000014.1, read as the reverse complement.
GCATCGCGTGCTGTTCTGGGGCATCGTGGGCGTGCTGGTGCTGCGCGCGCTGATGGTCGGGCTAGGCGCCGCGCTCGTCGCGCAGTTCGAGTGGATGCTGTACGTGTTCGGCGTTTTTCTGGCCATCACCGGCGTGAAGATGCTCGTGAGCAGGCAGGCCGAGCCGGGCGTGCAGGACAGCGCCGTGCTGCGCTGGCTGCGCCGCGTGCTGCCGGTCACGCCGCGCGTGGAAGGCCGCGCGTTCGTCGTGCGGCGCGCGCATCCGGCAACCGGCAAGACGGCGCGGTTCGCCACGCCATTGCTGGTCGCGCTGCTGATGATCGAATTCGCCGACCTCATTTTTGCCGTCGATTCGATTCCCGCCATCTTCTCCATCACCACCGACCCGTTCATCGTCTATACGAGCAACATCTTCGCCGTGCTCGGCCTGCGCGCGCTCTTTTTCGCGCTCGCGGCCATGGCGCACCGCTTCTGCTATCTCAAGCACGCGCTCGCGCTCGTGCTGGTTTTCATCGGCGCGAAAATCTTTCTCGTGGGCATCGTCGGCAAGATTCCCGCGCCCCTGAGTCTTGGCGTGACGCTCGCGCTGCTCGCGGGCGGCGTGGCGGCGTCGCTCATCAAGACGCGCGGCCGGAAAGCGCCGGCGAGCGCTTCGTGAGCGTCCTCATTCTTCGCTCATTTTGCGTCGATACGATGGTTCCCATCGACGCCGCCCTACCCCCTTCGCACGGCGCGACGACCCGCCACTCAACCTGGAGCGCATCATGAAATGCCCGAACTGCCCCGACGTCACGCTCTCGCTCACGGAGCGCCAAGGCGTGGAACTCGACTACTGCCCGCAGTGTCGCGGCATCTGGCTCGATCGCGGCGAACTCGACCGTTTGATCGAACGCGGCAACGGCGGCGGCGCATCTCATGGCGGCCATGGCAGTCATGACGATCGCGGCAACCATGGCAGTCGTGACGATCACGCGCCGCGTCGCGCCTACGACCGCCGCGACGGACACGAGCGCCGCCGCAAGTCGTGGCTCGGCGATCTGTTCGACTGAGCCGCCCACGCGTCACGCCTTCATCGACATCATGCAACTTGAAGAGGATTCCTGATCATGCGCACTTATCTCCACAATAGCCCGCAAGCCGCCGGCCGCATCGTCGCCATCGCGCTGCTCGCGGACGGCCATCTGAGCAACGAGGAACTCGTGGCCGTGCATCGCGCGCGCATTGCCGAGCGGCTCGGCCTCGCGCCCGGCGAATTCGGCTCGATCATGCAAGGGCTTTGCGAAGACCTGCTGCTGACGAATGCGCACATGAACTGGAGCGACGCGTGCAAGCTCGACTCCGACGTGATGCAGCAAGTCATGCACGAACTCGACGATCCCGCGTTGCGCTCGAAGGTGTTGAGCCTGTGCCACGTGGCCGTCTACGCGGATGGTCACGTCGCGGACACCGAAGTCGCGTTGCTTGCCACGCTCGGCCGCGCCTGGCAGGACGAACCGTGGCAACGCCTGCTCGCATGACGAGCGCATTCCCTTGACGGGGGTTTGCGGACGATGCGCGGCTTCCCCGGCGCATCGGTTTGGCGGCGAGCGACCGGTCTCGCCGCTTTTTATTTACACGCACACGGCCCAGCCAAGGCCGCGCACGTTGCGGATCACGGCGTGGCCGAACTTGCGGCGCACGCTGTAGATCACGGCATCCACGGCGTTGCTTTCCACTTCCTCGCCCCAGCCGTACAGCCGTTCTTCAAGTTGCTGACGCGAGAGAATGGCGCCTGGCCGCTCCAGCAACGCGAGCATCAACGCATATTCGCGCGCCGACAAGTCGTCGGCCTGGCCGTCGAACGTGAGCCGGCGCGCGTTCATGTCGAGCGTGACGCGGCCGCTGCCCATCGTCGGCGAGGCGAAACCGGACTTGCGGCGCACCACGGCGCGAATGCGCGCGAGCAGCTCCTTGCTCTCGAACGGCTTCACGAGATAGTCGTCGGCGCCCAGATCGAGCCCTTGCACGCGCGTGTCTACGTCGTCGCGCGCGGTGACGATGAGCACCGGCGTGGCGTCGCTCGATTCGCGCAGGCCGCGCAGCAGGTCCAGGCCGCTCATGTCGGCAAGACCGAGATCGAGCAGGACGGCCGTGTACGAGCCGTCGCGCATCGCCGCGCGGCCGCTCTCGCCCGTGCGCACCCAATCGACGCTATATGAGGCGTCTTTCAGCGCGCGCAGCAGCGCGGGCCCGATCAGCAGATCGTCTTCGACCAGCAGAATGCGCATCGTCGTGAGTCCTTTGCGGCGTTACGAAAGCGGCAATTCGATTCTTGCGATCACGCCCGTTGGGCCGTCGCGGCGATTCTCGAGCGTCACGCGGCCGCGATAGCTCTGCGCGAGCGCCTGCACGATCGCGAGGCCAAGCCCGCTGCCCGGCGCGTCGTGTCCCGCCGCACGAAAAAAGCGGTCGAACACGCGCGGCAAGTCGGCGGAGGCGATGCCGGGCCCTTCGTCGATCACCTCGATTATCGCGAGCTGGCCTTCGCGGCGCACGGTCACGTCCACGCGCGCGCCTTCGTGCGCGTAGCGAATCGCGTTGTCGGCGAGATTGCGCACCAGCACGCGCAAGTCGGTTGCGGCCGCGCGCACGCTCACCTCGTCCAGCCGCTCGGCGCCCAGGTCGATGCGGCGCGCGTCCGCGAGCGGCAGCAAATCGGCCAGCACGTCGCTCACGAGCGGCCGCAGCGGCACGTCGTCGGCCGCGCGCTCCACGCTGCCAATTTCGGCGCGCGCGAGCCCCAGCAACTGCGAAACGAGCGAGCCCGTGCGCGCCACGCCGCGCCGCAATTCGTCGAAGCGCTCGGCGTATTGCTCGGGCGGCGCGGCGCGCAGATTGTCGATCTGCAACTGCATTGCGGAGATCGGCGAGCGCAGTTCGTGCGCCGCGTCGGCGATGAACGCGCGCTCGGCGTTCACGAGCACCGAAAGGCGCTCGATCATGCGATTGATCGACTCCACGAACGGCCGCAATTCGACGGGCGCCTGCGCGACTTCGAGCGGCTTGAGATCGTGCAGATCGACCTTCGCGGCGCGCCGCCCCACGCGCTCCAGCGGACGCAGCGACACCCGCACCGTGACCGCGATGGTGAGCACGAGCAGCGGCAACAGCGCGAGCACCGGCAACAGGCTCCAGAACGCCACGCGCAGCGCGTTGCGGTTGCGCATGCTGCGCGATTCGGCCACTTGAATGTATTCGTCGCCGGCCGCGAGCGCGAACACGTCCCATGCCTCGCCGTCATAGTCGATCGACGAAAAGCCGCTCGGCGCGCGCGGCAGCGCGAGCGCCGCGTTGCTGGTGCGGCTGGGCGCGGCGCCGTCGTCGGCGGACCAGATCTGCACGACGAAATCTTCCGACGGCTTGCGCTGCCCGGCTTCGGCCGCGCGGTGCGGCGCGCCGGTCTGCACGTGCGCCGCGGCGTCGCGCAGGCTCGCGTTGAACTCGCTCGCGAGGCTGCGCACGACCAGGAACGTGCCGAGCGCGCCCAGCACGCCAACGAGAACCGCAAGCGTGCCGATCGCAATGCTCAAGCGGCGATGCAGCGAGTGCGCAGCGAAGAACATGGCGCGTCCCGTGGAAGAAAGTACGTTCCATCATAAGGGATTCGCCGCCCGCGGCCGAACGCGCGGCGCCGCGCTGCGGCAAACGGCGCGCACAAGCCACTCACAAGCCACGCACAAGCCGCGCGCGCACGATGTTTCGCAGTGCTAGATTACGGTGCTGCGCTTCGGCTCGCCCGCCGCTCGCGCAGACCAAGGAGACGATCATGAGCGACACCTCAACGCGCCCCGTTTTCGGCGCCGCCGTTTATTACCGCGATCCGTTCGCCGCACTCGACTGGCTCGAAAAAGCGTTCGGCTTCACGCGGCAATTCGTCGTGACATCGCCGGACGGCAAGCTTTGCCATTCGGAAATGCGCTTCGAAGACGGCTATCTGATGATTTGCGGCGAATGGCCCGGCATGCCCGCGTCCAGCCCCGCCGCGCTCGACGGCAAGAACACGCAGTCGGTGCATGTGCAATTGAAGCGCGGTCTGAACGCGCATTGCGAACGCGCGCGCAACGCGGGAGCGAAAATCGTGCGCGAGCCCGAGGATCAGTTTTACGGCGACCGCGTGTACGCCGCCGTCGATCCCGAAGGACACGTATGGAGCTTCGGCGAAACGGCGCGCGAGGTCACGCGCGAAGAAGCGGAAAAGGCGAGCGGCCTGAAAATCGACGGCTGGATTTGAGCACGAAGATCGGCATGAATCGGCAAATAAAAACGCCTCGACGGGCGAACCGTCGAGGCGTTTCCGATACCGCTTTCAGGCGTGATGCACGCGTAGGCGCGTGCAACGTGAAGGCTTAGCGTGCCGAGATCGGCTTGGCTTCGCGCGGCGTGTCGCCGATGAACAACTGACGCGGACGGCCGATCTTTTGCTCGGGGTCGGCAATCATTTCGTTCCACTGAGCGATCCAGCCTACCGTGCGGGCCATCGCAAAGATACACGTGAACATCGAAGTCGGGATGCCCAGCGCGCGCTGCACGATGCCCGAGTAGAAGTCGACGTTCGGGTAGAGCTTGCGCGACACGAAGTATTCGTCTTCCAGCGCGATCTTTTCGAGCGCCATGGCGAGCTTGAACAGCGGGTCGTCGTGCAGGCCCAGTTCTTCGAGCACTTCGTGGCACGTTTCGCGCATGAGCTTCGCGCGCGGGTCATAGTTCTTGTACACGCGGTGGCCGAAGCCCATCAGCTTCACGCCCGAATTCTTGTCCTTCACCTGCTTGATGAACTCGGGAATGTTGTCGACCGAGCCGATCTCTTCCAGCATGTTCAGCGCGGCTTCGTTCGCGCCGCCGTGCGCCGGGCCCCAGAGGCAGGCGATACCGGCCGCGATGCACGCGAACGGATTCGCACCCGACGAACCCGCGAGACGCACCGTGGAGGTGGACGCGTTCTGCTCGTGGTCGGCGTGCAGGATCAGGATGCGGTCGAGCGCGCGCACCAGCACGTCGTTGACCTTGTACTCTTCGCACGGGTTCGAGAACATCATGCGCATGAAGTTCGCGCTGTACGAGAGGTCGTTCTGCGGGTACACGAACGGCTGGCCGATCGAATACTTGTACGCCATGGCCACGAGCGTGGGCAACTTGGCGATCATGCGGATGGCCGAAACTTCGCGGTGCTTCGCGTTGTTGATGTCGAGCGAGTCGTGATAGAACGCCGACAGCGCGCCCACCGCGGCGACCAGAATCGCCATCGGGTGCGCGTCGCGGCGGAAGCCGCGGAAGAAGAACTGCATTTGCTCGTGAACCATCGTGTGCTGCGTGACGGTCTTCACGAATTCGTCCTTCTCGGCCTGGTTCGGCAGCTCGCCCTTGAGCAGCAGGAAGCAGGTTTCGAGGAAGTCGGCGTTTTCAGCGAGATTGTCGATCGGGTAGCCGCGATAGAGCAGCTCGCCCTTGTCCCCGTCGATGTAGGTGATCGCCGAGTTGCAAGCCGCCGTCGACATGAAGCCCGGGTCGTACGTGAACTTGCCGGTCTGACCGTACAGTTTGCGGATATCGATCACATCCGGGCCGAGCGTGCCCTTGTAGATCGGCATTTCGACGCTCGGCGAATTGTCGCTGAACGATAGCGTGGCTTTTACATCAGACGGGGTCATAGCACATCCTCAATCGAAGATAAACACAGGATTCGATAGTTGCACGTCGGGCGCGGCGCACCGCCTTACAACTGCGGTGGGCACCGCGCTTTCAGACGTTGCGAAGCAGCTCCAGCACCCGCTTCACGTCCGGGTCGGCAAGATTGCCCTCAGGTTCCTTGCGCGCGAGCAGCAAGTCCATCAGGTCGTTATCGCTCAGCTCGAGCAGGCGCGTGAGCGCACCCACGTCGGCGTCGCTGAGGTCATGCTCATAGCGGTCGAAAAAACGCTCGAAAATAATGTCGTTTTCGAGCATACCGCGCCGCGCGCGCCAGCGAAGGCGCGCGCGGCGATGCGGATCAGACTGATGCGATTCCATTAGAACGGCACGTCAAACCGCGCGGCGGAACATCAGTTCCTTGATCTTGCCGATCGCCTTTGTCGGGTTCAGGCCCTTCGGGCAAACGTCGACGCAGTTCATGATCGTATGGCAACGGAACAGACGGTACGGGTCCTCGAGGTTGTCGAGGCGCTCGCCGGTTGCTTCGTCGCGGCTGTCCGCGATGAAGCGGTAAGCTTGCAGAAGACCTGCCGGGCCGACGAACTTGTCCGGATTCCACCAGAAGCTCGGGCACGACGTCGAGCAGCTTGCGCACAGAATACACTCGTACAGGCCGTCGAGTTCGTCACGCTGCTCGGGCGACTGCAAACGCTCCTTCTCGGGCGGCGGCGTGTCGTTGATCAGGTACGGCTTGATCGAATGGTACTGGTTGAAGAACTGCGTGAAGTCGCAGATCAGGTCGCGCACGACGGGCAGGCCCGGCAGCGGACGCAGCACGATCTTCTGCGGCAGTTCGTTCAGGTTCGTGAGGCACGCCAGACCGTTCTTGCCGTTGATGTTCATGGCGTCCGAACCGCACACGCCTTCGCGGCACGAGCGGCGGAACGACAGCGTTTCGTCCAGTTCCTTGAGCTTGACCAGCGCGTCGAGCAGCATGCGCTCGTGCGTGATGTCCAGCTCGTACGTTTGCATGCGCGGCGCCGCGTCCTTGTCCGGGTCGTAGCGGTAGACTTCAAAAATTCTCTTGGCCATTTCCAATTCCTTTTGACTGGCGTGTGCCTTAGAACGTACGCGCCTTCGGCGGCACGGACTCGACGGTCAGCGGTTGCATGTGAACCGGCTTGTACTCAAGGCGGTTGTCTTCGCTGAACCAGAGCGTGTGACGCAGCCAGTTTTCGTCGTCGCGGTGTTCGAAGTCGCTTTGCGCGTGCGCGCCGCGGCTTTCCTTGCGGGCTTCGGCCGAAACCATCGTGGCGCGCGCCACTTCCACCAGGTTCGCCACTTCGAGCGCTTCCACGCGCGCCGTGTTGAACACCTTCGACTTGTCCTTCAGATGGATGTGCTTCGCGCGCTCGGCAACCTGCGCGATGTCCTTCACACCGTCTGCGAGCAGCTTCGACGTGCGGAACACGCCTGCGTGCTTCTGCATCGAGCCGCGGATGTCGTTCGCGACGCTTTGCGCGTACTCGCCCGACGTGGACTTGTCGAGTTCGGCCAGGCGCGAGAGCGCGAAGTCGGCGGCGTCGGCCGGCAGCGGCTTGTGCTCCTTCAACTCCTTGACGTGCTTGACGATATGGTTGCCCGCCGCGCGGCCGAACACCACGAGGTCGAGCAGCGAGTTCGTGCCGAGGCGGTTCGCGCCGTGTACCGAAACGCACGAGCATTCGCCCACGGCGTAGAAGCCGTTGACGACTTCTTCGTGGCCCTTCGGCGTGCCGACCACCTGACCGTTGATGTTGGTCGGAATGCCGCCCATCTGGTAGTGGATGGTCGGAACGACCGGGATCGGTTCCTTGATGCAGTCGACGTTCGCGAATTTCAGCGCGATTTCGCGAATCGACGGCAGACGCTTCAGGATGGTTTCCGCGCCGATGTGCGAGAGGTCGAGCAGCACGTGATCCTTGTTCGGACCCACGCCGCGGCCTTCCTTGATTTCCTGGTCCATCGAGCGCGAAACGAAGTCGCGCGGCGCCAGGTCTTTCAGGGTGGGCGCGTAGCGCTCCATGAAGCGCTCGCCGTTCGCGTTGCGCAAAATGCCGCCTTCGCCGCGCACGCCTTCGGTAATCAGCACGCCCGCGCCGGCCACGCCGGTGGGGTGGAACTGCCAGAACTCCATGTCTTGCAGCGCAATGCCCGAACGGGCCGCCATGCCGAGACCGTCGCCGGTGTTGATGAACGCGTTGGTCGATGCCGCGAAGATACGGCCCGCGCCGCCCGTGGCGAACAGCGTGGTCTTGCCTTCGAGGATGTAGACGTCGCCCGTTTCCATTTCGAGGGCCGTCACGCCCAGCACGTCGCCTTCGGCGTCGCGGATCAGGTCCAGCGCCATCCATTCGACGAAGAACGTGGTCTTGGCGGCAACGTTCTGCTGATACAGCGTGTGCAGCAGCGCGTGGCCGGTGCGGTCGGCGGCAGCACAGGCGCGCTGAACCGGCTTTTCGCCGTAGTTGGCCGTGTGGCCGCCGAACGGGCGCTGGTAGATCGTGCCGTCCGCGTTACGGTCGAACGGCATGCCCATGTGTTCCAGCTCGTAGACGGCGTTCGGGGCTTCGCGGCACATGAACTCGATCGCGTCCTGGTCGCCGAGCCAGTCGGAACCCTTGATCGTGTCGTAGAAGTGATAGTGCCAATTGTCTTCGCTCATGTTGCCGAGCGAAGCGCCGATGCCGCCCTGCGCCGCAACCGTGTGCGAGCGCGTGGGGAACACCTTCGAGAGCACGCAGACCGACAGGCCGGCACGTGCGAGTTGCAGCGAGGCGCGCATCCCCGAGCCGCCAGCGCCGACGATCACCACGTCGAACTTGCGACGCGGCAGTGAATTCTTGATTGCAGCCATTCTTTTACACTCTCCAGAGAATCTGAGCGGCGTAGCCGAGGCTGCCCAGCAGCCATGCGATCGTGAGGACGTCCAGCGTGATGCGCAGGCCGACCGGCTTGATGTAGTCCATCCAGATGTCGCGCACGCCAACCCAGGCGTGATAGAACAGCGCGACGAGCGTGACGAACGTGGCGAGCTTCATCCACTGCGCCGAGAAAATCGAAGCCCAGCCGTCATACGAGAAGTCGTGCGCGCCGAAGAACAGGACGAGCAGCACGACCGTGTAGATCGCCATGATCACGGCGGTGGCGCGTTGTGCGATCCAGTCGCGAATGCCGTAGTGCGCGCCGACGACGAGGCGCTTCGGACCGATACCGTTTTTTGCCGACATTTTTTAGAACGCTCCGAAGAGTTTTGCCGCGAGGGCGATCGTGAGGATCGTGGAGACGATCACGACGACGAGCGAGGTCGACTTGCCTTTTTCCTTGCTCACGAGGTCATGGCTGAAGTCCATGCACAGGTGGCGCACGCCGGCGCAGAAGTGAAACAGGAAAGCCCATCCGAGGACCAGCACGACGAGCTTGACGATGATGTTCGAGAGGAAGCCCTTGAATACCTCGAAGCTGAGTTCCGAGGTGAGGCTCTGGTCAAACAGGAACAGGATGAAAGGCAGGAACAGGAACAACAGCGCACCGCTGACACGGTGGCCGATCGACACGCGGCCTGCCAACGGCAGGCGGTATGCGAACAAAATCTGCCCAAGCCCGATGTTCCGGTATTCCGGCCTCGGTTTTTTTGCGGCTTCTGCCATGCTAGACCCCTACTATGTAGTAACACTAATTCGCAATTTTAGCGCCTTTTCATATCGCGCTGCAGCGAAATCCACGGCGGGAAACCGCTGTGCGCAGGCATGCGAAGGCGCGTGGGAACGGGGCCGCGTCGCTCGCGCGGCCGCCTTCTCAACTCAAATCATTCTGATAGTAGTACCCGGTTGTGACATACCAACCGCGACGTACCTCGACCGGCCGATCCCCATAGGTATAGGACACGCGCTCGACCGACAGCAACGGAAAACCGGTGGGTACGTTGAGCACGTCGGCCACGGCCGGCTCGGCGGCCACGGCCCGTATCTTCTCGCTCGCGCGAATCATGCGCGTGCCGAACTCCGCCTCGAACATGGCGTAGAGCGGGCCTTTGTAGTCGGCGAGACGCTCGCTCGTGAGCCCGCGGAACACGCCGCCGGGCAGCCAGATTTCGTCGAGCACGGTGCTCTCGCCGTCGAATTGCAGCAAACGCTTGATGAGCACCACGGGATCGGCGGGACGCAGCTCGAGCTGGCGCGCGATGTCGGCCGAGGCGCGCATGCGGCGGCACTCCAGCAGGCGGCTCACGTGCGGATGCTCGGCGCCGTCATCGGCCAGTAATCTCAGGAAGCGAAACTGGGCGCGCTCCTCATTGTGCGTCGCAACAAAGGTGCCCTTGCCCTGGCGCCGCACCAGCAGGTTGTCGGCGGCGAGTTCGTCGATCGCCTTGCGCACGGTTCCCTGGCTTACCTTATAGCGGGCGGCCAGTTCGACTTCGCTGGGGATGATTTCGCCGGGCTTCCATTCGCCGGACTCGAGGCTCTGCGTAATGAGCCCCTTGATCTGCTGATAAAGCGGACTGAAGGTAGGAGACGGCGAAGCGGGCGCGGACGCGGCGGCGCCGCTCTCGGGAGCGGGGGGATTCGCGTTGCTGGCCGGGTTCGCACTCATGGCGCGCATTTCAACATAAAGCTACCCTACGCGTCCAGCATTTTGCCCGCAATAGATATGTCTTATATAAGACATAAGATACGGTTGACTTTGACCCTTTCGGCTCCTAAACTCCCGTTCGAGCAAGGGTTTGCAGGCGGCGTTGCGAGCTGATTTCAAGACGCGAAATCGGCATTCCGGGCGCGGCCGGCAGCGTTCCCTCCATGTGGCGAATGCGCCGCGGGCCGCCTTGCCTCATGCTGTTCCCTCGTGCAGTCACGCAGTACACGCAGTCAAGGTTTCGATCCGCCCGGCCGGCGCGCCTTCCGCGCCGCGCATCCGTGGACCGGCCCAAGCGAGCTGTTGCAGGAGTCGGCACACGCGAAGCGGCCAGCGTCAGGCGTTCCCCCTGCGGGCAGCGCGTTCAATCCTCGCTTGTTGGTCGAGCAGCACAGGTTACCGGCACGGCGGTCCGCGCCGGCTGCGCGCGCCGCGGCTCATGCGCCGCATGGCGCGGGCGGGCAGCAAGACCGCCTGTTTCACCAACGCTTCGGGTAGCGCGCATATAGAATGGCGTTTTCCCTTGGCGTCTAACGCATCTTCCTGGAGATTTTCAATGGCTAAGCCCGCAAAGCGCGTTGCCGTCACCGGCGCCGCAGGTCAGATCGCTTACTCCCTGCTGTTCCGCATCGCAAATGGCGACCTGCTCGGCAAGGACCAGCCCGTCATCCTGCAACTGCTCGACCTGCCGCAAGCGCAAGCCGCCGTCAAAGGCGTCGTGATGGAACTGGACGACTGCGCATTCCCGCTTCTCGCGGGCGTGGTCATCACCGACGATCCGAAGGTTGCGTTCAAGGACGCCGACGTCGCCCTGCTGGTTGGCGCGCGTCCGCGCTCGAAGGGCATGGAGCGCAAGGATCTGCTCTCGGCCAACGCGGAAATCTTCACGGTGCAAGGCAAGGCGCTCAACGACGTCGCGAGCCGTGACGTGAAGGTGCTCGTGGTCGGCAATCCGGCCAACACGAACGCCTACATCGCCATGAAGTCGGCGCCCGATCTGCCGAAGAAGAACTTCACGGCCATGCTGCGTCTGGATCACAACCGCGCGCTTTCGCAACTGGCCGCCAAGTCGGGCAAGCCAGTCGCATCCATCGAAAAGCTCGCCGTGTGGGGCAACCACTCGCCGACGATGTACCCCGACTTCCGCGTTGCCACGGCTGAAGGCCAGGACCTGACCAAGCTGATCAACGACGAAGAATGGAACCGCAACACGTTCATCCCGACGGTCGGCAAGCGCGGCGCGGCGATCATCGAAGCGCGCGGCCTCTCGTCGGCGGCTTCGGCGGCCAACGCGGCCATCGACCACGTGCGTGACTGGGTGCTCGGCACGAACGGCAAGTGGGTCACGATGGGCATTCCGTCGGACGGCTCGTACGGCATTCCCGAAGACATCATCTACGGCGTGCCCGTCACCTGCGAAAACGGCGAATACAAGCGCGTCGAAGGCCTCGAAATCGACGCGTTCTCGCGCGAAAAGATGGACGGCACGCTCAACGAGCTGCTCGAAGAACGCGACGGCGTGGCTCACCTGCTCGGCAAGTAAGCCCGCTGCAAGGCCGGGGCGCGCGCATTGCGCCGCTCCGGTTCGCAGGGCGCGGCGCGTCAGCATGACGGCACGCCGCCCGCGCCCTCCGCGATTCGCATGCGCCCTGGTCCACAGTTCGGCCCGCAGGACGCATGCGAATCCGGTCCCTACCCACCATCCAAGCCCTGACGCCGACGATGCGCGCCCTCACACCCGCCGAAGTGCTGTTTGACGGCGAAGCGCCACCCGCCATCCTGCCCGCGTGCGATCACTACGCGGGCAGCGAGAAGCTGATGCTGAAATCGCTCGCGATGCAGCAGCAGCTCGGCCCGGTTTTCGACATCACGCTGGACTGCGAAGACGGCGCGCAAGTCGGCCGCGAAGCCGAACACGCGGAACTCGCGGCGTCGTTGCTCGGCAGCGAGCACGACCGCTTCGGCCGCGTGGGCGTGCGCATCCACGACTTTCATCACCCGCATTGGCGCGACGACGTACGCCTGATCCTGCGCGCCGCGAAGCGCGCGCCGGCCTTCATCATGCTGCCGAAAATCCGCGCCGTGGCCGACGCCGCCGAAATGACGGCGTTCATCGAAGCCACGCGCGTCGAACTCGGCATCGACCAACCCATTCCCGTTCAGTTGCTCGTGGAAACGCACGGCGCGCTCGCGCGCGTGTTCGACCTGGCGGCGCTGCGCGGCGTGGAGTCGTTGAGCTTCGGGCTGATGGATTTCGTGTCCGCGCACGACGGCGCGATTCCCGACACCGCCATGCGCTCGCCGGGCCAGTTCGATCACCCGCTCGTGCGCCGCGCGAAGCTGGAAATCGCGGCGGCCTGCCACGCGTTCGGCCGCGTGCCGTCGCACAACGTGAGCACCGAAGTGCGCGACATGGACGTGGTCGCGAACGACGCGCGCCGCGCGCGCAACGAGTTCGGCTACACGCGCATGTGGAGCATTCATCCCGCGCAAATCCCCGCGATCGTGGCCGCGTTCGCGCCGCGCGACGAGGAAATCGTCAGCGCGGCAGAAATCTTGCTGGCAGCCCAGCACGCGCACTGGGGCCCGACGCGCCACGGCAGCACGCTGCACGACCGCGCGAGCTATCGCTATTACTGGTCGGTATTGCGGCGCGCGCGTTCGACCGGCCGCGCCGTGCCGGCCGAAACGGCGCCGCTCTTTGGCGCAAGCGACGCGCGGGAGCCCGCGTGATGACCGCTTCGCGGCGGCGCGCCGAAAACGTTTTCAACGTGTTGCGCCGGGGCGCGGCGCCGCGCATTGCCGCGCCAGGCCCATTGCGGGCGCGTTATGAGTCGCGGCGCGCGCAACAGCCGCCCGGAGAAATTGAAGTTCATGGCGATAAATAGGTGAAAATAGCGTCCGCTGCGCGCTCACGGGGCGTGCGCAGTGCAAACGGCGGCCGCATGCCGCGGCCGCGCACTGATAAACCGATGAATTGAGATAAAGGTTTGACTCCCATGAAGAAATTGCTGATCGCCGCTGTCATCGGCACGTTGTCCTCGACGATGATGCTTGCCGCGACCGACGCCGCTGCACAAACCACGTCGACCACCGCCAGGAAGGCGACGCCGAAGAAGCCGGCCCCGAAGAACCGCCTCATCAAGCGCAAGGCCAATCCGGCGAAGGAAGCGAAGGTCGATGCGGTCCCGGAAGGCTCGGAGCACTGGAGCTGCGCCGAAGGCATGCAGTTCGACCTGAAGGGCGACATGGCGCGTGACCAGATCCTCACGGTTCACTGGGCCGGCAAGAACTACAACCTGCCGCGTCAGACGACCACCACGGGCGCCGACCGCTTCCACGACGCCGCCACCGGCCTCGACCTCGTCGTGATCCCGACGAAGGCCATGCTGTTCTCGGACAAGGACAGCTCGCGCCTCGCCGACGAGTGCAAGACCGCCGCCATGCAGGCCGGCGCCATGGCGCCGACGCAAGCCAACGCGCTCAACCCGGCCAACCGCGCCGCGCCGGCAAGCGGCGCAGCCGGCCAGTAAGGGCCGCGGGAGCGCCTCGATGTCCGCGCCGACCTCGAACGTCAGGCCGCAACCGGATCGCGTGCTGGTCGACATTGTCGATTACGTGCGCGATTTCGCCATCGACAGTGCGCTCGCGCTGACGACGGCCCGGCATTGCCTGATCGACACGCTCGGCTGCGGGCTCGAGGCGCTCTCCTACCCCGCCTGCACCAAGCTGCTCGGGCCGCTCGTGCCCGGCACGATCGTGCCGCACGGCGCGAAGGTGCCCGGCACTTCATTCCAGCTCGACCCGGTTCAGGCCGCGTTCAACATTGGCGCGATGATCCGCTGGCTCGACTTCAACGACACCTGGCTCGCCGCCGAATGGGGTCATCCGTCGGACAACCTGGGCGGCATTCTCGCCACCGCCGACTGGCTCTCGCGCACGGCCGTGGCGCAGGGCAAGCCGCCGCTCGCCATGCAGCACGTGCTGGAAGCCATGGTGAAGGCGCACGAAATCCAGGGCTGCATCGCGCTCGAGAATTCGTTCAACCAGGCCGGGCTCGACCACGTGCTGCTCGTGAAGCTCGCGTCCACCGCCGTGGTCGGCCAGTTGCTCGGCCTCACGCGCGACGAACTCGTCAACGCCCTCACGCTGGCGATGGTCGACGGCCAGGCGCTGCGCACCTATCGGCATGCGCCCAACACGGGCTCGCGCAAGTCGTGGGCGGCCGGCGACGCCACCTCGCGCGCCGTGCGCCTCGCGCTGATCGCGAAAACGGGCGAGATGGGTTATCCGTCTGCGCTCACGGCCAGGACGTGGGGCTTCTACGACGTTTCGTTTCACGGCAAGCCGTTCGCGTTCCAGCGTCCCTACGGCACCTACGTGATGGAGAACGTGCTGTTCAAGATTGCGTTTCCCGCCGAATTCCATGCGCAAACCGCCGCCGAAGCGGCGATGATCCTGCACGGCGCGCTCGCGCAGCGCGGCAAATCGGCGGGAGACATCCGGCGCGTCACCATTCGCACGCACGAAGCGGCCATCCGCATCATCGACAAAACCGGGCCGCTGACCAATCCCGCCGACCGCGATCACTGCATTCAGTACATGGTCGCGGTGCCGTTGCTGTTCGGCCGCCTCACCGCCGCCGATTACGAGGACGAAGTGGCACGCGACCCGCGCATCGACGCCCTGCGCGCCAAAACGGCGTGCGTGGAAGACCCGCGCTTCACGCGCGATTATCACGACCCCGAAAAGCGCTCGATCGCGAATGCGCTGACCGTCGAACTGAACGACGGCACGACGCTCGACGAAGTCGTGGTGGAGTATCCGATCGGCCACAAGCGACGCCGCGAAGCCGGCATCCCGCTGCTGATCGAGAAGTTCCGGACCAACCTCGCGCGGCGTTTCCCCGCGAAGCAGCAGCAGGCGATTCTCGACGTCTCGCTCGACGAGGCGCGGCTTCTTGCCATGCCGGTCAACGAGTACGTCGACTTGTATGTGATCTGAGACATCAGCAACAGCAGCAAACCTGTAGCAAGCGTTATTTCCGCGATTAAACGAAGGAAAACACCATGGCTCACAATCTCCACAAAACGCTAAAGGAATTCGACAGCGGTTCCGGCAAAGGCAAGTTCTATTCGCTGCCGCAACTCGGCAAGCAGCTTGGCGTGAAGATCGATCGCCTGCCGGTCTCGATCCGTCTCGTGCTCGAGTCCGTGCTGCGCAACTACGACGGCAAGAAGATCGCGGAAGAGCATATCGAGCAACTCGCGAACTGGAAGCCCACGGCGGCGCGCGTCGACGAAATCCCGTTCGTCGTGGCCCGCGTCGTGCTACAGGACTTCACCGGCGTGCCGCTGCTCGCCGACATCGCCGCGATGCGCGGCGTCGCGAAGCAGGTCGGCAAGGACCCGAAGGTCATCGAGCCGCTGGTGCCCGTGGACCTCGTGGTCGACCACTCGGTGCAGATCGACTACTTCCGCCAGAAAGACGCGCTCGACCTCAACATGAAGCTGGAATTCCAGCGCAACAACGAGCGCTACCAGTTCATGAAGTGGGGCATGCAGGCGTTCGACACGTTCAAGGTCGTGCCGCCCGGCATCGGCATCGTTCACCAGGTGAACCTCGAATATCTCGCGCGCGGCGTACACAAAAAGACGGAAGGCGGCGATACGGTCTACTACCCGGACACGCTCGTGGGCACCGACTCGCACACCACGATGATCAACGGCATCGGCGTGGTGGGCTGGGGCGTGGGCGGCATCGAAGCCGAAGCGGGCATGCTCGGCCAGCCGGTGTACTTCCTCACGCCGGACGTGGTGGGCGTGGAGCTGAAGGGCAAGCTGCGCGAAGGCTGCACGGCCACCGACCTCGTGCTCACGATCACGGAAATGCTGCGCAAGGAGAAGGTGGTCGGCAAGTTCGTGGAGTTCTTCGGCGAAGGCACGGAGTCGATCGGCGTGCCCGACCGCGCGACCATCGGCAACATGGCGCCGGAATACGGCGCGACCATGGGCTTCTTCCCCGTCGACGAAAAAACCATCGACTACTTCAAGGGCACGGGCCGCACGCAAGCCGAAATCGACGCCTTCGCGAACTACTTCAAGGCGCAGGAACTCTTCGGCGTGCCGAAGGCCGGCGAGATCGACTACACGAAAACGCTCGTCCTCGACCTCGGCACGGTCGCGCCCTCGCTGGCCGGTCCGAAGCGCCCGCAAGACCGCATCGAAATCGGCAACGTGAAGTCGACCTTCACGGACCTGTTCTCGAAGCCGGTCGCGGAAAACGGCTTCAACAAGAAGCCCGCCGACCTCACGGCCGAATACGCCGCGGGCGACAAGGTCAAGCTGCACAACGGCGACGTGCTGATCGCCGCCATCACGTCGTGTACGAACACGTCGAACCCGAGCGTGCTGCTGGCCGCCGGCCTGCTCGCGAAGAAGGCCGTGGAAGCGGGCCTGACGGTCGCGCCGCACATCAAGACTTCGCTCGCGCCGGGGTCGCGCATCGTCACCGAATACCTGACGAAAACGGGCTTGCTGCCGTACCTCTCGAAGCTCGGCTTCGAACTCGCGGCTTACGGCTGCACGACCTGTATCGGCAACGCGGGCGATCTGACGGCCGAACTGAACGAGTCGATCGTCAAGAACGACGTGGTCGCGGCGGCGGTCCTCTCGGGCAACCGCAACTTCGAAGCGCGCATTCACCCCAATATTCGCGCGAACTTCCTCGCCTCGCCGCCGCTGGTCGTCGCTTACGCGATCGCGGGCAACATCACGCGCGACCTGATGACGGAACCGGTCGGCAAGGGCAAGGGCGGCCGCGACGTCTATCTCGGCGACATCTGGCCGACGAGCGACGAAGTCAACGCGCTGCTCAAGTTCGCGCTGGACCCGCAGGCGTTCCAGCAAAACTACAGTCACCTCACGAAGAAGGGCGACCTCTGGAGCAAGATCGAAGGCGAGGAAGGTCAGGTCTACGACTGGCCGAAGTCGACGTACATCGCCGAGCCGCCGTTCTTCGGCAGCGATTTTTCGATGACGCCTTCGTCGGACGTGCCGGAAATCAAGGGCGCGCGCGCACTGGGTATTTTCGGTGACTCGGTCACGACCGACCATATCAGCCCGGCCGGCTCGATCAAGGAAGACTCGCCCGCGGGCAAGTGGCTCAAGGACAACGGCGTGCAGAAGGCCGACTTCAACAGCTACGGCTCGCGGCGCGGCAACCACGACGTGATGATGCGCGGCACCTTCGCGAACGTGCGGATCAAGAACCTGATGATCCCGGCGAAGGCCGACGGCACGCGCGTGGAAGGCGGCCTGACGATTCACCAGCCGAGCGGCGAACAGCTCTCGATTTACGACGCCGCCATGAAGTACATCGACGCCGGCACGCCGACCATGGTGTTCGCGGGCGAGGAGTATGGCACGGGTTCGTCGCGCGACTGGGCCGCGAAGGGCACGCAACTGCTGGGCGTGAAGGCCGTGGTGGCACGCAGCTTCGAGCGTATCCACCGCTCGAACCTCGTGGGCATGGGCGTGCTGCCGTTGCAGTTCAAGGGCTCGGACAGCGTTCAGTCGCTCGGCCTGACCGGCGAAGAGACGTTTGATATCGAAGGTCTGACCGACGACTTCAAGCCGCAGCAAGACCTGACGCTCGTGATCCACCGCAAGGACGGCAAGGACGAGCGCGTGCAAGTGCTGCTGCGCATCGACACGCCTATCGAAGTGGACTACTACAAGCACGGCGGGATTCTGCCGTTCGTGCTGCGCTCGCTGCTTGCGGCGTAAGCGGTTTTGCAGGTGCCGCGCCCGGCAACGGGTGCGGTTACACTTCGAGCCCGACGAAAGTCGGGCTTTTTTTTGGTTTTTTGCCGGCGCTTTTTGGCGGGTTCGGGGAGTGGCTTTACGGCGTGAGACACGTCGAATTCGCATCGACATACGGCCGCAGAACAACAGTAACCCGGAGCGCGCGGCGGATGGCGGCAGTCATCGTGGGCCCTTGAGGGCTTGAGGAATCACGATTCCATTCGACCGCGCGAAACCACCCCTCTAAGGCGCATTGTGAAATCGCGGCTCGAAGTCGTCGACAGGCAAGGTTCGCGCGGCGCACGTCTCGCGTTGGCCCGCGCCTTCCACACCCGCGCGAATGGCCGCGACCCGGCGCGTGAGGCGCGGGTGCGAACTGGAAATCTCGGTCAGAAAACCGAACACCGGCGGCACCTGCTGTTCTTGCGCCATGAACGCCTCGCAATTCATCGAAGCATTCAGACGGCCGCAACCGCAACCGAGCAATTGCAGCGCGCTGCGCGACGCGTGGAAGTCTTTGGCGAGATACGCACCCACGTTGTCGCACGTATATTCGCGGGACCGCGAATAGGCGCTGCCGAGAAAAGGCACCAGTTTCGCGGGCAATTTCACGAAGTTCAGCCACGGGTTCAAATGCCCCGCCGCATGATGGCCGAGTTCGTGACCGATCACGAAACGTACTTGCTCGTCGCTGGCCGCCTCCACGAGCGCGGACGTCAGGAACACATATCGGCCGCCCAACACGCGCCGCGCGAACGCGTTGAAACGCCCCTGCGAGTTGTACAGAAAAGTCGTAGGGGTGGTTTCAAGGCCGATGTCGCGCGCGCCCTCCACGACCATCGCATGCAGCGCCGGGAATTGTGACGGCCCGAGAAGCACCATATTGCCGAATGCGCGCGCCCGATACGCCAGGCCGGAAAAGAACACGAAAAGTAACGCCAGCACCGCGTAAGCCACATAGACCTTCAGTATCGCGCCCTCCTTCGGCGCGCTCCATTTGGCCGCGACATACTTCACGGCGGCAATCCAGAGCAATACGCCGACGATCAACATGATCGGCGCATAGATCTTTTCCTTCGCTGTCCTTAGCTTGTTGATGCTGCTTTTCATGGCTTACCCCGTGTGATCGAAAGAACCGCGTTATGCGTTTTAATTAACGGCCTGAGAGCGATGCGACGACATGCTACAGCGGCCCCGCTGCCGGCAGCGAGCCGTTCGGAACGAAACGGCCCGCTTTTTTGGGATGAGTATTCGCGACGAGGGTAATGACCCACGCCGCCTGTCCGGCGTCCGGAACGCCTTATTCGATGAGCTTGTTCAACGTCGCGAATTCGATCAGCGCCGCCAGCGACGAAACGCCGAGCTTGTCGAGCACGCGCGTCTTGTACGTGCTCACGGTCTTGTCCGAAAGGCCGAGACGCGCCGCGATGCCCTTGTTGCTCATGCCGCGCGCGAGATATTGCAGCACTTCGACCTCGCGCGGCGAGAGGCCGTTGAGCGCGACGTCGCGGCCGCCGCCGCAACTGCCCGCCGGGAAGCAGTCGTAGCCGAGCAACACCGCCTTGACGACGCCGCACAGTTCTTCCACGCCGCGATTCTTGTTGACGTAGCCGTTCGCCCCGGCAACACGCGTGTGATTGGCCATGACCAGCTCGGGCTTGGCCGAAAGCACGAGAATGCGCGCCTCGGGCTGCTTCGAGCGAATGCCGCGAATGACGGAAAGGCCGTCCAGCTTCGGCAATTCGAGATCGAGGATCACGAGATCGGGCCGCAACTCATTAACGAGACGCAAACCCTCTTCGCCGTCGCCGCACTCGCCCACCAGTTCGTATTCCGTGTTCAGCACGTTGGCGAGCATCTTCAGGACGATGGGATGATCATCGATGACTACGATGCGCTTCATTTTGTATTCCATGGCGGTGTGACTTTTATTTGACCCTTCGGCGGGAATCTCACAGACTGACTGACACTTCGCCATTTTTGTATAGGAAAGTTCTGAAACGCCCCGAGCCATGCCAGACACGATCGAGCCCCGGAACAGCGCGGGCGTGCCGCGCCGCGCCGCCCACACCGTCGGACGCGGCGCAAGTTCGTTGCATGCAATGTCGGCGAATCGTCAACGAAAGTGGCATATTCCCGATGCATTACGAGACGGCGCGAATCGTCCCGTGTCCGCGCGCGATGCCGTGCCGCGCATGTCGCACATGGCACCTATGTCGCACATGGCACCTATGTCGCGTATGTCGCGCACGTCGCGCATGGCACCTATGTCGCTCGGTCGCTTCGGAATACGAATTAAATGGCCTACGCACGAGGCAACCATTCGTCCACGAGACAACCAGCCGTTTCCTGTTGCTGTCACGCCGCCCAGGCGACAATGACCGCCTCCCCGTCTCATCCGATAACGAGAGTCACGCATGAACCAGGCTTCGTCATTCCCCGCTCCGTCCACGCCGCGCGATCTCGTGATGGCCGACGCGCTTCAGCTTTCGCAATGGATTCGCCTGCGCAAGATTTCCTGCCGCGAAGTGATGAGCGCGTTCCTCGACCATATCGAGCGCGTGAATCCCGCCGCCAACGCCATTGTTTCGTTGCGCGAGCGCGCCGCGCTGCTTGCCGAAGCCGGCGAGCGCGACGCCCAACTCGCGCGCGGCGACTATCTCGGCTGGATGCACGGCCTGCCGCAAGCGCCGAAGGATCTCACCGCGACGGCCGGCATCGCCTCCACGCAAGGCTCTCCGCTCTTTCGCAACGAAATACCGGCCGCCGACGCGCTCATGGCCGCGCGCATGCGGGCGCACGGCGCGATCTTCATCGGCAAGACGAATACGCCCGAATTCGGGCTCGGTTCGCACACTTACAACACGGTGTTCGGCACCACGCTCAACGCCTACGATCCCACGCGCAGCGCGGGCGGCAGCAGCGGCGGCGCGGCCGTGGCGCTCGCGCTGCGCATGCTGCCCGTCGCGGACGGCAGCGACATGATGGGGTCGCTGCGCAACCCGGCGGGCTGGAACAACGTGTTCGGCTTTCGTCCGTCGCAGGGCCGCGTGCCTTCGGTGCCCGCGCACGACTTGTTCTTCCACCAGCTCGGCTATGCGGGGCCGATGGGCCGCAGCGTCGCCGACGTCGCCATGCTGCTCTCGACTCAGGCCGGCTTCGACGCGCGCGCGCCGCTTTCCATCGCCGAAGATCCCGCGCAGTTCGCGGGCTCGCTCGCGCGCGATTTCGGCGGCACGCGCATCGGTTGGCTCGGCAATTACGACGGTTATCTGCCGATGGAAGACGGCGTGCTCGCGCTGTGCGAATCGGCGCTGAAATCGTTCGAATCGATCGGCTGCGAAGTGGATGCCGCGCACCCCGGCTTCGCCCTGGAGCGCGTCTGGCAAACGTGGCTCACCTTGCGCCACTTTTCGTGCGCAGGCACGCTCGGGGCGCTCTATCGCGACGCAGAAAAGCGCGCGCGGCTCAAACCCGAGGCGCAGTGGGAAGTGGAAGGCGGTCTGAAGCTTTCGGGCGAGGACGTGTGGAACGCATCCGTCACGCGCAGCCAGTGGTACAACGCATTGCTCGCGCTGTTCGAGCACTACGACTATCTCGCGCTGCCGAGCGCGCAACTCTTTGCGTTCGACGCGCGCGAATCTTGGCCCAGGTCCATCGCGGGCCGCGCGATGGACACCTATCACCGCTGGATGGAGGTCGTGATCGGCGCGAGCCTGGCCGGCCTGCCCGTTATCAGCGTGCCGGCCGGGTTCAACGCGCAAGGCTTGCCCATGGGTTTGCAGGTGATCGGCAAGCCGCACGCCGACCTTGCCGTGCTGCAACTCGCTCATGCGTACGATCAGGCAACGCAATGGGTCGAGCGGCGCGTGCCGCCAGCGCTTGCCGCCTGACGGGCGCTACGGGCATCGAAAAAAAAGCAGCGCTGCGGCGCCGCTCTTTTCACGTCGACGAAAACCGCGCGCGCCGCCTCATGCCTTCACGGCGCGCGCCGCGTTGCGGCCGCGCAGCCATTCGAGCGCGAGCAGCAAACAGGTCGAAAACACGATGAGAATCGTCGCGAGCGCGGCAATGGTCGGGCTGATGTTTTCGCGGATGCCGGTGAACATCTGGCGCGGCAGCGTGGTTTGATCGGCGCCCGCGAGAAAGAGCGTGACGACCACTTCGTCGAACGAGGTCGCGAACGCGAACAGCGCGCCCGAAATCACGCCCGGCGCGATGACGGGCAAGGTGATGCGGAAGAACGTCGTGACCGGATTCGCGCCCAACGACAAGCTCGCGCGCACGAGATTGTAATTGAAGCCTTGCAGCGTGGCGGCCACCGTCGTGACGACGAACGGCACGCCCAGCGCCGCGTGCGCGAGAATCAGCCCGAGATACGTGTTGGCGAGACCGAGCGGCGCGAAGAACAGATACATGCCCACGCCCACGACCACCACGGGCACGATCATCGGCGAGATCAGCACGGCCATGAGCAGCGCCTTGCCGCGAAAATCGGCCTTGGTGATGCCGATGGCCGCGAGCGTGCCGAGCACCGTGGCCACCACGGTCGCCGCCGGGCCGACGATAAAGCTGTTCTTCGCCGCCATACGCCATTCGTCCGACATCACGAGATTTTCGTACCAGCGCAGGGACCAGCCGGGAATGGGATACACGAGGAACGTGCTCGACGAAAACGACAGCGGCACGATCGCGAGCACGGGCAGGATCAGATACAGCAGGGTGAGCACGACAAGCGCGCGCAGCACGAAATACCACACGCGTTCGACCGCCGACGTATGCGGCGCAAAGAGCGGTTTCGCGAATTTCATGAGCGCTCCTTAGCCCAGACTCAGTTGCGTGCGCGTGAAGCGCCCATAAACGAAATACAGCACCGTGGTTGCCGCAAGCAGCAACGCGCCCAGCGAACACGCCATGCCCCAGTTGATCGACACGTTCGTGAAATACGCCACGTAATAGCTCACCATTTGATCGCCGGGACCGCCGAGCAGCGCGGGCGTTATGTAGTAGCCGATCGAGAGAATGAACACGAGCAGCACGCCCGCGCCCACGCCGGGATACGTTTGCGGCACGTACACGCGCCAGAACGCCGCGAACGGATGACTGCCGAGCGAAACGGCCGCGCGCTGATACGTGGGCGGGATCGACTTCATCACGCTGTAGAGCGGCAGCACCATGAACGGCAGCAGAATGTGCGTCATCGAAATATAGACGCCCACGCGGTTGAACAGCAGCGCGAGCGGATGCGAAACGAGCCCGCTGCCCATCAACGCCCTGTTGACGAGACCTTCGCCTTGCAGGATCACGATCCACGCGGCCACGCGCACGAGAATGGAGGTCCAGAACGGAATCAGCACGAGGATCATGACGAGATTCGCGCGGCGCTCGGAAAGCGTCGAAATCCAGTACGCGAGCGGATAGCCGAGCAGCAGCGCAAACAACGTCACGAACACGCTGATGACGAACGTACGCCCGAACACGTCCAGATAAATCTGCTGATCGGGGTCGGACTGCACGATATGCCCGAACGCATCCTGCCGATGATCGAGCGAAGCAAGCAAATAGAACGGCGAGTAGCGCGCGCTATTCTTCGCGATGGCTTGCCAGTACGTCACGTCGTCCCAGCGCGCATCGAGTTCCGCGAGCTTTGCGCGGGTTTGCGCGGGTGTGAGCGCGAGCGGCTTGCCGTCGTCGTCGGCGAGCGGCATCGCGCGCGCGGTCTTGGCCACCAGCGAGCGATAGCCGGCGATTTCCACGTTCAGGCGGCGCGCGAGCGCGCCCATGGCGTCGCCGTCCTGCACCGCCGCGAGGTCTTGCGCGAGCGCCGCATACGCAGCGTCGGGCGGCGCGCTCTTGCGGTCCCAGCCGCGCAACGCGGCGACGGTGTGCGGCAGCGCCGTCGCGACTTCGGGGTTCTGCACGGCGCGCGTGAGCAGCGCCGCGATCGGCACCACGAAAATCAGCAACAGAAAGATCGCAAGCGGCGCGATCAGCAGGAGCGCCATCGTGCGCTTTTTCGCCTGCGCCATGCGCAATTCGCGCTTGAGGCGTGCGGTTTCCTCGCGCGCAGTCGTGCTCGCCAGGTTGGTCGCGGTGGTCATCGTGGTCATGGTTGGCTACACCCTTCCGGTGTGAAACGGGAGCCGGCGCAAAAACGCCGGCTCCGCACGACACGCTGCGGACTTACTTCGCCGCCCACGAAGCGAACCGCTGCTCCAGTTCGTCGCCGTGATCGGTCCAGAACGTGAGGTTCTGCTGCACCGCGTTCTTGCCGTTGGCCGGCGAGTTGGGCAAATTCCCGAGCGTCTTCGCGTCGAGCGACTTGATCGCGTTCGCGTTAACCGGCCCGTAGGCGATGTGCTGCGCGTAGTCCTGCTGCGGCTTCTGCGAAAGCGTGTACGCGATGTACTGCTCCGCAAGCGCCTTGTTCGGCGCGCCCTTCGGAATCGCCCAGTAGTCGAGGTCGTAGATGCTGCCGTTCCACACCACCTTGAGGTTCTTGCCCTCGCGCTGCGCAGCGTCGATACGGCCGTTGAACGCCGTGGACATCACCACGTCGCCGGCCACGAGGAACTGCGGCGGCTGCGCGCCCGCTTCCCACCATTGGATGTTCGGCTTCAATTCGTCGAGCTTCTTGAACGCGCGATCCTGGCCGGCCTTCGTCGACAGCACCTTGTAGACGTCTTGCGGCGCCACGCCGTCGGCCATCAGCGCGAATTCGAGGTTGTATTGCGCGCCCTTGCGCATGCCGCGCTTGCCCGGGAATTTCTTCGTGTCCCAGAAGTCGGCCCAGCCCGTGGGCGCGCTCTTGAGCTTGTCGGCGTTATAGGCGAGCGCCGTGGACCACACGAAAAAGCCAGCGCCGCACGGCTGCTGCGCGGCCTTCATGAAGTCGCTCTTGTTGCCGAGTTTGGCCCAGTCGAGCTTCTCGTAGAGACCTTCGTCGCAGCCGCGCGCGATATCGCCGGTTTCGACTTCCACCACGTCCCAGTTCACGTGCTTCGCTTCGACCATGGCTTTCACCTTGGCCTGTTCGCCGTTGTATTCGACAGCGGTGATCTTGTTGCCCGTTTGCGACTGGAACGGCTCGTTGAACGCCGCCTTTTGCGCATTGCCGTTCGCGCCGCCGAAGTTCACGACGGTCAGCTCCGCGGCGTGCGCCACGCCGAACGAAAGTGCGAGCGCGGCCGCGACTGCTGCAACGCGCATGTTGCCGATCTGCTTCATGGTTGAGTCCCTTCTCCTTGGTGGCTTGTCATGCCGGGCCGCTGAATCGCCGGAACGCTTTAATGCGATCGCGGCCCGGTCGTCGAGGCGTCGTGCGAGGCGCATGGCGTGCGCCGCGCCCGCGCGCTTCACGCGAACACGCGCAGATGTTCCGGCGCGAACTCGAGCGCGACCGGCTGGCCGGGCGCGAACTGGTCGAGCGCCTGCGTGCCGAGCGGCACTTTCACGAAGCACTCGTCTTGCTGAGGCAAACCGCAGCGCATGCGCACGTGGTCGCCGAAATAGATCAGGCCGCGCGCCTCGCCCGCCAGCGCGTTGGCGGTTGCGCCGTTGCGCTGCGCGCCGTGCGCCGCGAGCTTCATGCGCTCGGGCCGGATGCACGCCACGGCGCTTGCTCCGGCCTGCGCGCCCGCGACGTTGCGGCCCTTGAGGCGCGTGCCGTCGGCAAGATGTATTTCGCAGAACTCACCGTCCACGGCGGCGATGGTGCCGCGCAGCCGGTTGCTGTCGCCGATGAAGTTGGCCACGAACTCGTTGCACGGCGACTCGTACAGCCGGTCCACGCTGTCGAGCTGCTGCACGATGCCCTTGTCGAACACGGCCACGCGGTCCGACATCGTGAGCGCCTCGCCCTGGTCGTGCGTCACGTACACGAACGTCACGCCCAGCTTTTCGTGCAGCGACTTCAGTTCGTACTGCATGTGCTCGCGAAGCTGCTTGTCGAGCGCGCCGAGCGGCTCGTCCATCAACACGAGCTTGGGCTCGAACACGAGCGCGCGCGCCAACGCAATGCGCTGCTGCTGGCCGCCCGAAAGCTGTGCCGGATAACGCTTCGCGAACCCTTCCATGCGCACCATCTTGAGCGCGTCGTTCACGCGTTGCGCGCGCTCCGCCGCGGGCACCTTGCGCACGCCGAGCGGATACGCCACGTTCTGCTCGACGGTGAGATGCGGAAACAGCGCGTAGTTCTGAAACACCATGCCGATGTCGCGCTTATGCGGCGGCACGTTGTTAAGCAGCTTGCCTTCGAGGCGAATCTCGCCTCCGGTAGGAAACTCGAAACCCGCGAGCATCATCAGACACGTGGTTTTCCCTGACCCGGACGGCCCGAGCAGCGTCAGAAACTCGCCCTGGTAAATATCGAGGTCGAGTTGCTTGACGACGAGCGTTTCGCCGTCGTACGTCTTGCGCACGCCGCGAAAGCTGACGATCACGTCCGAGGTTTTCATCGCCGGTCTCCTTCCTTATTCCTCAGATGTTTGCCTGCGGCAAACCGCGTTTTTTGGGTCCAGTTAAAAATGCCCGACAAAGGCATTAACCGGAGCTAACGTGCGAATTACTATAGATGGGTTAGGCTCTATTCCATGGAGCCATTTCATTATTCCCGATGGAACCACTTAGGCCATGGTGATCCTGTCCGACTGGCTCGCGGCGCAACTCGACAAACGCAGCGCCGAACCGGCTTACCGCCAGCTTCTGCAACTCATGCAGCAAGCCATCCTCACCGGCCGGCTCGCGCCCGGCACGAAACTGCCCAGCTCGCGCACGCTCGCGGGCGACCTGGGCGTGGCGCGCAACACGGTGCTGCACGTGTACGATCAACTGAGCGCCGAAGGCTACGTGATCTCGACCACGGGCAGCGGCACCTACGTGGCCGACACGCGCCCGGACAGCGCCGCCGTGAACCCGCCCGCGAACGCGGAAAGCGCGCCCGGCGCCGCGCCCGACGCCGAAGTGCGCGCGACCTGCCCGCGCGGCGACATGTCGAAGCGCGGCCAGCGCCTGATCGACGAAGCGGGCGTTTCCGCGAAACAGTGGGGCGCGTTCATGCCGGGCGTGCCCGACGTGGCCGAATTTCCGGCGCGCACCTGGAGCCGCCTGCAATCGCGTCTGTGGAAATCGGCGAATCACGGCCTGCTCACGTATGCGCCCGGCGGCGGCTACCGGCCGCTGCGGCGCGCGCTTTCGGACTATTTGCGCGTGGCGCGCTCGGTGCGTTGCACGCCGGATCAGATCATCATCACGACCGGCATTCACCAGTCGATCGACCTGGCCGTGCGCCTGCTCGCCGATGTGGGCGACCGCGCGTGGGTCGAGGAGCCGTGCTATTGGGGCGCGCGCAGCGTATTGCAGTCGTCGGGGTTGACGCTCGCGCCCATTCCCGTCGACGAGGAAGGGCTGAATCCGCGCGAAGCCGATTTGCGCGAGCCGCCGCGCATGGCGCTCGTCACGCCGTCGCATCAATATCCGCTCGGCATGGTGATGAGTCTCGCGCGCCGCCGCACGCTGCTCGAATTCGCGCGCCAGCACAAGGTGTGGATCATCGAGGACGACTACGACAGCGAGTTCCGCTACGGCAGCCGGCCGCTCGCCTCGCTGCAAGGGCTCGACGACTCGGGCCGCGTGATTTACGTGGGCAGTCTCGGCAAGCTGCTGTTTCCGGGCTTGCGCATCGGCTACATGGTCGTGCCCGAGCGGCTCGCGGCCACCTTCCGCACCGGCGTGGCGGAGTTGTATCGCGAGGGCCAGTTGATGCAGCAAGCCGTGCTCGCCGAATTCATCATGGACGGCTATCTCACCTCGCACGTGCGCCGCATGCGCACGCTTTACGGCGAGCGCCGCCAGCTATTGATCGACGCGGTGACGCAGCATTTCGGCGACGCGCTGCCCGTCATGGGCGACGAAGCGGGCCTGCATTTCGTGCTCGGTTTGCCCGCCGACGCCGACGACCGCGCCATTACCGCCGCGGCTTTCGAAGCGGGCGTGATCGTGCGCCCGCTCACGGCCTACTACAGCACGCGGCAGCCGCCGCAGGGACTGCTGACGGGTTATGCGTGCGTGCCGCACGAGCAGATCGCGCCCGCGTTCGCGACGCTTGCCCGGGTAATCGAAACGCAGGCGTTCGCGAAGCCGCAGAAGCGGCGTCGCGCGGGCTAAAGAGGCGCTATTTCAGGCCGAAATCGACGCGCGTGGTCGCGCCTTTGTCGTCGATACCCTTGGCGTCGAGCTTCGGCGCAACGATGAACACGCGGCTCGAATCCACCTTGCCGTCGAAATACTGCTGCACGGCTTGCGCGCGCCGCTGCGCGAGATCGCGCAACGCGGCTTCGTCCACGGCGGCGTGTTCGGCGAGCGCCTGCTTCATGTCGTTCTCGGGCAGCGTTTTGGTCATGCCGATCAGGTTGCGCGGCTTTTTGAAGTCGGCGTCCTTATACGCTTTCGTCAGATACTTTGGGTATTCCTTGGCGTCGACCTTCACTTGCGACGTATCGACGCTTTCGCCGTTGCCCACCGTGTCCTTCACCTTTTCCTGGCGCACGAGATCGTCCACGTATTGCTCGCGCAGCGCGGACGTATCCACGGCGGGATCGGCGCGGCCGATCAGGTCGATCTTGACCGACGGCTTGTCGTCGAGCGCCTTCGCGATCTTGTCGAGCTTGCCGTTGTCGGCATCGGTGAGCGTGGCCGTGCCCGGCGCGAACTCCACGTAGCCGAGTTCTTCCCCGCCGCCGCCGAACGCGTTCGCGAGCAGCGAGAACGGCGCCGTCACGGCCTTCGCGATCAGGTTGAGCACGGCCTTCCAGATCAGGCCGCCCAGACTGAATTCGGGATTCGAGAGCGAGCCTGACACCGGCACGTTCACGTCGATCTCGCCGCGCCGGTTCTTCAGCAGCGAAATCGCGAGACGCACAGGCAGCTTGGTGGCCGTGTCGTTGTCGACATGATCGCCGAATGTGAGCTGGTCGATGAAGATGTGATTGTTCGCGGTGAGCTGCTCGTTGGCGAGCTGATAATGCAGGTCGACGTTGAGCTTGCCCTTCGTGATCGGATAACCCGCGTACTTGGTCGAATACGGCGTGAGATTCGTGAGTTCGATGTCGTGCGCCGTGGCCGTCAGGTCGAGCGACGGCTTGTCGATCAGCGGATTCACGCTGCCCTTGATGGTGATCGGCCCGTTCGCGGCGAGTTTCGCGGAAACGTCCACGGGCGCGGGCGCCGTCGATTCGGTGCCGAACGCGCCCACGGTGCCCTGGATCTGCACGAGATCGGCGTTGTAATTGGGCTTGATGAAGTTGTCGGTGTAATTGACGCGGCCGTTTTGCAGCACGAGCTGGCCGAAGTGCAGACGCACCGGATGCTTCGGCGCTTGCGCGGCCTGCACGATGGGCGCGGAAGCCGCGACCGCGGCCGAAGCGGCGGCGGCAGGCGCGTTCGCTTGCGGCGAAAGCGGCACCGGCTCGCGGCCGCCGCGTTTGGCGTCGGAAGCGATCGCGCCCTGGGTGAGGGACTGCGCCTCGCCGGTTTCGTGCGCCACCACGTTCTTGAGGTTGAGCTTGCCTTGCGCGTCGAGCACCACGCGGCCATAGAAACCCGCGAAGGTCACGCGGCTCGCATCCACGTCGGTGCCGCGCGCGTCGTCGTAATTCGCCTTGAGGTTCGAGAGCGCGAGCGAGCGCCAGCCCGCGAACGGGCCGGAGGTCGCCTTGTCGAGCATGCGCACGTCCACGAGCGCCGCGTCGCCGCGATAGTTCGCCTTGAGCGACTTGTCCTGCTCCACCGCGAGTTGCCCGTTCAGGTCGAGCAGCGCGCTCGCGATCACGGCATTGAGCTGATTGCCGAAATACGGCTCGAACGCGGCGGCGTCCAGCCGGTTCGCGTCGATCTTCAATTGCGCCTTGAGCGGCGTCGGGTTCACGCTGCCGCCGAGCGCGAGCGTGCCTTTGCGATTGACGGTGGCCTTGAGGTCGATGGGCAGCGCGCGACGCATGTCGTCGCTGATCTGCCGGACCTTGAGATCGAGCGGCGCGATGGCGAGCTTGACCGGGCGCGGCGCGGCTTTGTCGGTGAAATTGACGGCGCCGTTGCTCACGTTGAGCGTGTCGATCGCGTAATGCCAGGCCGGGCCTTCCCGCACCGACTTCTGCGCCTTGCGAATGGCCGTGCGCTCGGGCGCGGCTTCGTGCGGCGCGGCCAGCCGCAGCAGGTCGATCTTGCCGTCTTTCTGGCGCGCCACGTTGACGCCCAGGCCGCTCGCATCGACGGAAGCAATCTGCACCTTGCGCGCCGCGAGGTCGATGCTGTCCAGTTTCACCGTGCCCTGCGCGAGCGAGATGGCCGGCGTTTTCTCGCCGCGCGCCGCGACCTTGAGCGAGGCAAGGCCGAGCGTGCTCTGGCCGATCTGCACGGCAACCGGCTGCGCGCCCCAATTCGCCTTGAGCGTGGCATTCAGATCGAGTTTGCCGTCGACGATTTGCGCGGCCGTGGCGTTGTCGATGTACGGCTGCGCGGGCGGCAGATTCACGCCTTGCAGCGCGATGTTCGCGTCGGCGGTTTTGGCGGCGAGACTCAGCGCGCCCGAGACCTTCGCCGCGCCGCCGTCGCGAATAGCGAGCGCGAGCGTATAAGGCGCGGGCGCTTTCGCCGTCGTCGAAAAATTCGCGAGCGTGGCGGCCAGTTGCGTGAGATCGACGTCGACCGGCCGCGAAGGCGCTTCGTCGTGAATGTGCAGTGTGCCGTCGTCGAGCGCGAAATGGCGGATCGAAAGATCGAGCGGCGCGGGTTTCGCTTCGGCGTTTTGCGCGCTCGAAGCGGGAGCCGAAGCCGCCGAGGCGGAAGCGGAAGCGGAAGCGGAAACAGGAGCGGAAGCGGAACCGGAAGCAGCCGCCGCCGAAGCGCCCGGCGCAGGCGCGGCAGCAACGCCCTGCGCGGCCGTTCGCTCCGTCCTCGCGGCGGGCGCGCCCACGAGCTTTTCGACGCTCAGCACGCCTTGCCTGTCGCGCGCGAGCCAGACCGTGGGCGCGTCGAGCCGGATCTCGTCGAAACGATAAATGTTGCTGAACGGTTCCAGCGAAGCCGCCGCCAGATGCAAGGCGCGCGCGTTGACGAGCGGCGCGTGCGCGGCGTCGGTGGCCCGCAGGTCGGCGAGATCGGTCGTGCCGGAGACGCGCAGCGTCGGCTTCTCGCCCGTCATCACGAAAGCGAGCTTGAGGTCGGTCGTGAGCCGCCCGCTCGTCACGCTGACGGGCAGCTTCGCGGGCGCATAGCTCAGCAGCTTCGGCACGTCGAGACCGGTCATGCGCAGTTCCACTTCCGACTCGCGCGACGCGGCGAACGGCTTGGTCTTGCCGTCGATGGCGAGCGTGCTCGCGCCGTCGATGCGCGCGCGCAGCAGCGGCTCCACGAAGATGTCGGTTTTCGACGGCAAGGTGGCAATGAACGGAATGCCGAGCGACCAGCGATCGACCACGTGCTTCTCGTTGAGCAGACGGTCGTCGAACGTGATCTGCCCGTTTTCCACGCGAATGTTCGACACCGAAAACAGCGTCGGCTTGCTCGACGGCTGCGAAGGCTTCGAGAATTTTTCGATCAGATCGGTGAAATTGAAGCGCTGCGCATCGAGCCGCACGATGTTCACGCGCGGCGAGTCGATCTGCACTTCGTCGACGATAGGCGCGGCGCGAAACACCGACGACCACGAAGCCCGCACGACGGCGCGCGAGACGTCGAAGAAACTGCCGTTGCCGCCGCGTTCGCCGACATGCACGTTATCGGCTTCGAGGCGAAGCGTGTACGGATTCAGGCCAATGCGGCCGATCGTGACGGGCCGGTCGAGCTGCTTGCTCAACTGCTGTTCGGCGACATGGCGAATGAGCGGCGGCGCGGCGAAAAACCCGAGCAGCCCGAACACGACGAGAAAGACGAGCACGCCCGCGAAAACGCGGCGGGTGCGCGGCGCACGCGCGACGGCGCGCACCGATTGCAGGGAAGAGTTGAGCGACGCTTTGTTCAGGCTTGCCATGCTTGCTTGCGGATGACGCGGCAACTGGCCCGCCGCGCGACGTGGGACGGTGACGGACGGCGCGCGACGCGGCGTCCACGACACGCGAAAGTATAGGCCCGATGGCAAGCGCGACGACGGTAAAACGCCCGCGCGCATCGCCCATCGCGAACGCAGGTCAAACCGGCATCAGGAAGTCAGGAAACGTTGCGCGAGCGCGGCGCCGGTGACAGGCGCCGCGTGCGGGAAGATGCGCGAACGATGCGCGAACGGATGGCGATCGAGAACACGACGCGATGCGCGAGCGGCAGCGACGGTGAGCGCCCGTGAGCGCCCACAAGCCGCCGTCAGCACTCACAAGCACTCACAAGCGCCCGTAAGCACTCGCAAGCGCCCAAAAATCAGCGGCGCTCGACCGCCGGCGGCTGCCACGAGCCGTCGGTGGCTTGCGGCTTCGGCGCGTACAGGCGCAGCACGAGGCGGAAGTCGCCGTGCGGCACCGGCACCCAGTTCGACGCGCCGCGCGGGCGCTCGGCGCTCACCTGCACGTCGAGCGAGCCGTCGCGGTTGCGGCGCGCGCCCGCGCGGTCGCCGAACGCCACGCGCACCGGCGAGTCCGCGTCGAGCGCGCCGTCGGTCGTGTAGGCCGTGATCGACCAGAACGCGCGCGCGGGCGGCAACTGCTTCGCGGCAAAGTGGATCGTGTAGCGGTTCGCGCCGTTGAGCGCGTGACCGTCGCTGTCCTGGCTCACGCGCGCGCGCACTTCGTCGCGGCTCGTGGGCAGGCCCGGCGAAGCGTACGCCGCGTAGGCGCGCAACGCATAGTCGGCGCCGTAGTTGCCCGCGTCGTCGCCGATCCAGAGCCAGCCGTTGCCCGCCAGCAGATTCGAAGGCGGCGTGGCGACGCGCGCGCGGCCGTCGGCGAAACCCGCATCGACGATCGGCTTGACTTTCGCGCCCGAGGGCAACTGCGCGGGATCGCCGGGCTGCACGCCGATATCGCCGAGAATCTTGATCGCATGCGCGTCGTCGGACGTGCCCGGATTGTCCTCGAGCGCGGTCGCGAGGCGCGTGAAGAAACCGTTGGCGTCGAGCGCCGCGACTTGCGCCGCGGGCGTGCCGGACGCGACGGGATCGCCGCTCTGCGTCGCGCCGCCAGGCTCGTTGCCGCGTGCCGAGCGCGCGCCGCGATCGTCCCACGCCGAAAGCGGCTCCACCCGAATGCCGCGCTGCAAGCGCCGCACGGCCGCGAGGTCGGCGCCGCCCCGCGTCTGCACGCGCGCGAGGAACCACACGTAGCGCGTGCTCACGTCCACACGCTTCGCGCGCGCGGGCAGCGTGCCTTTCCAGCCGGCGGGCACGAATGCAATCGTTTGCGCCTTCTGGCCGGCAACGTGCTCGCCGCCCTGTGCGGCGGCCGTCGACCAGACCACGTTGGTCCACATGTCGAGCGCGCGCGCGTCGAGATAGCGGCCATGCGAATCGGGTAGCGCGACGATCACGGGTTCGCTCGAAACGTCGAGCCAGCCGCTGGACGCGAGCGTGTCGAGGTTCGGCTCCGGCGGGCTGGACGCGCCCACGGGCGGCAACGACTGCGCGTGACGCAGCGTGTTCGGCGCGGCCTGGCCGGGCGCGTTGCCGGTGGCGGCCTCGCGCGTGACGTCCATCAGCACGAGCGGATAGCCGAACACGTAGGAATCGGATACTTCGTCTTTCACCCAGCCGTTGCTGGCCTTCGGCGCGGCGGTGTCGGGCGCGGACGCGCAACCCGCCATCAACGCGAAACCCGTTAGCGCAAGACAAGTGCGCAACAGGGAAAACTCTCGACGTATTGTTGTCATTGGTAATTGATGTGCGAAGCAGGCGGTCCAGGAAAAGACGTCGGCCGGCATGCGTCGCGCGCGGGTCCCCCCAAGGACCGTCGTCGATGCGCGCGACAAAGTGCCATTGCCGGCGGATGCTATCGTATCGCCCGCGCTGGCGTGTGAAAAGTCTGTCAGAAGTAATTCTGCCTCACAGATAGAGCGGAGATTTCGCACGCAACGATTCGTCCGAAACGGCAATGCAAAAGAAAGCAAACGGCCTCTTGACCTTCCCATGATGGGAACGTAGATACTGCCTGACAACGATATCTCCCGCGTTCACTTCCATCATGAACGAACCCTTAATTGCCGATCCGGCCGCGCGAAGCGCCAGCGCCGCCACGAACACCGCCGTCGCCGAATTCGAAATCCGCGGCATGACCTGCGCCGCGTGCGCGACGCGCGTGGAAAAGGCGCTTGCCAGGGTGCCGGGCGTGACGCGCGCCTCCGTCAATCTCGCCACCGAAAAAGCCACCGTCGAGTCCGTCGAAGGCGTGGCGCCCGCCGCGCTCGCCGCCGCCGTCGGCAAGGCGGGCTACGAGGCCGTGCCCGTGGCGACCGAGAGCACGGCCTTCGCCATTGGCGGGATGACCTGCGCCGCCTGCGCGATGCGCGTGGAAAAGGCGCTCGCGCGCGTGCCCGGCGTGGCCGGCGCGAGCGTGAACCTCGCGACCGAGCAGGCCACCGTCAACCTGCGCGCGCCGCTGACCGGCGATTTGCAGGACCGGATCGTGGCCGCCGTGAAGAAAGCCGGTTACGAAGCCACGCCGCTCGCCGCCGACGCAGACGAGGCCGCCGCGCAAACGTCCGCGCAAACGCTGTCGAAAGCCGACGAAGCGCGCCGCGAATGGCGCGCCGTGCTGATTTCGGCCGCGCTCACCGCACCGCTGCTCGTGCCGATGATCGGCGCGTGGTTCGGCGCGCACGCCATGCTGCCCGCGCTCGTGCAACTCGCGCTCGCGAGCGTCGTGCAGTTCGGCTTCGGCGCGCGCTTTTACCGAGCCGCGTGGAAAGCCGTGCGCGCGGGCGCGGGCAACATGGACCTGCTCGTCGCGCTCGGCACCTCGGCGGCGTGGGGCGTGAGCGTCTACGAGATGACCGCGCATCCCGGCGACATGGCGCACCTGTACTTCGAGGCGTCGGCGGTCGTCATCACGCTCGTGCGCTTCGGCAAGTGGCTCGAAGCGCGCGCGAAGCGCCAGACGACCGACGCCATTCGCGCGCTCAACGCGCTGCGCCCGGAACGCGCGCGCATTCGCGACGAGGCAACCGGCGCCGAACGCGACGCGCCGCTCGCGCAAGTGCGCGTGGGCACGCTCGTGGCGGTGCGTCCGGGCGAGCGCTTGCCGGTGGACGGCGTGGTGATCGACGGCCGCAGCCATATCGACGAATCGCTGATTACGGGCGAGAGCCTGCCCGTGCCGAAGTCGCCCGGCGACGCCGTGACGGCCGGTTCGATCAACGGCGAAGGCGCGCTCGCCGTGCGCACCACGGCCATCGGCGCGGAAACCACGCTCGCGCGCATCATCCGTCTGGTCGAGAGCGCGCAGGCGGAAAAGGCGCCCATTCAGCGTCTCGTCGATCGCGTGAGCGCCGTGTTCGTGCCCGCGATCCTGGCAATTGCCGTCGTCACGCTCGGCGGCTGGCTGCTGGCGGGCGCGAACGCCGAAACCGCCATTCTCGACGCCGTGGCCGTGCTCGTGATCGCGTGCCCATGCGCGCTCGGTCTCGCCACGCCCGCCGCCATCATGGCGGGCACCGGCGTGGCCGCGCGTCACGGCGTGCTCATCAAGGACGCCGAAGCGTTGGAAACGGCGCACGACGTGGGCGTGGTCGCTTTCGACAAAACCGGCACGCTCACGCTCGGCCAGCCCGCGCTCACGGCGCTCGACACCGCCGACGGCATCACGCGCGCGGACGCGCTCGCGCTCGCCGCCGCCGTGCAGCGCCAGAGCGATCATCCGCTCGCCAAGGCCGTCGTGCGGGCCTACGAAAGCGAAGCCCATCGCGCGGCGCCGCTGGAGACCCGGCACGCCCGCGCGGTGCCCGGACGCGGCGTGGAAGCCGAAGTGAACGGCCGCCGGCTCGCCATCGGCAGCGCCCGCTGGATCGACGAACTCGCGCTCGCCGTGCCGCCCGCGCTCGCCGCGCGCGCGCAAACGCTGGAGAACGGAGGCAACACGGTTTCGTGGCTGATCGCGCCGCACGACGACGCCCGCGACCGGGCCGTGCTCGCGCTGCTGGCGTTCGGCGACACGCTAAAGCCCACGGCGCGCGAAGCCGTCGCGACCCTCAAGGCAATGGGCGTGCGCAGCGTGCTCGTGACCGGCGACAACGCGGGCAGCGCGGCGGCCGTGGCGGCGCAACTCGGCATTGACGAAGTGCATGCGCAAGTGCTGCCCGACGACAAGGCGCGCACGATCCGCGACCTCAAGATCCGCACGGGCGGCATCGTGGCGATGGCCGGCGACGGCATCAACGACGCGCCCGCGCTGGCCGCCGCCGATATCGGCATCGCCATGGCAACCGGCACCGACGTGGCCATGCACGCCGCCGGCATCACGCTGATGCGCGGCGACCCGGCGCTCGTCGCGGCCGCCATCGACATCTCGCGGCGCACCTGGCGCAAGATCCAGCAGAACCTGTTCTGGGCGTTCGTCTACAACCTGATCGGCATACCGCTCGCGGCGTTCGGGCTGCTCAATCCGATGATCGCGGGCGCGGCAATGGCGTTTTCGAGCGTCAGCGTCGTGACGAACGCGCTGCTGCTGCGCCGCTGGCGCGCGCGGCGCTAGCGGCGCGGCGCGCCAGCGCGATCCGCAAACGGCGCTTCGATGCGCCGTTTTTGCTTTCGGCGACGAAAAACCGCTCGGCATATCTCGAACGAAATATCCCAGTTGATACAACGCCGTGGCGCGGAGATGGCCCAGGAGCGGTCAACCCTAAAGGTTGGCCGCAAGTGCGCCGTAATGTGTCATGCGAACGCCGCTTTTTGGTGCGCGCTCATCCCGCCGTTATCTGGAAACGATTTCATGCTTTCACGTTTTTCGCGCCGCACGAGTGTCGGCGTGCGCCTCGCCTTGCTGTCCTGCGTCATCGTCGCGTTGATTTTCGCGGCGTTCACCTGGACGCTCACGCGCGCGGCCGCCACGCAGATCGGCGACCAGGTGCGCGCGCGCATCGCCGAGAAAGACCGTTCGGTTGCCTCGTCGATCTCGCTCATCGACGGCGCGCTCGCCGCCGAAGTCGACCGCTCGATGACGTTGTTCGCGAGCTTCCTGCCCGGCGAGTTCGCGCTCGACCCGGCGCAGACCGTCGATATCGCGGGCCAGCCCACGCCCACGTTCAAGTCCGGCGACCGCGTGCTGAATCTCGATTTCACGATTCCCGACCAGTTTCTCGCGCGCAGCGGCGCGATCGCCACGGTGTTCGCGCGCAGCGGCGACGACTTCGTGCGCGTGACCACTTCGCTCAAGAAGCAAGACGGCACGCGCGCGATCGGCACGCTGCTCGACCGCAAGGGCCCGGCCTACGCGCCGATCCTCGCGAACCGCAGCTATACGGGCCTCGCGCAACTGTTCGGCAAGCAGTACATCACGCAATACCGGCCGATTCGCGACGCTGGCGGCCGCGTGATCGGCGCGCTGTTCGTGGGCGTGGACGTGGGCGCGCAGATCGACGCGCTCAAGAGCGAGATCGCCAAGCTGAAGATTGGCGCGACGGGTTATTACTTCGTGATCGACGCGTCGGACGGTCCGGCGCGCGGCACGTTCCTCGTGCATCCCTCGGCCGTGGGCCGTCATTACGACGACAGCGACGCGCCGTGGTCGAAGATGCTGGCCGCGCGCGAAGGCACGCTCGACTACACCGCCGCCGACGCGACGCTCGGCGAGCACGGCGCGCGCGCGAAATTCGCCTCGTTCGTGACCGTGCCGCAATGGCAATGGCTCGTGGGCGGCGTGGCGGCGGACGACGAAATCATGGCCGACGTGACCGCCACGCGCGACCGCTTCGCGGCCATCGGCCTCGTGCTGGTGGCGGCGTTCGCGGCGCTTTCGATCTCTGCGGCGCGCCGTCTCGTGAGCCGTCCGCTCGACGCCGCGGCGCGCGCGGCGGGCCAGCTCGCGGCGGGCGACCTCACGGTGCGCATCGCGGCAAAAGCCGCCGATCCCGCGCTGCCGGACGCCGGCGCGCCCACGGGCGCCGACGAGATCGGCCGCCTCACGCGCGCCATCGACGGCATCGGCGAAGGACTCGCGCAAATCGTCGCGCAAGTGCGCGGCGCGACCGCGCAGATGAGCGAGGACACGTCGCGCATCGCTTCGGGCAGCGGCGAGATCGCGGCGCGCATCGCGAGCCAGGCGAGCAGCCTGGAGGAAACCGCCGCGAGCATGGAGGAACTGACTTCGACGGTGCAGCAAAACGCCGATCACGCCGCGCGCGCCAACACGGTGGTGAGCAGCGCGGCCGACGCGGCGCTGGGCGGCGGCCACGCGGTGGGACGCGTGGTGGAAACGATGAACGACATCAGCCGCGCCTCGCAGAAGATCGCCGACATCACGGGCGTGATCGACGGCATCGCGTTCCAGACCAACATTCTCGCGTTGAACGCCGCCGTGGAAGCCGCGCGCGCGGGCGAGCACGGCAAGGGCTTCGCCGTGGTCGCGAGCGAAGTGCGCGCGCTCGCGCAGCGCAGCGCGGCGGCGGCGAAGGAAATCGCGGAATTGATCGCGGAGTCGTCGGCGACGGTGCAAACCGGCTACCGCCTCGCGGGCGAAGCAAGCACGACCATGCGCGATATCGTGGCGCGCGTGGAGGAAGTGCGCGGCATCATCGGCGAGATCAGCGTGGCGTCGCGCGAGCAGTCGGGCGGCATCGAGCAGGTCAACATCGCCGTCTCGCAGATCGGCGCGGCCACGCAGCAGAACGCGGTGCTGGTGGGCGATGCGGAACGCGCGGCGGCCGCGCTCCACGAACATGCGGCCACGCTGGCGGAACTCGTTTCCGTGTTCAAGGTGCGCGATTGAGCGCCGCGAAGCGGCGGGTTTCGGCGCGAAGCCGGTAAGCGGCGCTCGCGTGAGCAAACGCGCGGTGTAAATGGCCGTGCCAAAGAAAATGCGGCGCATCGAGCGCCGCATTTTTTTGCTTCGAGAGCGGCAATGCCGCGCTTATTCGACGATCGTCGCTTCCTGCGCGAGCTGCGACACGCGCTGCGCGACCGCGCGGTCCATTGCCTCGGCTTGCAGCGTGCCGCGAATCTCGTCCTTCGACGCGTCGAACTTCGGCATCGCCATCGGGCGCTTCGCTTCGAGACGCACGACCAGCCAGCCGTCGCCGGCCTTGAGCGGCTGCGCCAGCGTTTCACCCGGCTTGAGGCTCGTGATGGCCTGCGCGAGCGGCATCGGCACGCCATGCGTGTTGCCTTCGGCAAGCGGCAGCCTGAAGCTGATCCACGGCATCGCGCCCGCGTTCGCCTTGGTGGCGCCAATGCCGTTTTCGCGCGCGAGATCGGCAAACGGCTTGCCCGACTTCGAAGCCGCGATCACCGTGTTGGCGGTCGCCTCGTCGGCCACGGCGATCACCTGCGGCTTGTACTCGTCCTTGCCGAGCGTCTTGATGACGGCGTCGTAGCGCGCCTTGACGTCGCCGTCGGTCACGGGCGCGCCGTGGACGTTGTCCATGACCCACGCACGGATCGCGGCGTCGGTTTTCTGCTCGGCGGGCGCCTGCGCGACTTCGGGGCGCTGGTCGTAGTGCGCGCGCAGCGCCTGCTGGCGCAGCAGTTCACGCGCGATCAGATCCTGCTTGAGCGCCGCGCGCAGTTGCGGCGTGTCGGGCGCGCCGACGTTGCTCGTCACCTTGCGCACGGCTTCGTCGAGCGTCGCTTGCGGAATGGTCTGGCCATTCACGAGCGCCATGGCGCCGGCGGGCAGCGTGGCGGTCGGGGCAGCATGAGAGAGCGCGGGCAGCATGGCGCCGGCCGTGACGGACACGAACGCGACCCTGCACAGCGTGCGAATCCAGCGGGACATATAGGACATTGCGATTGACTCCAACTCGATAGATAGGCGCGGACGAGGCGGCGCGGCGCGTTCCGTCCGCCAAACCCGGATCGCCGCGAGACTAGCGGAACTCAAAATGGCGCGCTGTCAGGAAGTGTCAAAACCGCACGTTAGCGCAGCAGAGTTTGCGTCAGATCAAAGTGAGAACGCCGTAATTTTCGCGATGCGCCGCCCACGCGAGCGAATCGCGCACGTCGATCCACGGCGACGCGAGCCGATGGCGAACCGCAATATCGAAACGCGCCGCCGCGATGCGCGCGGCGGCGCGAAAACCGGCGTGCGCGTCACTGCCCTTGCGGCTGCGCGACGGGCGGCGTGTAGCTCGCGCTCGCGCCCGGCGTGTCGGGATCGGCGATGTCGGGGGTCGGCGTGGGCGCAAGCGACGGTTCCTGCGCCGGATACGACGGCGGCGCGGGCGGCGTGGACGGCGGCGCGCTCGCCGGACCGATGATCGGCGGCAAGCCCATGTCACGCGTCGCCGACGCGCCCGACGCACCCGACGGCACGCCGCCGCCGCTTTCCCACACTTCCGTGACCGAGGAAGCCGGCGCCGCCGGCGATGCGGGCTCGGGAGCGGAAGCCGGAGCCGGCACGCGCGGCGGCGCGTGATGGACCGGCGCGCTCGGCGGCGGCGCACTGTCGCGCTTGTGGAACAGCGCGTCGATCCATGCGCGCAGCTTGTCGCGGAACGTGTCGAACGTGCCTGGCGCAATTTCGGTGTCGAAGCGCGCACGCGGATCGACGAGGCGCGAGCGCAGCGCGCGCTGGAAGAAGTCGCCCACGATCGGCAACGCGCTGCGCGCGCCCTGGCCCCAGTAGTCGTCGAGCGTCACGCGGCCGTCGTCGAAACCGACCCACGCGCCCGCCACCAGTTGCGGGTCCATCAGAATGAACCAGCCGTCGGTGTTGCCTTGCGTGGTGCCGGTCTTGCCCGCCACGTCCGCGCGAATGCCGAAACGCGAACGAATGCTCGCGCCGGTGCCGCGATTCACCACGTCGCGCATGGTGTCGAGCAGCGTGCGATCCGCCGCCGCCGAAAGCGCGCGCTGCGGCGATGCATCGGCGAATTCGGCGAGCACCTCGCCTTTGCGGTTTTCGATGCGCGTCACCATGCGCGGCTCGAGATACGAGCCGTCGTTGGCGATCGTGCTGTAGGCGGAAACCATTTCCTTCAGCGTGACCGGACTCGTACCGAGCGCGAGCGAGGGCACCGGATCGAGCTGGCTGTCGCGCACGCCCATCGCGCGCGCGAGATTCGCCACCTTGTCCGCGCCGACCGTCTGCACGAGTTGCGCCGTGATGCGGTTGCGCGAGTACGCGAGCGCGTCGCGCAACGTCATCGGGCGATTGCTGGGCGGCACGTCGTCGGTGGGCTTCCAGATTTCGCCGCCGCGCAGCGGAATTTCCACCGGTTGATCGACAAACGTGTCGGTCGGTTTCGCGCCCGCCGCGTAGGCCGCGCCGTAGACGAACGGCTTGAACGTCGAGCCGGGCTGACGGCGCGCCTGCTGAACGTGATCGAACGGTTCGTCGGTGAAATCGCGGCTGCCGACCCACGCCTTGATCTGGCCGTTGCGCGGGTCGATGGCGAGAAAGCCCGCCTGCACTTCCGTCTTGTCCTTGCACAGATCGCGCATGAACGCGCGGTCGGCGGCAAGCTGCTTGAGCGCATCGGCGTCGCTTGCGCCCGCGTCGTGCGCGCGCTTGTAGTCGGGCGTTTCGCGCATGAACGTGGCGAACAGATCGTTGCTCGCCACGCAGCCGTTGCGCCCGCTCCACGCGCCGTTCGCCACGCCTTGCAGTTGCGCCGCGTGCTGACGCAGCGCCGCCGTCGCCATCGCCTGAAGCCGCGAGTCGATCGTCGTACGCACGACGAGGCCGTCGGAATAGATGTTGTAGTCGTTGCGGTCGGCCCACGAAATCAGCCATTTGCGCAGTTGCAGCGCGAAATGCGGCGCGGGTCCGGGCGCTTCGGTCTGCCGCTCGAAGTCGAGGCGCAAGGGCTTTTTCGAAAGCGTCGCGAACTGCGCCTCGCTGAGCTTGCCGTACTTCACCATCTGGCCGAGCACGGTGTTGCGGCGCGCGAGCGCGCGCTCGGGATTGATCACCGGATTGTAGTAGGCGTTGCCCTTCAGCATGCCCGTGAGCGTGGCGCTTTGCAGAATGTCGAGCTGATCCGCCGAAACGCCGAAATACGTGCGCGCCGCCATCTCGATGCCGTAAGCGTTGTAGAGAAACGGCACCGTGTTCAGATACGTTTCGAGAATCTGCGGCTTGCTGTAGACGGCCTCGATCTTGAACGCCGTGATCGCTTCCTTGAGCTTGCGCGTGAGCGTGGGCGCGCGGCCGATTTCGTCGGGATACAGATTGCGCGCGAGTTGCTGCGTGATGGTCGAGCCGCCCTGCCGGTCGCCCGAGAACGTGTGCAGCGCCGCGCCCGCCGTGCGCTTGAAGTCGATGCCGTGATGCTCGTAGAAGCGGTGATCTTCGGTGGAAATCAGCGCGTCGACCATGTGCGGCGAGATTTGCGCGAGCGGCACCCATTCGCGGTTCGAGGGCTTGAACTCGGCGAGCAGCTTGCCGTCGGCGGAAAGGATTTGCGCCGGCTCGTCCACGCGCGCCTTGCGAATGTCGCCGATGCCCGGCGTGAACGGGATCAGCACGATCGTGTAGAGCAGCAGCAGCGCGGGCAGCGCCGCGACGGCAAGCAGCACGCCGCGCAACGTCGGATGCCGGACGCGATGGAACGCGCGCGCGAGCAAGGGACGAAGCCATTGCCTGACGAACCGACCGGCGAGCGGGCCTGAAAGCGCGCAAAGCCGCGCGGCGGCGGACTTGAGGCGGGCGAACAACATCGCGATTCGATCGCGGATCAACGGCACGTAACGCTTCACGTGGGCAGGTCGGGTCGGCTGGCAAAGCGTGCATCGTACCAAACTCGCCGGGCGCGGCTTTCTTTCCGCCGACGTTTTGTCTTACCTGCGCCTGATCCCGGCATCGACAAATTATGACGCGAGAATGAATTTATCCTTCTCGAATACGGAAGAATCCTCTCCACGCACAGCCGATTTTCTGACGGCGCGCGCTCCTTACACTCCTGTCGCTGTCGATAACCCACGCTTCAGGAGCTTTTCATGAACCCCACTAAAACGCTCGCCGCCGTGCTCGGCGCCATCGGCTTCGTCGGCGCGAGCGCCGCGCACGCGCAAAGCTCGGTCACGCTGTACGGCTTGATCGACGCCGGCATCATGTACACGAACAACGCCTCGGGCCACGCGCTCTGGCAAGCGACGAGCGGCAACATCAACGGCAGCCGCTTCGGCGTGCGCGGCAGCGAGGATCTGGGCGGCGGCCTGCATGCGGTATTCGTGCTCGAAAACGGCTTCAACGTGGAAAACGGCAAGACCGGCCAGGACGGCCGCATGTTCGGCCGCCAGGCTTATGCGGGCCTCGCGAGCGACACGCTCGGCGCGCTCACGATGGGCCGCCAGTACGACTCGCTCGTGGATTTCGTCGCACCGCTTTCGGCCACGGCGGGCACTTTCGGCGACGCCGGTTTCGCGCATCCGTTCGACAACGACAACCTCAATCACTCGCTGCGCATCAGCAATGCGGTGAAATTCACGAGCAACACGTATGGCGGCCTGAAATTCGGCGCGCTCTATGCGTTCTCGAATCAAGCCGACTTTTCCGCGAATCGCGCGTACAGCTTCGGCGCGAGCTACAACCACGGACCGCTCGCGATCGCGGCGGGCTATCTGCAATTGAACGGCACGCAAGGCGCGGGCGCGGGCAGCGCGGGCGCCGTGGATCTCGCCGAATCGACGGCCAACGGCAAGGGCGGCTTCGCGCTCGGCGCGGCGCGTTTGCGTTCGTTCGGCGGCGGCATCAACTATGCGTTCGGACCGGCCACGGCGGGCTTCGTGTTCACACGCAGCGAGTACGCGGGCACGAGCGCGTTCGGCTCGCGCAACGGCGACATGAGCTTCAACAACTACGAAGTGAACGGCAAATACTCGTTGAATCCGGCGTGGAGCGTGGGCCTCGCCTACACCTTCACCGACGCGCACGTGGACCGCACGACCACGTACGGCGCCGATCCGAAGTGGCAGCAAGTGGACGCGCAGGTGGTGTACAAACTTTCGAAGCGCACCGACGTGTACGGCGAAGCGATGTATCAGCACGCTTCGGGGCATGACTACGTGGCGTTTATCAATACGGCGGGCGGGGCGTCTTCAACGGCGAATCAGGTCGTGGGAACGGTGGGAATGCGCGCGCGTTTTTGAGGGTGAGCGATTGCGCGTGATCCAAGTCCATGAGCTGGATTCGGCGCGCTCCAGTCAAGGAGTTTCCGGCGGCTGCGGCCGCCTTTTTACTGGCGATTCCGATTGATTCGTTCGGGCAAGCGCCGATGTCGCACGAGCGGCCTCACCAGATCACCGAAACCGCAATCGAAACCCAAACCGCCACGACGCCCACCAGAAACGCCCGCCGCGCGAGCATCAGGCGCGATTCGTCGTCGGCTTTGGCGGGCGAGGTGGCGATCCACGGAACGCTGCCGAGGCACGCGAAACCCAGCAGCGCGAGCGCCACCACCACCACGTCGCTCACATGCCACGCCGAGGACTCGTGCAGCCCCCAGTAGCCGAGAAAGATCATGCCGACCGAAAACATCGTCGCGGCGGCCGAACTGAGCGCCGCCACCGATCCCGCCGGAGATTGCATGGAAGGCCTCCCGCGCGCCACGCGCTGTCGGGCCATTATCG
Source organism: Paraburkholderia sp. J41 (assembly GCF_905220235.1). Lineage (NCBI taxonomy): Bacteria > Pseudomonadati > Pseudomonadota > Betaproteobacteria > Burkholderiales > Burkholderiaceae > Paraburkholderia > Paraburkholderia sp. J41. Next base: position 69,309 of record NZ_CAJMZE010000014.1, on the reverse strand, counting down.
GCGCATGCGCGGGGAGCGGCAACGCCGCCGCAGCATGGGCTCACGAGCCGCCGCGCGCCGAAAGCCGCCGCCGCGCGCCGCGTCAGGCGCCCGGGCGCACCATCTGGAACATCTCGCCGATCTGCGCGTAGTCGGCGCGATAACCGGCGCGCATCACCGGCTGCGCCGCGTGCGTGTCGAACAGGCCGTCCTTCAGAAATTCCTCGCGGATATGCACGCCCACCACCTGGCCGAGCGCGAGCCAGTTGTTCATCGGCGTGCCGTCGAGCGATTTGATCCGCACCACTTGCAACAGCTTGCATTCGAGCGCCGCCGGCGCTTCGGCGACGTGCGGCACCGCGACGTTACGGCCCGGCGCGGGCGTGAGACCCGCGAGCGCGAATTCGTCGACGTCGGCGGCAACCGGCGCCGAGGTCTGGTTCATGTGCGTGGCAAGCGGCTTGGACGCGAGATTCCAGACGAATTCGCCCGTTGCCTCGATATTCGCGATGCTGTCCTTGCGCCCTTCACTGGAAAAGCCGATGACGGGCGGAAACGACGCGAACGCGCCAAAAAAGCTGTACGGCGCGAGATTGAGCACGCCGGTGCTCGCGCGGCTCGAAATCCAGCCGATCAGGCGCGGCGCGACGATCGCCTTGAACGGATCGTGAGGCAGGCCGTGGCCTTGAGCGGGATCGTAGAAGTAGGTGTCGGACATGGAAGAAGTGACGTAGCGTGATCTGGCGCAACACTATGACACGGCGCGGGCGCGGCTGCCGCCGAGTCCGCGCGCCATCGCGTCGTATTCACGCGCCGCAAATGCAACGAGGCCGGCTCCCTCTTGGGAACCGGCCTCGTCGAATCTTCCTGGCGGTCCGACCGGAAACGGAAAAGCGCGTTGCGCCGCACATGCGGCCGAAGCGCTTACGCTTCGATCAGTCGCGCGGCAAGCCGAACGGCGTGTATTGCGCGCGGCGCAGACGTTGCGCTTCGCGATGACGCGCTGCGTACGAGTAATCGGAATCCATCGGCAGATACGGCGATGCGAAGAGGTCGCTCACCTTTTGGAACAGGGCAAGGATCAAGCTCATGGCGACTCCCAGTTGACTGCTGGTTAAGGGTTTTCCCTAGGACATGGCGAATTATAGGGTTTTCCCTAGGCCAACACCAGCGCGTTGCAATAAAAAAGCTGCGACGCGCCGTCGCACGGGCGCGCGCGCAAGCGATGCGTTGCTGCAACGCAACACATCGCTTGCACGGATAAGGGGAAATCGGCGCTCAGCGCGCCGGCTTTTGCGCGTGGTGAGCGTTCTCGGCGCGGGCGGCGCGAGGGGCGCGGTGTGCGGCTGCCGGCTTGGCTGCCGGCTTGGCGGCGGGCCGGGTAGCCTTGGCGGCCGCCTTCGTGCGCGCCGGAGCGGGCCTTTCGGCGGGCGCCTCGGGGGCGGCTTCGACCGGCGCAACGCGCGCAGCCGCCGCAGCCGCGGCCTGCTCCGCCAGCCGCTGCGATACGCCTTCCAGCGCCGCATGCTCGCTCAGCACGAGCTGTTCGAGCCGCGCCGTTTCGGCGCGCGATTCGTTGGCAAAGCTGTCGAACCGCACCGACTGCGCAAGGCCGAAGCCGAGCGTCGCGATCACGGCCGCCACGGCGGCGGCGAGCGTCCACTTGAGCCGGCGCGCCGAAGCCGCCGCAACGCGCTGCTGGTCGGCGAGCGCGGCATGCAGCGCGTCGATGCGGCTCGCGAGCGTGGGCGGTTCGTCCGCCGGCGCGAATTGCGTGGACGCGGGGGCGGCGGCGAACAGCGTGGGCTCGACGCGTTGCGGCTCGATATCGCCGAATTCGGGCAGCGGCGGCGCGTCCAGCGGCGCGCTCGCGTCCTTGCCGCGCGGGGCGCGACGCGCGGGCGCGGGCGCGGCGTTCGTTTCCTCGTTCAAGGCACGTTCGTGCTCGGGCATCTCGAAACCGCTGAGCGTGCCCTGCCGCACGGGCGCCTCCGGTTCTAGCGGTTCGTGCGAGGGTAGCGATTCAGCCGATGCGGCGGGCGGCGCGTCCACTGACGTCGCCGCAGCCGCAGCCGCGGAAGCCGACAACAAGGCTTCGCGCGCCGCAATACCGGCGTCGGCGTCCGGCGTCAGCGGGTCGGCAATATCGGTAGCAACAACGGACGAATCAGACGATGCGCGACGCTTCCACGGCGCGCTGCGCTCGGGGCGCGAGGTGCTCAATGCGGTATCTGCGTAATCAGCCATGAATCCGAAGCCATGAATCAACGATGCGGTCCTCGCCGCGCGGGCCGGCCGGCCATCGCGCGACGTCCTTCTGCAACATCCTGCGTTCGAGCCCGCATTGTCGCATGCCATCATGGCCGCGCCGTCTCCGAATTCGGAATCGACCCGCGCCGCATCGTCTCGACGTTCGCCGTTCGCCGTTCGACGTTCAACCGTTCGACGTTCGCCGCTCAACCGTTCGCGCCGTCGCCGCGAAACTCCTTCACGCCCGGCAGCTTGCGCAGCGTGCCGCAAATCACCTCGTATTCCATCGACGACACGCGGCTCAGCGTGATCATCACTTCGTCGAGTTCCGGCGAATCGTCGCTTTGCTGCATCACGAACTGCTTCACGCGCGAGCTGGACGTGCCGAGCGCGTCGTGCAACGAGTGGAACGTGAGCGTGCCGCGCTCGACGAGCAGCGTGAACTGGCGCCGCTGCCGGAACGTGATGAAGCGCCGCTCGAGCGGCTTGATGCCCGCGAGAATGATGAGAATGATGATGGTCGCGGCGATTGCGGCCGTGTAGAGACCGCCGCCCACCGCAAGGCCCACGGCGGCCACCGACCAGAGGCTCGCCGCCGTCGTGAGGCCGCGCACGATCTCGCCGCGCAGCAGGATCGAGCCCGCGCCCAGGAAGCCGATGCCCGAGACCACCTGCGCGGCCATCCGCGAAGGGTCGAGCACGACGTGGTCGGCGGAAAGCACATCGGCGAAACCGAATGCCGAAACCAGCATGATGAGCGCCGATCCCACGCACACGAGCATATGCGTGCGCAGCCCGGCCGCCCACGAAAGCCGCTCGCGCTCGAAGCCGATCACGCTGCCAAGCGCGGCCGCCAGCACGAGCCGCGCAACGAGTTCCCAGTTTCCGATCATGGTTGCTCCTTGCCGTCGTCGGCGGTCGCCGCGAGAGCGGGCCGCCTGATTGATCGAGGTGACGCACGGCTCGGCGTGGCCAGGCGCGTAACGCAGAGCGTACAATCGCTGACCTCACCCCTCTTACCTGCCCGTTCCGATGAGCGCGATCACCCCCACACCGAGCGCGGCCGGCCTGCGCGAACATTTCGACCGCGTCGTGCTGCCGCTGTGGCGCGGCCCCGGTTTCAACGCCGCGCTGCGCCTGCCGTTCGAGGCACTCGACGCCAGCGGCGCGGCTACGCTGCCCGCCGCGCGCTATCGCGCAATGGCCTGCGCCCGCCAGCTTTTCGTGTTCTCGCAAGCAGGCGATGCAAACCATTGCCACACGCTGTTCGAAACGCTGCGCCACCATTTTCTGGACCGCGCGCACGGAGGATGGTTCTACAGCGTCGGCGCCGACGGCGCGCCGCTCGACACCACCAAAGACCTCTACACGCATGCGTTCGTCGTGTTCGCGTGCGCCGCCTACGGCCAGCGCTTCGGCGTGACGGAGGCGCTGGACGTGGCGCGCGAAACGTCGGCGCTCATCGTCGACCGCTTCAAGGCGCGCGACGGCCTGCTCCACGCCGCGCTCGACGTCTCGTTTGCAAACGCCGCCAGCGGGCTGCTGCAAAATCCGCTGATGCATCTGGTCGAAGCGTGGCTCGTGGCGAGCGAAGCCACCGGCGACACCGCGTTCGACACGGCCATCACGCGTCTCGTGGAAGCCGTCGCGCGCACGTTCCTGCACGCGCCCACGGGCTGTATCGCCGAATTGCCGATGGGCGATGCGGGCAACCGGCTGGAGCCGGGGCATCAGTTCGAATGGTTCTGGCTGGCTTCGCGCGCGGGCGCGCGGTTGGGCGACTCGGGCCTCGAGGAAGCGCTCGGGCGCGCGTTCGTCTTCGCACAGCAGCACGGGCTGGACCCGGCCACGGGCGGCGTGGCCGCCGCGCTCGACGAAAGCGGCCAGGTGATCGACGCGACCCAGCGCATCTGGGCGCAAACGGAATATTTGCGCGCGATCGCCACGCACGGCGAAAGCGCCGTGCGCGACCAGCTCGCGCCGCAGATCGCGCGCTTCGCGCCGCGTTTTCTCACGGCGCAAGGCTGGGTGGAATGCCGCGATGCGGCGGGCAACGTGGCGCGCGCCGACATGCCGTCGACCACGCCTTATCACCTGCTCACGGCCTACATGGGCATCGGCGTCTGAGCGGCGCCGCGGCTTCGGCGGCTGGCGCTCAGCTCGCCGCCAGCACCGCCGGCGAAATCTCGAACGCCGCCACGGCCTGCGCGAGCGCCTGCGTCTGCTGATGCAGCGAAGCCGCGGCGGCGGCGGCCTCCTCCACGAGCGCGGCGTTCTGCTGCGTCATCTGATCCATCTGCGAAACGGCCTGATTCACCTGGTCGATGCCGGTGCTTTGCTCCAGCGAGGACGCGCTGATGCCGGCCATCATCTGCGTGGCGCGCGAGATCGAATTCGACACTTCGCGCATCGCTTCGCCCGCGCGTTCCACGAGTTCCGAGCCGCCGCGAATCTGCGAAACCGATTCGCTGATGAGCGTCTTGATTTCCTTCGCCGACTGCGCGCTGCGCTGCGCGAGGCCGCGCACTTCGCCCGCCACGACCGCGAACCCGCGTCCCTGCTCGCCCGCGCGCGCCGCTTCCACGGCCGCGTTCAGCGCGAGAATGTTGGTCTGGAACGCGATGCCGTCGATCACGCCGATGATTTCCGCGATCTTGTCCGAGCTTTGCGCGATGCCGCGCATGCGCTCCACGACTTCGCCCACCACGGCGCCGCCGCGCGCGGTCGCGTCGAGCGCGGCTTCGGCGAGCGAATTCGCTTCGCGCGCGTTTTCGGCCGTGTTGCGCACGGTGCCGGTCAGCTCCTCCATGCTCGCGGCCGTTTCTTCGAGCGAGGCCGCTTGCGATTCCGTGCGCGCCGAAAGGTCGGCGTTGCCGGTGGCGATTTCGTCGGCGCCCACATGAATCGAGCCGGCCGTTTCGCGCACCGTGTGGACCGTGCGCGCGAGGCTCGACTGCATCAGCGCGAGACCCTGGAACAGGCGGCCGATTTCGTTGTTGCCGCGCGCGCTCACGCGCTCGTCAAGGCGGCCCCGCGCGATGCGCTCGAAGTGGCGCCCCGCTTCCTCGAGCGGTTCGACGAGGCCACGGCGCAGCGAGACATGCACGCCCGCGACCAGCGCGATCAGCACGATCAGAATCACGGCGCCCACGCCCTCGAACACCGCGAGACGCGAGTCGATCGACTGAAGCGAAGCATGGCTCGTCGCGGCGTTGAACTGCGCGAAATTGTGCAATTCGGCGAGATAAGCGTCCTGATACGACTGCGTGGGCTGGTCGAGAAACGCTTGCAGATTGTTGCTGTTGAGATCGTCGACGAGTTCGCCGAGCGCCTTGCGCAGCACCTGGTAGCGCTGCGCGAGTGCGGCCACGCGTTCGCGGTTGTCGTCGTTGATCGGCGGCACGTCCATCAGTTCGGCGAACGAGCGGTCGGCCAGGCTGAGCTGATCGCGCGCGTGGTTGACCATTTCGGTGGGCACGGCGCCGCCGCGCACCATGCGCGTGCCGGCGCGCGACAGGTTGATGCGCGCGTCCATCAACTGCTGGGTGATGACGTCGGCGGCGCTCGCCTGACGCAGCGCCACTTTCGACAGCGCGGCCACGTCGTCGTGGCTGCGCGTGAGCGACCAGAAACCAAGTCCTTCGGTCACGAGCTGCAATACGCAAAACGCGACGAGAACGCACAACAGGCCGGATGCGACCTTGATCTTGCTGAACATCGGGAACCCTGGGATAGCAGTGAATTGAGCGCGGCCCCGCGCATGTGATCGCTCGGGCCCGCACTGCGGTTTACGGCTACGCAAACGTTGTTTTGAGGTGCGGCACACGAAAAAAGCGGAAAAAAGCGGAAAAAAGCGCGCGAAAAACAGCGCCGGATCGTTTCGGGAATATTCGCGCGCCGATTTCGCGCAATTCCCGCAACAATCCTCTCGGCGGCGCTCCGGCGATTCACCTTGACGCCGCCGGAAAGCTTCCTAGAGTGGTTGGGACACCACGCGGGCGTTGGCCCAGGGAATTCGACAATGACGGATCTCGCGGATCGCGCGCGCGGCGCGCTGCATGCTCAACCGTTCAGCATGCTGCTAGGCACGGAACTCACGCACGTCGGCGCCGGCGAACTCACGCTGCGGCTGCCTGTGCGCGAGGAGCTGAAGCAACAGCACGGCTTCGTACACGGCGGCGTCGTCAGTTATCTCGCCGACAACGCGCTCACGTTCGCGGGCGCGCTCGCGCTCGGGCCGCGCGTGGTCACGGCCGAATACAAGATCAACTATTTGCGGCCGGCGCTTACCGGCACGCTGATGGCGCGGGCGCGCGTGGTACACGCGGGGCGCCAGCAGGCGACCTGCCAATGCAGCGTGTATGTGATGGAAAACGGCGACGAGCGGCTGATCGCGATCGCGCAAGGCACCGTGAGCCGCATGGGCGAAGGGAAAAATCTCGACGACTGATTGACGGCGGCGCAACATACCGCGCGCGAGGCGAAACCGGCGTTGACCGGCCCCGCTTCGCGCGCTTTATCGGCGACGCCGCGCTTATTCCGCCGCGCGCGTCTTCTGCGTCTGCTCGCCGAGCCCTTCGATGCCGAGCCGCACCGTCTGCCCCGCCTTCAGATACACCGGCGAAGGCTTCACGCCCATGCCCACGCCCGGCGGCGTGCCCGTGGAAATCACGTCGCCCGGCTGGAGGCTCATGCACTGCGAGAGATACGACACGAGCTTCGCGACCGTGAAGATCATCGTGCGCGTGCTGCCGTTCTGGTAGCGATGACCGTCCACTTCGAGCCACATCGAAAGATTCTGCGGATCGGGCACCTCGTCGCGCGTAACGAGCCACGGGCCGGTCGGGCCGAACGTGTCGAAGCCCTTGCCCTTGTCCCACTGGCCGCCGCGCTCGATCTGCCATTCGCGCTCGGACACGTCGTTGATGACGCAGTAACCCGCCACGTAGTCGAGCGCCTCGGCTTCGCTCACGTTCTTCGCGTACTTGCCGATCACCACGCCCAGTTCGACTTCCCAGTCGGTTTTCTTCGAGCCGCGCGGAATTTCGATGTCGTCGTTCGGGCCGACAATCGCGCTCGTCCACTTGTTGAACACGACCGGCTCCGCGGGCACCGGCATGCCGGATTCGGCCGCGTGATCGGCGTAATTCAGGCCGATGCACACCATCTTGCCGATCTGGCCCACGCACGGCCCGATGCGCGGATTGTCCCCGACGAGCGGCAGCGTTTCGGGGTCGATCGAGCGCAGTTGCGCGAGGCCGGCGTCGGAAAGCACGTCGCCCGCGATATCGGCCACGGCGCCCGAAAGCGCGCGAATGCCGCCTTGCGCGTCGAGCAGACCCGGTTTTTCGTGGCCCTTCGGGCCATAGCGAAGCAGTTTCATCGTCTCAAGTTCCTTATGTACGGAATGTCTGCGAACCGACCAACTAGTTAGACCAGCCGCCGTCGATCACATGCGCCTGGCCGGTGGTGAACGACGCTTCGTCCGAAGCGAGATAAAGCGCGAGCGCCGCGATTTCTTCGGGCCGACCCACGCGCCCCATCGGCTGACGCGCGACGAACGCCGCACGCGCTGCATCCACGCTCGTGCCTTGCGCCGCCGCTTGCGCGGCGATGCGTTCTTCCAGCGACGGCGAATTCACGGTGCCGGGACAAATCGCGTTGCAGCGCACGCCGCGCGTGACGAAATCGGCGGCGACCGCCTTGGTCAACCCTATCACAGCGGCCTTCGAAGCGCCGTAGACGAAGCGGTTCGGCACGCCCTTCACGCTCGAAGCCGCCGACGACATATTGATGATCGAGCCGCCGCCCGCTTCCAGCATCGCGGGCAAGAACGCGCGAATCGTGCGGTACATCGCCTTCGCATTCAGGTCGAACGCGAAGTCCCAATCTTCCTCGCTCGCCTCCAGAATCGAGCCCGCATGCACGAAGCCCGCGCAATTGAACAGCACGTCGATGGCGCCCAGTTCCTTCGCGAGCGCCTGCACGGCGGCATTGTCGAGCACGTCGAGCTTGCGGGCCTCCACCTGGCCGCCCAGCGCGGCCAGCGAGTCGACGCGGATGTCCGTCGCGATCACGCGTGCGCCTTCGCGCGCGAACAACCCGGCGGTGGCGTAGCCGATGCCTTGGCCCGCCGCGGTGATCAAGGCCGTCTTGCCGGCCAGTCTTTGTACCATCTGCCACTCCGGTTGGAAGCGCGGCGCGGCGATACCCGGTATTGCAGTAAGCGCCTCATGCCGCGTTGAAAGGAAAAAGCCAGCGGAAGACGTCACGACGATGCAGCCCGACATTATGGCGACGCCCACGCGTTGCGTGGCGTTCGCCAGGCGTTGTCTAACCGGCTGGACCGGCGTCCACGCTAACCGACCCGCATTCGTTCACGCCGATCCGTGCGTTGATCCATGCCTTGAGCCATGCATTGACCCACGCGTCAATCCATTCGAGCCAGCCGATAAAAACGCGCCGCGTTGCCGCCGAACACCGCCGCGCGTTCCTCGTCCGTCAACGGCGCGAGCAAACGCTGCGCGCACGCGTGCCAGCGCGCGTAATCGCCGTTGAGATTCAGCACGGGCCAGTCGCTGCCCCACATCACGCGCCGCGCGCCGAAGCTCGCGAGCAGATGCGCGACCCACGGCGCGAGCGTGGCGTCGCTCCAACCCGGCGCGGCTTCGGTCGCAAGGCCCGAAAGCTTGCAATGCACTTGCGCAAACCGCGCGAGCCGCGCAATCGCCTGGAACCACGCGGGATCGACGGCCTCGTGTCGCGCGCCATCGGCAATCGGCGGCTTCGCGCCATGGTCGATCACCACGCGCAACGCGGGATGCCGCGCGAGAAAGGCGGCGAGCGCATTCGCATGGCGCGTGAAAACGAGCGCGTCGAAAGCGAGGTCGTGCGCGATCAGTGCATCGACGGCGCGCGCCGTGTTCGCGGTCGCGATCCAGTCGTCGTCGGGCAAGTCTTGCAGCATCGGCCGCACGCCGCGCAACTTCGGTTCGCGCGCGAGTTCGGCAATCAACGTTGCGGCGTGCGGATCGTCGAGCGGCACCCAGCCCACGACGCCCGCGATCGAATCGTCGTGGCGCGCGAGATCGAGCAGGTAACGCGTTTCGTCGACAGTCGGCGCGGCCTGCACGACCACCGTGCGCTGAACGCCGCACGCGGCGCGCAACGGCGCGAGATCGGCGGGAGCAAACGTGCGGTAGAGCGCGGTCATTTGCGGCGTGAGCCAGCCATAGTCGCCGCGCGCGGGGTTCCAGTAATGCTGATGAGCGTCGACGGCAATCACGATCGGCAGGTTCATCTCACACCTGCGGCAACGGCGCGCGCGAATCGACGAGACCGTTGTCGCGCAACGCAAGCCACAAGTCGCGCGGCAACGCGGTTTCGAACGACGCCACGTTCTCGCGCACTTCGGCCGCGCTGCGCGCGCCGTTGAGCACCGTGGCCACAACCGGGTGCGCATAGGGAAACTGCAACGCGGCGGCCGCGAGCGGCGCATCGTGCGCGCGGCACACGGCTTCGAGATGCGCGACGCGATCGACGACGTCGCGCGGCGCATCGCCGTAATTGAACCTGAGATCGCCGAGCAAACCGCGCGCGAGAATGCCCGAATTGAACGCGCCGCCCAGCAGAATGCTCACGCCTTTCTTCTCGCATTCGGGCAATAGATCGTCGAGCGGCGCTTGCTCCAGCAGCGTGTAACGGCCCGCGAGCAAGGCGCAGTCGATATCGAACTCGCGCATCGCTTCGCGTATCACTTCGCGCTCGTTCACGCCAAACCCGATCGCCTTGATCGCGCCCGCCGCGCGCAATTCGTCGAGCGCGCGAAAGCCGCCGCCTTCGCCGAGCTGGCGCCAGTAATGCGTATTGCGATCGCCATGCGTAACGCGGCCGATATCGTGTACGAGCAACATGTCGATATCGACGATGCCAAGCCGCATCTGGCTGTCCTCGAACGAACGCAGAATGCCGTCGCGCGTGTAGTCGTAAATCGCCTCGAACGGCAGGGGATCTTGCCAGCCTTCGCTGCCGTCGTAGGGATGCGTGCGCGGCACGAAGCGGCGCCCCACTTTGGTCGAGAGCACGTATTCGTTGCGCGGATAACGGCGCAGCGCCGCGCCCAGCCGATGCTCGGCCTTCGTATGACCGTAATGCGGCGCGGTGTCGAAATAGCGGATGCCCGCTTGCCATGCGGCGTCGACCGTGGCTTGCGCCTCTTCTTCGCTGAGATCGCGATAAAGGCCGCCGAGCGGCGCGGTGCCTAGACTCAACGCCGTCACTTCCAGCGCCGTGCGGCCGACGCGGCGCTTTTGCGTTACCTTCGGATGGGGCTGCATCTGCTCGCTCCGGCTCAGTGCGGCGCTGCTTCGACAATCGGCAAGCGCGCGCTCGCGGGCAGGCAAGCGGGACCGACCGGCTCGAATGTCTTGTACGTAAGAATGAATTCCTGATGCCCTAATTCTTCGGACTTCGAACGAATTCCGCGCGCGACTTCCAGCGTGCGCGCGAACACCTCGCTGCCCACTTCGTCGAGCGTGGCGCGGCCTTCGAGTATGCGGCCCGCGTCCACGTCCATGTCGCCGGACAGATTGCGGTAGGTAACGGGATTCGCGCACACCTTGATTACGGGCGCGAGCGCCGACCCGACCACGGAGCCGCGCCCTGTCGTGAACAGGATCACATGCGCGCCGCACGCAATGAGTTCCGCGATTTCGGCGTTGTCGCTAATGTTTGGGAATCCGAAACGAGGTTCGCCGTCGGGCACCACGTCGAGCAGATACAAGCCGCCGGTCGGCGGCACGTCGCCGGGCTTCACGATGCCCACGATCGGCGAAGCACCGCTTTTGGCATAGGCGCCCAGCGACTTTTCTTCCTGGGTGGTGAGGCCGCCGTCGGCATTGCCCACGGCGAACGAACCGTGCCCGAGGATCGAATAGTAACGCGCGGCCTTGGCCACGCACTTGACGATTTCCGCGCCCAGTTCCGGCCGTGCCGCGCGGCTTTCCATATGGAATTCGCAGCCCACGAGTTCGCCGGTTTCTTCGAAGATGCAGGCGGCGCCCGCGTCGATCAGCTTGTCGAACGCGCGGCCCACCGCCGGGTTCGCCGTGATGCCGCTCGTGCCGTCCGAGCCGCCGCAAATCGTGCCGACCACGAGTTCGTCCAGGCGCATCGGCACCTTCTTTTGTTGTGCGAGTTGCGTGCGCGCCTCGCGCACCCAATCCACGCCATATTGAATCGTGCTGCGCGTGCCGCCTTTTTCCTGAATCGTTAGCACTTCTACGGGCCGGCCGCTCGCGCGCACCTGATCGACGAGATAATGCTTGTTCATGCTTTCGCAGCCGAGCGAAACGAACAGCACCGCGCCCACGTTCGGGTGCGTGGCGAGTTGCGTCATCATTTTTTCGGCGTAGCTGTTGGGAAAACAACCGGGAAAGCCGATCAAATGCACGGGCGGCTCGCGGGGCGCCTCGCCATCGCCGAAAATATCGGATGGCACGCGGAAATGCGCGACGATTTCGCGCGCCACATGATGCGCGCATTCGACGAGATAGGCCACCGCAACCACGTTGCGGATGCCCTTGCGGCCGTCGTTGCGCAACCAGCCTTCGAGCATGGGCGCATCGGTCGGCAATGAAGTGACGTTGCTTGAAGTCATGACGTGAATCCTGCTGGTGCGTGCTGATGTTCGTGCTGGCGTTCGCGCTAGTGCGAAACGAATTCGTGTCCCGCGTCGTGCGTGTAAGTAGGCAGATAATCGCTTTCGACGTTATGCGTATGCAGATGCTCGCCGCGCGCAACCGCCGTGGTCACATGGCCGATGCGCGCGCCGTAGCGCACCACCTTTTCGTCCTGCGCGAGCGCGCGGCGCGCGACCTTGTGGCCGAGTTCGATGGTCCTGGCGAGCGTCACGCGCTCGCCTTCTATCTCCAGCGTCTCGCCCGCTTCCAGACGCGCCGCCGCGATCAGGCAGTTGTCGTCGGGCGAAAGCAGGATGAGACGCGAGTCCGTCTGCGTTGTGATTGCGTTCACATGAATCTCCGCTGAATGCCTCAGTTCTGTGCCTCGCCGCCCGCGAGCCGCGCCACCATCAGCGAGCCGAGGATGATCGCGCCGTAAATCGCCTGAATCCAGAACGAAGGCACTTGCGCGAGCGTCAGCAGATTCTGCACCACGCCGAGCAGCAGCACGCCCGAGAGCGCGCCGAACATCGTGCCCTTGCCGCCGTCGAGCGAAATGCCGCCGATCACGGCGGCCGCGAACACGGTGAAGATCATGCCGTTACCCTGGTTCGCGTTGATCGCGCCCACATAGCCCGTGACGATCAAACCGCCCAGCGCCGCGAGAATGCTGCCGAGCACGAACACGCCCCACGTAATGCGCTCCACGCGAATGCCCGCGGCGCGCGCCGCATCGGGATTGCCGCCGATCGCATAAAGCGCGCGCCCCACGCGGTGATAGCGCAGCATGAACGCGGCAATGGCGAACGCGGCCGCCGCGAGCCACACCGAAAGCGGCAAGCCCAGCACGATGGTGGTGGCGAGCGTGAAAAACGACGACGGCATGTCGAACAGCGTGCCGCCCTTCGTTGCGCCCACCAGCATGCCGCGCAGCACGATGAGCATGGCGAGCGTGACGATGAACGCATTCAGGCGCAGGCGCACGACCAGAAAACCGTTGATGAAGCCGATCGCCGCGCCCACCACTACAATCGCGATCAAGCCTGCGAACGCGGGCCATTGCAAGCCGAATCCCGCCGATGCCGCGGGCATCACGAGCATCGCGCCGACGGCGGGCGCGATGCCCACCGTGGATTCGAGCGAAAGATCGAACTTGCCGGTGAGCACGATCAGCGATTCGGCGAGCACCACGAGCGCGAGCGCCGCCGAAGCGCCAAGCACGCTGATGAGATTCGCGCGCGTGAGAAAGCTCGGGCTCACGAAGCCGCCGATCACGATCAGCAACACGAGCGCGGGCAACAGCGCGAAGTCGCGCAAGCGCGCCAGTTCGATGCGAGGGCGCACGCGGCGGCCGGCGGCCGAATCGGCCTGCGCCGTCGCGAACGCGGACGTCGAAACACTATTCTTCATGAAGATCGACTCCTTCAATCGATGCGATCAACTCGTGGTCCTGCCAACCCGCCGGCACTTCCGCCACCACTTCGCCGCGAAACATCACGAGCACGCGGTCGCAGGTGCGCAAGTCGTCGAGTTCGCTGGACACCACGAGCACGGCCTTGCCTTCGTCGCGCACGCGATCCACCACGGAAAGCAGCGCTTCCTTCGATTTGACGTCCACGCCCGCCGTGGGATCGATCAGCACGAGAACGTCAGGACTGCTTGCCAATGCGCGCGCCATGACGACTTTTTGCTGATTGCCGCCCGACAGGCCGGACACCACGTGATCCGGTCCTTGCGCGACGATGCCGAGCGCTTCGATCATGCGCTTGCCCACGCCATGCTTCTTCGCGGGCGGCGCGAAACCGAAGCGGCCGAGCAGGCCCGCAATCGTCATCGAAGCATTTTCGGCAATCGACTGCGTGAGCACGAGACCCTCGTGATGGCGATCCTTCGGCACGCAGCCCACGCCGTGCGCGAGCGCGGCGGGCACGTCGCCGGGCGCGAGCGTCACGCCCTTCACGCGAATTTCGCCGGACTGCTGCGCCGTGAGTCCCGCAACGGCTTCGCCCACGCTCGTGCGGCCGCTGCTCGTCGCGCCCGCGATGCCCACCACTTCGCCGCGCTTCACGGCGAACGAGACGTCGCGGTAGTCGTGGCCCGAAAGCGCGCGCACTTCGAGCGCAAGCGGCGCGTCGGCGGGCAAGGCCGCGCGCGCGGCGGCATCGGCGACGTTGAGGCCGCCGCGCTCGCCCGTCATCGCCTCGATCAACCGTTCGCGCGGCAATTCCGCAACCGGTGCGCTGACGATATGACGCGCATCGCGCAGCACCGTCACGGCCTGGCAAATCTCGTACACCTCTTGCAGATGATGCGAGATGAAGAGAAACGTCACGCCCTCGCGCTGCAATTCGTCGATCCGTTTGAAGAGGCGCTTGATCTCTTCGCCGTCGAGTTGCGCCGTGGGTTCGTCGAGAATGATGAAACGCGCGCCATACGAAAGCGCCCGCGCGATCTCCACGAGTTGACGCGCTTCCACGGTGAGGTCGCCCGCGCGCGCGTCCTCGCGCACGTCGATGCGCCAATGGTCGAGCAACGCGCGCGCGTCGCGGCGCATGGTCGGCCAGTCGATCACGCCGCGTTTTTTCGGCTGGCGATTGATGAACAGATTCTCCGCGACCGTGAGATCGCGAATGATCGTCGAATGCTGATAGACGCACGCGACGCGCTCGCGCCACGCGTCACGGTCGGCGATGGGCGGCGCGGCTTCGCCGTTGAAGCGCACGCCGCCTTCGTCGGGTTTGCGCAGGCCCGTGAGGATCGACACGAGCGTGGATTTGCCCGCGCCGTTGCGGCCGACGAGCGCATGCGACTCGCCGGCCATCACGCGCAAGCTCACGCCGGCAAGCGCCGCCGTGGAGCCGAAGCGCTTCGTCACGCCGCTCGCCTCGACCACAGGCGGCGCCTCCGGCGCCGCGAACCGGCCGCTCGTTCGATCGCTCGTTTGGGCGCTCATTTGACGGTATTGCCCCAGAGGTTCTTGTCGTCGACGTTCTGCTTCGTCACGAGCGGCGCGGGCAATTGATCTTCGAGCACGCCCGGTTGCAACTGGACGATATTGCTGTCGTGATCGGTCTTGCCCGGCTTGAACGTCTTGCCTTCGAGCGCGGCTTTCATGTAGTAAAGGCCGTATTTCGCATAGGCGTCGGCGGGCTGCGAAATGGTCGCGTCGATCTCGCCCTTGCGAATTGCTTCGAACTCCTGAGGAATTCCGTCGTTGGAAACGATCACGATATGCTTCGGGTCGCCCGCGGGAAACAGCAGTTGCTTGCGGCGCAGCGTTTGCAAGGTGGGCGAGAGATACACGCCGCCCGCCTGCATGTAGATCGCCTTCACGTCGGGGTTCGCGGTCAGCAGGCTGTCGAGCGCGCTCGCCGCCACGTCGCCCTTCCATCCGGCCGGAATTTCCAGCAGCGAAAGACCCGGATAATTCTTCAGGCAAGCGCGAAACGCCTCGGAACGGTCGCGGCCGTTCACCGAAGCCAGATCGCCCATGATCTGCACGACCTTGCCCGATTTCACATGTTCGCCGATGTACTTGCACGCCTTTTCGCCATACGCGCGGTTGTCGGCGCGCACGACCATCGCCACCGTGCCTTGCGTGGGCGCCACGTCCACGGCCACGATTTTCACGTTCTTCTGCGCCGCGCTGTCCAGCGCGCGGCTGATCGCCGCCGAATCGATCGGGCCTACCACGATGCCCTTCGCGCCCAGATTGATCATGTTGTTCATGTCCGTGATCTGCTGGGCCGGGTCGTTGTTCGAATTGACGGGCGCGAGAATGTCGATGCCCATCTGCTTCGCGTAGACGCCAAGGTAGTTGTTGTACGACTGCCAGAACGGCGAAGTGAGCAGCGGCAACCCGAGGCCGACCTTGCCGACGTCCGCCGCGTGCGCCGCGCCGGCCGCGCACAGGGCCGTGACGCACAGCGCCCTGGTCGCGAGAGCCGCCGCGCGCGCCAGGCGGCGCGCCTTGCCGGTTCGAGTGGATGAGCGGGCCTGAACGAGCCCGGATGCGAACGCCATGTCTGTCTCCTTGTGGGTCGCACGTCGCCTGATGGTCAGGTCGGTGCGTCGGATTCTGTCGTTGTGTTGCCGCTTCCCTTTCCAGACGTCGCTGGTGTATGTTCACCAGTGAACGTATTATTCATATACGCATCGCACAAGGTCAAGGAATGTGCGGTGCAGCATCGGTCCGTAATTTCCCTGGGAACGCCGAATGAAGAACAACGCGAAATCGCCGACGGAAAGCGCGCCCGACGACGACAAGGACGATCGCGACGACGCCGACCGCTACCGCGCGCCCGCGCTCGACAAAGGGCTCGACATTCTCGAACTGCTCGCGGAGCAGCGCGGCGGCCTCACGCGCGCGGAAATCACCAAGGCGCTCGGGCGCAACGCGAGCGAGATCTATCGCATGCTGGAGCGGCTTGTCGCGCGCCAGTACGTGATGCGCTCCGAGGCCGGCGACCGCTACGCGCTGAGCCTCAAGCTATTCGCGCTCGCGCACCGTCATCCGCCGATGGAGCGGCTGATCGCCGAGGCGCTGCCGCTCATGCAGCGCTTCGCCAACGACGCCGAGCAGTCGTGCCATCTCACGGTTTATGACCGCGGCAATCTGCTCGTGATCGCGCAGGTCGACGGGCCGGGCACGTGGGGGATCGCGGTGCGGCTCGGTTCGCGCGTGGGTCTCGTCGACACGAGTTCGGGCCGCACGCTGCTCGCATGGCAAACGCCGGAGCAGCGCGCGCACATGCTCGCGGAACATACGAAGGTGAAGGGCGAAGTGACGATCGACCATGCGGCGCTCGAGGCCGCATGCGAGCAGGTGCGCGAAGCCGGTTTCTCGCGCAAGGACAGTCAGCAGATTTTCGGCGTGACGGATGTGACGTTTCCCGTGCTGGGGCCGTCGGGGCAAGCGATCGCGGCGCTCACTTGCCCGTTTTTGAAGCGCATCGACGAATACGTCGCGCCTTCGCTCGACGAAGCCACGCACATGTTGCGCGAGACCGTGCGGGAACTTTCGATGTTGCGCGAGGAAAGCGCGGCGTGAACGGCGTCACGCCGCGCGGGGATTGCGCGGCGCGCTTATTACTCGATTTATCGCGCGGCTTGTTCTCGATTTATTACTCGACGTGCTACGCGACCGGTCGCGCCACGACGGGCGTGCGATCGCCGCTCAGGCCTTGCGCCTCGCGCTGCACGATGGCCACATAGAGCCGCTCGAGATCGCGCGTGAACGCGAGCGTGTCGAACAACAGCGACGCCTTGCGCGCCGCCGCCAGCTTTTCGCGCACGCGCGCGCGCCACGGCGCGTCCAGCGCGAAGCCGAGCGCCATCTGGAAATACGTGTCGAGATCGCGCGCGACAAGTTCTTCGAGACCCACCGCATGCAGCAGACTCGCGCCCACGCGGCCCGCGAACAACGTGCCGAGCGCCGTCACCATCGGCACGCCGGCCCAGAGCGCGTCGCTGCCCGTGGTGTGCGAGCCCGCCGGCAACGTGTCCAACGCGAGATCGGCCAGCGCCAGCCGTGCAAGATGCAGTTCGTACGGCAGCTTCGGCGCAAAGATCACGCGCGCCGGGTCGACGCCCTGCGACTCGTAGAACTTGCGCAAGTTGCCGCGCGCGCGCTCCGAACCCGGGTCGAGCAACCACAGCACGCTGCCCGGCGTGGACTTGAGCAGCCGCGCCCAGATGGCGGAGATGCGCGCGTTGAACTTGAACACCTGATTGAAGCTGCAAAACACGAAGCCGGTTTCGGGCAAGCCCGCCTGCGCGCGCGTGGGCGGCGGCGCGCTTTGCCGGCGATGATCGACGGGCTGATAGCAACGCGGCATCAGCGCGAGCGTTTCGCTGTAGTGGCCGGCCGCCGTTGCGGGCGGCGAGACGATGGCGTCGGAAACGACGTAATCGGCGAGGCGCGCGTGGCCGAGCGAGCCCGGATAGCCGAGCCAGCTCACGATCACGGGCGCGGGCCGCAGCGCCGTGATGCCGAGCCGCGCGCCCGTGGTGTAGCCCTTGAGATCGACGAGCAGATGAATGCCGTCGTGCGCGATTTGCGCGGCGGCCTGCGCGTCGGACACGGCGCTCACGTCGTGCCAGACGCCCGGAACGTGCGAAAAGCGGTCGCGCGCCGTGGCGTCGGGATCGGGGCCGTAGGAGTAGAGATGCACGGCGAAGCGCGCCGGATCGTGCAATTCCAGCACGCCGGCGAGCAGGCGCAGCGTGGCGTGATCGTAAAAATCCGACGAAAGATAGCCGATACGCAAGCGCTCGCCCGCTTCGAAACGCGCGAGCGCCGCAGGCAGCCCGGCGCCGCGCGCGACCATGAACGGCGCCGCCAGTTCGCCGCGCCAGCGGCTTTGCGCGAAACGCGCGCCCGCCTCGCGGTGCAATTCCGGCGTAAGCGCGGGAATGCCGATCAGACACCACGGCGTGAGATTGTCCGCCATGCCTTGCGCGACCATGGAAAGCGCGGCCGAATCAATTTCGTCGAGCTGCTGCCAGTGCGCCTCGCATCGCCGCACGTATTGCGCGGCTTCCCAGCGGCCGCCGCGGCAATAAGCTTCGTCGGCTTCGTCGAGACGGTCCATGCGCTCCAGCAAGCCGCCGAAGCATTGCCAGAGATGCGCCGAATTGCCGTCGAGCTTGAGCGCTGCGCGCAGATTGGCCTCGGCGGCTTCGAACTGACCCGCGTCCTGTTGCAGCATCGCCAGATTGCTGTAGGCGACGGCGTAACGCGCGTCGGTGGCGATGGCCTCGCGGTAGCACGCCTCGGCTTGCGGAA
This sequence comes from Paraburkholderia sp. J41, assembly GCF_905220235.1. Classification (NCBI taxonomy): domain Bacteria; kingdom Pseudomonadati; phylum Pseudomonadota; class Betaproteobacteria; order Burkholderiales; family Burkholderiaceae; genus Paraburkholderia; species Paraburkholderia sp. J41. Next base: position 50,613 of record NZ_CAJMZE010000014.1, on the reverse strand, counting down.
TCGAATTGCGCTTCTTCAGCAGATTGCCGAGGTTGTTGAACACGCGCGCCTCGCGCACGCCTTGGCCGATGGCCGCGCGATACGCCTCGATCGCTTCGCCGTCGCGGCCTTGCCAAAGCAGGCTCCACGCGAGATCGCGGCGGAGCGCGCCGCTTTCGCGCTGCGCGAGCGCGGCGCGAAGGTACTTTTCGGCTTCGGGGAATTGCTGCTGGCGCGCGCAGATTATGCCGAGCTGATGCAGCGCTTCGGCATGCTGTGGATCTTGCGAAAGGATTTCGCAAAAGAGCGCTTGCGCATGCGTGTATTTTTCGGCGTTCAGATGTTCGATGCCGCGCTCGAGCAGCGTATCGGCATGCGAACGGGGAGCGGAGGAATGGCGGGAGGAGTTCATCCGGCGATGTTAGCCAGCGCGCTTGCAGGCGAAAATCGGACGTGTCCTACATCGGCGAGTGAGAACGCCGCGCATGCGAAGCGGCTCGATGCCCGCGGCAACGCAGGCGCCGAGCCGGCCCGCTCATGCTTTACGGGTTCAATTGAACGTCATCTTCACGATCTGCGCGCCCGCACCGCGCGTTTCGACATACAGCGCGCCGTTGCTGTCGGTCGCCAGCGCGCCGAGGAAGTTCGAACCCGCCGCCCCCGCAATGAAATTGTAAGTGACCTGTTTGCCCGTCGTGTCGATGCGGACGAGATTAAATCCCGACGACGCATAGACATTTCCAGCGTGGTCCACCGTAATCGCCGAGAGGGAAAGCCCGGGCATCACTGTGGTCACGACGCCATCGGGCGAAATCTTGCGCACGCCGTTGCCGTTGTCGGCCACCCAAAGGTTGCCCGCCGGGTCGAAAGCAATGCCCGACGGGTCCGAGAAGCTGGCCGCCGTACCGGTGCCGTCTGCCGAGCCATTTGCGCCGCTGCCTGCGATCACGGAAATCGCGCCTGCCTGCGTGATGCGGATAATCTGGCGATTTTGCGTGTCGGCGCCATAGATATTGCCCGAGGCATCAACGGCAATGCTGCTCAGGCTGATATCCGGACTGCTCGCGGCCGCCGGCGGTATTAGCGTCTGGATCACGCCGGCAGGCGTGCGCTTCACGAGAAACGGATAATTCGGCTCCTTGTTGGTCTGCGGCGAACCGTAGAGATTCTCCGAGGCATCCATCGCCAGCCCAGTCCACGCGAACGTTTGATCCAGCGTTGTCACCTGGCCGGACATCGTGACTTGCCGCAAACGCCCAACGTCACTGACCAGAAGATTGCCCGAGACGGGGTCGAGCACCATGTCGCCGCCGCCCCAGAAAACTGCGGCGGTGCCGGTACCGTCCACGGGCGTGGTATTGCTGGTAGCCGAACCCGCAATGACGGACACGGTCGGCGCCGGGATGCCCACGGCCGCAGCGGTTGTCGTCGTGGCCACCCGGTTCGTTGCCGGGCCGGTTGCGGTAGCCGGCACCGTGGCGAGCGAACCTACCAGCGCGTTGATCGCATTCGACGATCCGTTGATGGTTACCGAGGTGTTGTTCGGCCCGGCGACCGTCGTGCCGGAGGGAACCAGATAATCGGTGTTCGCGGCAAGGTTGGTGGTGGTGCCCGCCGCGAGTGTTAACGGCGTGGCGGCTGCCGCCGAAGCGCCCGCCGAAGCACCCGCCGATGCCGACGAGCCCGAACCGCCGCAGCCCGCGAGCAGGAAACCGCACGATGCCAGAACAACAGTAAGCGATTTGATTATTTTTTGTTTGGATATTGTCATTTTGATTAATGTTAGGAGTCTTGATATTTCAAGTTGTAATCCCCTCGGGCCGAGTACGCATCATCCCCGTTGCGCCGACGTTCCCGCTCGACCGCGCTCCGCTGTCCCAGGTGTATTCAGACAAACCGACGACCTCGGCATGCCGGGGCACATTATGACGAAGTCGGTGCATTTCCAAAACCAGTTAGAATGGCGGCCCTTTCAAAAACCCGCGCGCCTTTGCTTCACGGCAAATGGCGGCCGCGCATGCGAAAACCCTGAAAACCCATGGCGAAACTCCTGACCGATCAAGAATTCCAGCGCTTTTCCGAGCTTCAGCAGAAACAGGCGAGCTTCACGATCACGGCTGACGAAGCCGACGAACTGCGCGACATCGTCGCGCGCGCGCAGAAAAAGCGCGACGATCGCGCCGACGCGATGAAGACCGTCGAAACCGCGATCGCGCAATTCGACATCGCGCCCGAGGAGCTGTTTACGCAAGAACAGATCGCGGAAGCGGCGCGCAATTTCGGCCTGATTCCGGCGACCCGCAAGGAGCGCGTGCTGCCGCCTTCGCTCACGTTCAACGGCAAGACGCATCAGTGGACCACGCGCGCGCTGCCCGACGAGATCCGCACGCCGCTGTTCGAGGCGTTCCAGGGCGGCCAGTCGGTGAAAGCGTTCATCGCCACGCCGAAGGACGCCGCGCGTTGCGCCGCGACCATCGCGCGCCTCGAAAAGGAAACGGGCGCGCAGTACCCGCAAACATGGATCGAAGAGTTGTCGCTTACGCGCGGCCAGATCGACGAAGCGCTGGCGAAGCTCGCGGCGTAGCGCCGTCTGGCTCGTGTCATAAAAGGGCGCGCGGTTCGACGAAAACCGCGCGCCCTTTTTACGTGATCGTCGCGCTCATTCCAGGGCCATGCGAAAACCCACCACGCCGGGATCGTCGGTTGGCGTCACGGTGAAGCCGCAGTGGCGCGCAAGCGCGATCATCGGCGCATTCTCGCGCAGCGCCTCGCCGAGCAGCCAGTGCGTGCCGCGCGAGCGCGCGTAGTCGATGATGCGCGACATCAGCAGATGCCCGAGACCGCGCCCTTTCAGATTCGAGCGAATCGCCACGGCGAATTCGGCGGTTTCGTTGTCGGGGTCCGCGACCGCGCGCACGACGCCCAGCGTGCGCGGCTTGCCGTCGTCGTCGAGAACCGTTGCCACGAATGCCATTTCGCGGTCGTAGTCGATTTGCGTCATGCGCGCGAGCTGCGTGTGGTCGAAGCTGCGCACCGCCGAAAAGAACCGCAAACGCAAATCGTCGGGCGTCATGGATTCGACGAACTGGCGGTGCTGTTCTTCGTCTTCGGGGCGAATCGGCCGGATCGTGAGGCGTTGCCCATGCCAGTCGAGCGTTTCTTCGAGGCGACGCGGATACGGCATGATCGCGAAGCGGCTGCGCTTGCCCGCAAGCCGCACGTGCGGCGCGACGACGAACGTGGCCGTGGGCAGCACTCGCAGCGTCAAATGCAACCCGACGATCTCGCGCACTTCGCACACGGCTTGCGAAAGCTGCGTGAGCGCCGCGAGCGTGGGCTCGGGCGCGACGAAACGCGCATACGGCGAGCGCGCCACGATATCGCGCGAGAGCACCGGATTGAGCGGCGGCAGGCTGTAGACGCGCAGCGGCGGCGAGATGCCGTCCGGCGAAGGCGCGATGAAGTGGAACACGGGGCCGAAGTTGTCGTCGTCGCGGAACTCCACGGCAACGTCCACCACCGGTTTCACGCCCGGCGCGGCGCCGGGCGCTTCCGGTTCGCAATGCAACCCGAAGTGCGCGAGCAGCCGCGCCGCCGCTTCGCCCGCAAGTTCCGCGCTTCCCTGCGCCAGCGCCGCGCGCGCCTCGCCCTGCGCCGCCTCGATCACGGCCGCGTCTTGCGCGGGCATGGTTTCCGGCGTCTGCATCAGCAACTCGCGGCCGAGCCGGTAGTCGACGAGACGCGCAAAGGCGCGCGCCAGCCGGCGCGGCGTGGTGTGAACAGGAATGCCGTGCGCGTGCAGCGCGTCGCGGGTCGGCTCGTCCACGCCGCCGAAAAAGCACGCCAGCATGCCGCGATACGCAAAGCGCTGATGCTCGATGAGCGTGCGCGCCACCGCTTCCACGGGCGCGCTGTGCGTGGGCGCGTGAACGACGAACGCGGTGCCGCTCGAACGCTGCGGCGCGAGCGTTTGCAGCGCGAGGCCGAAATGCTCGGGCTTCGCGGTGTCGCCGAGCACGAGCGGATTGCCGGCTTGCGCGTGCGGCAGCGCCGCCTCGACGGCGGCGAGCGCTTCGTCGCTCCAGTGCGCGAGCGTGTCGCCGGCCTTCGTGAACGCGTCGCGCGCGAGCGTGGCCACGCCGCGGTCGCTGGTGATGAGCGTGGCCGTGTCGCTCGCCGCCACGCGGCCCACGCCGAGCGTTTCGATTTCGTCGAGCAGGTCGTCGAGCGTGTCCACGCGCACGAGGCCCGCGCGCCGGAACGCCGCCGTGTAGAGCGCGTCGCCGGCGTCGTCGCGGCCGCTGCGCAGCGCGAGCACGGGCTTGTTGCGCGCCGCCGCGCGCGCCGCCGACATGAACTTGCGCGCCGCGCGGATCGTGTCCACTTCGAGCAGAATCGCGCGCGTGGACGGATCGCTCGCGAGATAGTCGAGCACGTCGCCGGCATCGACATCGCATTCGCCGCCCAACGCAATAACGTGCGAAAAGCCGAGGCCGCGCGCGCCCGCCCAGCGCAGCACGGCGTTCGTGAGCGCGTTGGACTGCGAAACCCATGCCACGCCGCCCTTGCGCGCGATCGACGCGGCCGCGCCGAGCTGCGCGTTGAGCGCGGGCGTCAGCGCGCCGAGGCTGCCCGGCCCGACGATGCGCAGCAAATGCGGACGCGCCGCCGCGAGCGCGTGGCGCAGGTCGGTGCGATCGGCTTCGTCGCGCACTTCGCCCACGACGATCGCCGCGCGCGTGCCCATGCCGCCCAGCCGATGCACGAGCGCGGGCCACGTGGAAGGACGCGTGCAAAGGATCGCGACGGTGGGCGCTTCGGGCAAGTCGCCCGCATCGGCGAGCACGGGGCGCCCGTCGAACGCGGCCGGGCCGCCGGCGTGATGCGGGTTCACCGCCCATAGCGGCCCTGCGAAGCCGCCTTCGATCAAGCGCTCCCACACCATGCTGCCGATGCTGCCGGGCCGCCGCGACGCGCCGATCACGGCGACGGATTTCGGCTGGAACAAGGCATCGAGATTGCGTACGGTCACAGGCACCCCTCGTGAGATTTACCGTCACGAAAGAGCATAGGGCAAGCGCTCATGCGCTGCGCGTTTTTCATCCTGGCCGCTTGCGCGGCGGCGTGGCGGCATGGCGTCGCACGCATGGGCGAAAACGGCCGCGCTCTCGTGAAAGCGCGCGGCGGCGCGCGCATCTGGTACGCTGCACCGTTTCCCCTTGCCGCTTTTTCAAACGATGGAACTCCCTTTCAACGAAGCCGCCGTTTCGGTCACGCGCAGCGCGCTTTCGGCCGCGGGCCAGGTTTTCCCGCTGCGCGAGATCGACGACGTGCGCGTGGTAACGGGCCGGCGCAATCGCGGCGTGCCCGTCGGCATCAGCCTCGCGGGCGTGGCGCTCGCGGCCGTGGGCGCGGTGTTCGGCTCGGCGCCCGGTCTTGCAATCGGCGTAATGCTGGTGGTGGTGGGCTGGCTCGCGTGGATCTGGCAGGAAGCCATCCATCGGCTCTACGTGGTGACGGGCGGCGAATCGCGCGAAGCCGTCACGAGCGGCGACCGCGCCTTTCTCGAACGCGTGGAAGCGGCCGTGCGCGCCGCCAAGGCCGCGCAGCCCGCGCCGGTTGCTTCGGGCGACGGCGGAACGTCGCGCTCCGCCGCCTCCTGAGCGCGGTTCGAACGCGGTTCGAACGCGCCCCGAGCACCCGGGCGCGCCGCCCGGCGCTCACTCGTTCTCGATCGGCTTCACGCGCCAGATGTCGCGCGCATATTCGGCGATCGCGCGATCCGACGAAAACTGGCCCATGCCCGCGACGTTTTCGATGGCGCTGCCGGTCCACGCGGGCACGTTCACGAAGCGTTCGTCGGCGGCTTCCTGCGCCGCGATGAACGCCGAGTAGTCGGCCAGCACGAGATAGTGGTCGCCCCAGTCCACGAGCGTGTGGAAGATGTCCGAGTAGCGCGTCGGGTCGTCGGGCGAATAGAAGCCCGTGCGGATCTGGTCGAGCGCGCGGCGCAGTTCCGGGTTCTCTTCATACACCTGGCGCGGGCGATAGCCCGAGGCGCGCAGTTGATCGACCTGATCCGCCGTGTGGCCGAAAATGAAGATGTTGTCGTGTCCCACGGCGTCGCAAATCTCGATGTTCGCGCCGTCGAACGTGCCCATCGTCAGCGCGCCGTTGAGCGCGAGCTTCATGTTGCCGGTGCCCGACGCCTCGGTGCCCGCCGTCGAAATCTGCTCCGAAAGATCGGCGGCCGGAATCATCAGCTCGGCCACGCTCACGCCATAGTTCGGCACGAACACCACCTTCAGCCGGTCGCCTACCGCCGGGTCGCCGTTGATCTTCGCGGCCACGTCGTTGATGAGGCGAATGATCATCTTCGCCATGCGATAAGCCGACGCCGCCTTGCCCGCGAACAGCACCACGCGCGGCACCCAGTCGCTCGCCGGCGACTCCACGATGCGGTTGTAGCGCGTGATGACGTGCAGCACGTTGAGCAACTGGCGCTTGTACTCGTGAATGCGCTTGACCTGCATGTCGAACAGCGCGTCGGGGTTGAACATCACGCCCGAACGCTCCTGCACGCGCTGCGCGAAGTGAACCTTGTTGGCGCGCTTGGCCGCATGAAACGCCGCTTCGAACGCGGCGTCGCCGCGCAGCTTGCGCAACGCGCCCAGTTCGAACAGATCGCTGCGCCAGCGCGGCCCGATGGCTTCGTCGACGAGACGCGCGAGCGGCGGGCTCGCCTGCGCGAGCCAGCGGCGCGGCGTGATGCCGTTCGTAACGTTGGTGAAGCGGTCGGGAAAGAGCCGCGCGAAATCGGCGAAGATATGGCGCGTCATCAGTTGCGAATGCAGCTTCGAGACGCCGTTCACCTTGTGGCTCGCCACGATCGCGAGATACGCCATGCGCACGCGGCGCTGGCCGTATTCGTCGACGAGAGAGATGCGGCGAATCAGATCGAGATCGTGCGCGCCGCGATCGCTCGCATCGCGCAGAAACGCCGCATTGATGTCGAAGATGATTTCGAGGTGGCGCGGCAGCAGGCGCGCCAATAGTTCGACGTCCCAGGTTTCCAGCGCTTCGGGCATCAGCGTGTGATTCGTGTACGAAAACACGCGGCGCACGTGGCCCATCGCTTCGTCCCACGGCAAGTGATGCACGTCCACGAGCAGGCGGATCAACTCGGGAATCGCCAGCACCGGATGCGTATCGTTCAGATGCACCGCCACCTTGTCGGAGAAGCGGCCGAACGTGCTGTGCGTGCGCAGGTAGCGGCGAATCAGATCCTGCATCGTCGCGGAGACGAAGAAGTATTCCTGGCGCAAACGCAGCTCGCGCCCGGCCATCGTGGAGTCGTCGGGATACAGCAGGCGCGAGACGTTTTCCGAGCGATTGCGCCGCTCCACCGCGCGCTCGTAATCGCCTTGATTGAACGCGGAAAGATCGAGTTCCTCGTCCGCGCGCGCCGACCACAGGCGCAGCGTGTTGGTCGCGCTCGTGGCATAGCCGGGAATCACGGTGTCGTACGCCATGGCGTTGACGTGCTGCGTGTCGACCCATTCCGAATGCCCGTCGCGCTGGATCGTGCGGCCGCCGAAATGCACCGGATACTGCACCTCGGGCCGCGGAAACTCCCACGGATTGCCGTAACGCAGCCAGTAATCGGGCGCCTCCACCTGCTCGCCGTTGGCGATCTGCTGGCGGAACATGCCGTAGTCGTAGCGAATGCCGTAGCCGAAGCCGGGAATGCCGAGCGTCGCCATGGAGTCGAGAAAGCACGCCGCCAGCCGGCCGAGGCCGCCGTTGCCGAGCGCGGCGTCCGGCTCGTAGTCGATCACGGCGTCCATGTCGACGCCGACGCTCGCGAGCGCCTCCTTCATCTCGTCGTGAATGCCGAGCGCGATCAGCGCGTTGGAGAAGGTGCGGCCGATGAGAAATTCCATCGACAGGTAATAGACGCGCTTGACGTCCTGATCGTACTGGCGGCGCGTGGTGATCATCCAGCGCTCGACGAGCCGGTCGCGCACGGCGAGCGCCGCCGCGTGCAGCCAGTCTTGCGGACGCGCGGTGACGGCGTCCTTGCCGACGCCATACATCAGGCGATTGGAAAGGGAACGGCGCAGCGCCTCGACGCTGCTTTTCAACTGGTCGAATTCGAGACCGACGGCTGTCATCAATGCCTCCCGGAAAAAGCAGAGCGCCCGCGAACGGCGCATGACAGGCACGGCGTTCACGCGGAGCACGCGGTTGTTCTGGGGCTGCGCCGCGCGAGGACGATGTCGCGCTTTTACGCGAGACCGGCACCGCATCGCCGCCACCTTGACGCCGCCTCGATGCAACTCGAAGGCCGCGTGGTGAAGGTCGGCGAACGGCAAGTCGACGCGCCGGCGCCGCGGCGCGTCGAGTCCGTTTCCGCCCGCCGGCGAGCGCAGATTAGTTGTCAGATTAGGACATTTTCAGTTGTCGTGCGGCGACGCGGCAGACGATCGGACGCTACATCGGCGCTACATCCGCGATACGGCGCGCGGCGCGTGCTTCGCGCGATGCCCCGCCGCGCGCCGCTTCGCGCGCGCCTTGCCGTGCGGCCCGCGGCGGCTCCGCGAACGCGCAGCGGATTGGCTGTTAGTTGCGATGTGAGCCCGCACGGGAAGCCGTTGCGCGTGCGTGCGGCGACCGGCTCCGAGCGTCGCCGCGCGCGCCTTACAAACGCCTCACGTCATGAAGCCGGGCCTGCAAAACCGGGCCGGCTCTGTAACAATTGCCAGGTTCGCCCGCGCGGCCACTGCGCGGCGGCTTCATCGTCGTTCCAACCTTGCGGGTCCTGTCTTGTCCGAAACCTGTTCCGCGTCGCGCGAAAGCGAGCACGGCGACGCGCCGATGTCCGCGAAAAACCGCCGAGCGATGGCCGCCGTCATGCTCACGGTCGCGCTCGCCACGCTCGACACCGCCATCGCCAACACCGCCCTGCCCGCGATCGCCGCCGATCTGCACGCGGCGCCCGCCGCCTCGGTGTGGATCATCAACGCGTACCAGCTCGCCATGGTCGCCACGCTGCTGCCGCTGGCGGCGCTCGGCGACATCATCGGCCACCGGCGCATCTATCTCGCCGGCCTGGCGATCTTCATCGTGGCTTCGTTCGCGTGCGCCGTCTCGCCCACGCTCACCGCGCTCGCGGGCGCGCGCGTGCTGCAAGGCGTGGGCGCGAGCGCGATCATGAGCGTCAACACGGCGCTGATCCGCTTCCTCTACCCGCCGCACCGGCTCGGGCGCGGTCTCGGCATGAACGCGCTCATCGTGGGCGTCTCGTTTGCCGTGGGGCCGACCATGGCCTCGCTGATCCTTTCCGCCGGCACCTGGCCGTGGCTGTTCGCGATCAATGTGCCGCTCGGCGTGATCGCGTTCGTGTTCGCGCTGCCCGCGCTGCCGCATACCGAGCGCGGCAAGCACGCCTTCGATCCGGTCGCGGCGGGACTCAACGTCGTCACGTTCGCGGCGCTGATCTTCGCGCTCGGCGAGGCGGCGCAGCGCGCGCCGGGCGTCGAAGTGGGCATCGCGGCCGCCGTTACGGTGGTGTTCGGCTTTCTGCTGATGCGTCGCGAAGCCGGTCATCCCGCGCCCATGCTGCCCGTCGATCTCTTCAAGCGGCCCGTGTTCGCGCTTTCGTCGCTCACGGCCGTGTGCTCGTTCGCGGCCCAGGGTCTCGCGTTCGTCTCGCTGCCGTTTTATTTCGAAACCGTGCTGATGCGCAGCCAGGTGGAAACCGGCTTCTTGATGACGCCCTGGCCCGTGGTCGTGGCGGCGGCCGCGCCCATCGCCGGACGGCTTTCCGACCGTTATCCGCCGGGTTTGCTCGGCGCGATCGGGCTGGCGATCCTTTCGGCGGGCATGGCGTCGCTCGCGTTGTTGCCCGCGCATCCTTCGGTGCTCGACATCACGATCCGCATGACGGTCTGCGGCGCGGGCTTCGGCTTTTTCCAGTCGCCCAACCTGCGCGCGATCATGACGAGCGCCCCGCCCGAACGCAGCGGCGGCGCGAGCGGCACCATCGCCGTTTCGCGGCTGCTCGGCCAGACCACGGGCGCGGCGCTGGTGGCGTTGTGCTTCGGGATTGCGGGCGCGCACGGCCCGACGCTTGCGCTCGCGCTGGGCGGCGCGTTCGCGGGGGTGGCCGCGGTGGCGAGCGGCTTGCGGCTGTTCGCGCCTTCGCACCGGGCGGTGCGGCGCGGGTGACGGTGCCGGCGCCTCGAAGCCAAGGCGAGCAAAGGCGAACGAGGGCGAAAGAGCAAAGGCGAACGAAAGCGCGCGCCGCGCGATGCCCGCGCGCCCTGCCGGCTTGCGTCTTGCGTCTTGCGCCTTGCGCCTTGCGTGCCGACTTTTAGCGCGCGAAGTAACCTTTCACGGCAGCAATGAACGTGTCGATGTCGGCGGCGGATACGTCCAGGTGCGTGACGAAGCGCGACGCATAGAGCATCTGCGTGAGGATGCCGCGCTCCTTCAAATACGCTTCGAGCGGCGCGCAATGTTCCTGCGGGAATTGCGCGAACACCATGTTGGTCGCCACCGAAGCCACCTTCACCTGCTCGATCTGCGCGAGACCGGCGCCAAGGCGCGCGGCGTTCTCGTGGTCGTCGGCGAGACGCGCGACGTTGTGATCGAGCGCATACAGGCACGCGGCCGCGAGCACGCCCGACTGGCGCATGCCGCCGCCGAGCACCTTGCGCCAGCGATGTGCGATGTCGATCAGCACCTTGCTGCCGACCAGCACTGAACCGACCGGCGCGCCCAGCCCCTTCGAAAAGCAGATCGACACGCTGTCGAAATTCGCGGCGAGCGCCCTGAGCGGCTGACCCGAAGCGACGGCCGCGTTGAACACGCGCGCGCCGTCGAGGTGCGTGGAAAGACCGCGCTCGTGCGCGAGTTGCGTCGCCTTTTCGACATAACCGGCCGACAGCACCTTGCCGCCGATGGTGTTTTCGAGCGCAAGCAAACGCGTGCGCGCGAAGTGATCGTCGAGCGGCTTGATCGCGGCGGCGATGCGTTCGAGCGGGATCGAGCCGTCTTCGGCGTTGTCGAGCGGCTGCGGCTGGATGCTGCCCAGCACCGCCGCGCCACCGCCTTCGTATTTGTACGTGTGCGCCAACTGGCCGACGATGTATTCGTCGCCGCGTGCGCAGTGCGCCATCAACGCGGCCAGGTTGCTTTGCGTGCCGCTCGGGAAGAACAGCCCCGCTTCCTTGCCGGCTTCTTCCGCCACGCGCGCTTGCAGGCGCAGCACGGTGGGATCGTCGCCCCATACGTCGTCGCCGGTTTCGGCGCGGGTCATGGCGGCGAGCATGGCTTCGCCCGGGCGGGTAACGGTGTCGCTGCGCAAGTCGATCATTGCGGTGAAGTCCTCGTTGAACTCGTGATGGCGCGCGACGCACGTATTCGCGCCGCCGCGTTTGCGGTAAGTCATCGAGTGTATTTTCAAACCGAGGGACTGCGCAATGCCGGACGAATTACCGGCTTGGCCGATCCGGCGCGGGCGAGGTGCGCGAAAAGCGGGCGCCTCGCCGGCCGAATGGATAAACGACGCCGCTCGCGCAGCTTACGCGGCGCGGGTGACGCAGGTGGCGCGGGTGGATTAGCGCGGCAGCAGCGGCAGCGGATCGACGGGCTTGCCGTCGCTGCGCACTTCGAACTGCACGCCGCTGTCGCCCATTTCGGCAACGGGCTGGCCTTGCGAAACGGCCTCGTCTTCCTGCACGAGCAGTTTGCTGTTGTGGCCGTAGGCGGTCACGGTCTGATCGTTGTGCTTGATGATGACGAGCGGACCGTAAGCGGCAATGCCGGTGCCCGCGTACACGACCCGGCCCGCGGCGGCGGCCTTGACCTGCTCGCCCGCGGGGCCGCCGATCACGATGCCCGTGGACTTGCCGGCCTGGAAGCGTTGCAGGATCGGGCCGCGCACGGGCCACGCGAGCGCGATGGAACCGGCGACCGGCGCGGGCATGGCGACGCCGTTCGCGGCGGGCGCCGAAGAAGGCGGCTGCATCGGCGGCGTGGCCGCGCCGTAGCTGGGCGGGGGCGCGACGCGCAGCACCTGGCCGGGCAGCACCTGTGCGTTGGCGCTCGACAACTGGTTCCAGTTCGCGAGGTCTTGCGGACGCTGACCATACGCGGCGGCGATGCGCGAAAGCGTGTCGCCGGGGTTGACGCGGTAGTAGCCCGCCGGCACGCCCGTGGTGGACATGGCCGGCGCGGCCGGAGTGGAATCCGACCAGGGCGTGTAAGTGCTGGTACAGGCGCTGCAAACGAGCGTGAGCGCGGCCAGTGCCGCGTAGGTGCCGGGGTTTCGCCGTTGTCGATTCATTTTGCTTGTCCTCGCTTGGTCCTCGCTGCGTATTGAAAGGTACGCATGTTGGATGCGCGGCGGGCCGCAGGCGTTCGCTTGCGCCACTCTCCGCAGGAAGCCGGAATTGGCGAACGTCCCCCATTATATCGTCCACGCCGCGATGGCCTTTTTTCGGCGCCGCGCTCGCCTCGCCTACGCTCGCACAACGCCTCGCCTATACTGAATTTCACGTGCCCCGATAATGAAATTGAAAGCCTCTCGCTACCGTCCACGCCCCTGAGGAATCCGAGGATGAACAAAGCTACTTTCCTTTCCCTGCAACTCAGCGTCGAAGACGTTGCGACGTCGCCCGGCCTCGTCGAATTGTTGAACAATCATCTCGTGTTCGCCGCCGACGTGGCCGAAGCCGCCGACGAGCTGATCCAGCACGCCAGCATCGCGCGGCTTTCCGGCGGCGTGGAGGCGACCGTGGAAATTCCCGCCGTGGTGATCGAACGTCTGCGCGAAGCGCTCGATACCTTGAGCGGCTATGACGAAACCTGGCTTTTCGCGCTCGAACCCGGCCGTGCGCTTTTCGACGACATCGCACGCCGGCCTCGTCTGCTGCACTAGGCGAGCCCGGAGCGGACGGCGCGCCGCGCGCCTTGCCCGCCCCACGTTATCTGCCGCTTTCATGACGGCCCGGCGCGGTTTCGCGTACGGGCCGCCTCGAACCTGGCGGCCAAATTTGGGGGAAACGCCGTGAGAACCTTGCTGAACCGCCGTCACGCCGCGCAGATAAGCGGCGCCTCGCGTCTCGTGGCCGTCGCTCGCGGCGCCGCCGCGCACGACGCATTTTCGCCACGCGACACCGCCGGCGCGCCGGGGTCGGTCGTCGCACCTATCGGCACCGAATCGATCGTCGATTTCGAAGCGCGCGACGAATCCGCCGACGACGACGCGAACCTCGCGCCATCCACATCGCCTGCCTCGCTCGAACCGCGCCCCGTTTCCACCCTTCACGCCGTGCCGGTCATGCCCGCGCACCTCAATGGCCGCCCGGTGCAGATCGCCGACGGCGCCGCCTTCCAGGCGCTGGCCGCCGGCGGCCAGCTCACCACGTTTCGCACCTATGGCTGCTTCGACTATCTGGTGACGATGTACTTTCATGCACACTCGCTCGGGTTTTTCGTGGCGTTGCATCAAAAAGACGCGCTCTGGCGCGCGCTCAAAGCCAACGACATCGACGCAGCCGGCTCCGCGTTCCATTTGCTGCAAGAGCAAGCCACGCGCCTGGGCGACGGCGAGGTGCGCCGGCTCCAGCTCGTCGCGCAAAACGCGGAACTGCTGCGGATGATCGGGGAATCGGAAGCGCTGGCCGAACGACTGCGCGTGGACCTGCAACGGGAAGCGGACCAGGAACACGAGGTCACGGGCCGCCAGCATCAGGTGAAAAAGGACGTGGCGCAACTGGAAGCGCAGCGCATTGCCGCGCAGGCGCAGTTGAACAAGGCGCATCGCGCCATTCACCAACTCAAGGTGGCGGCCAACGAAAGCGTGCCGCATCTGCACGGTCGCTGACACGGGCGCGTTCAGGCTGCAAAACCGCGCGCCAAAAAAAAGTGCGGGCCGGTGAGAACCGGGCCCGCACTTGCACTGCTTGTTGCTACGGCTGCACCTCTCACTGCGACAGCCCACTACGCTTACTGCAACCGCTTATTGCAACCACTTACTGCCGACACATCGACTGCCTGCTGCAACTTCAACTGCGCACTACAACCATCGACAGCCACTGCGATTACAACCACAACCACTGCTCTCTGTTCTCTGCAACAACTACGCGGCACTGCGCATGCCGTACTGCCACATCCACATCGACTTCGACATCTACTGCTCGCTGCACCAACTCACTACGACACGACAACTGAACTACAGGGGATGCTTTTCGCGAGCGCCGGAGCGGAACCGTCGGCGCTCACGCTGATGCCTGCCGACCGGAAGCGGCCGCCTGGCTTAATGGCCGAAATACACCGATTGCTGCACCGGAACGCTGGCCGGCTGAACCGCCGCGCCCGACTGCGACGAACCGGCTGCCGGCGCGCCGTAGCCGCTGGTATTGCCGGCGGCCAGTTGCTCCTGGCTCACGCGCGCTTGCGCGGCCTGGAGTTCTTCCGGGTAGTTCACGTGATCGGCGGCCGGGTTGTAGCCCGCGCGTTCGAGCTGGACGAGCTGCGCGCGAACTTCGGCGCGGGTCAGGCCTTGCTCGCTCGACTGGGCGAACGAGATTGCGGGAACGGCAAGCGCGGCGGCAACGGCAACTGCGGAAATGAGCTTGTTCATGATCTGACCTCCATCTGTTTTTGTTTCGCCTCGGGACACCGTGTCTGTCAGCGATTAATGACAAGTGTAGGCCGCTTATCGCCCTAGGGAAAACCCTAATTAGAAAAAACTCTGTTGCAGTTTCCGCAATAAAAAAGCGAGCCGGGGCGGCTCGCTTTTCTTTAACCCACAAAGACCGCAACGACAGTGCGGCCTTTCGTCCTTCTATTTCCTTCGATTTACTTACGCCCACTCCGCATGGAAGCTGCCCGGCTTGTCGATGCGCTCGAACGTGTGCGCCCCGAAGAAGTCGCGCTGCGCCTGCACGAGATTGGCCGGCACGCGCTCCGAGCGATAGCCGTCGTAATACGCGATCGCCGAGGAAAACGCCGGCACCGGCACGCCCGCCGCGATCGCCTGGCTCACCACGTCGCGCAACGCCGCCTGATAATTCGCGGCGATGTCACGGAAGTAAGGGTCGAGCAGCAGGTTGTCGAGCTTCGGCTCCTTCGCGTAGGCGTCGGTGATCTTTTGCAGGAAGCGCGCGCGGATGATGCAGCCCGCGCGGAAAATCCTGGCGATCGTGCCGTACTGGAGATCCCACTTGTATTCGTCCGAGGCCGCGTGCAGTTGCGCGAAGCCTTGCGCGTACGAAATCACCTTCGATAAGTAGAGCGCGCGGCGCACCGCTTCGATAAACGCCTTGCGGTCGCCCGAGAACGGCTTCGCCTGCGGACCCGCGAGCACCTTGCTGGCCGCCACGCGCTGCGTCTTGAGCGAGGAAAGCACGCGTGCGAACACGGCTTCGGTGATGAGCGGCAGCGGCGCGCCCAGGTCGAGCGCGTTCTGGCTCGTCCATTTGCCGGTGCCCTTTTGCGCGGCGCGGTCGAGAATCACGTCGACGAGATCCTTGCCAGTTTCCTCGTCCTTCTTGCCGAAAATCTTCGAGGTGATTTCGATCAGGTAGCTGTCCAGCTCGCCCTGATTCCACTCGGTGTACACCTTGCCGAGTTCCTCGTTCGAGAGGCCGAGCACCTGCTTGAGCACCGCGTAGCTTTCGGCGATCAATTGCATGTCGCCGTATTCGATGCCGTTGTGAACCATCTTCACGTAGTGGCCCGCGCCGTCCGGGCCCATGTACGCGACGCACGGCTCGCCGTCCGGCGCCTTCGCGGCGATCTCGGTGAGGATCGGCGCGACCAGATCGTAGGCGTCCTTCTGGCCGCCCGGCATGATGGACGGCCCTTTGAGCGCGCCTTCCTCGCCGCCCGACACGCCCGTGCCGATGAAGTGCAGGCCCGACTTCGCGAGATCCTGATTGCGGCGAATCGTGTCCGTGAAATGCGTGTTGCCGCCGTCGATCAGGATGTCGCCCTTTTCCAGCAGCGGCTTGAGCTGATTGATGGTCGCGTCGGTGCCTTCGCCCGCCTTCACCATCAGCAGAATGCGGCGCGGCTTTTCGAGCGACTCGACGAATTCCTCGAGCGTGTACGACGGCACGAGCTTGCGATCGGGGAACTCGGCGATCAGCTCGTCGGTTTTTTCACGGCTGCGGTTGAACACCGAGACCGCATGGCCGCGGCTTTCGATGTTGAGCGCGAGGTTGCGCCCCATCACGGCCAGCCCCACCACGCCGATTGCCTGTTTGCTCATGTTGTTTCTCCACTTCAATCAATGACGGCGCCGCCGGGGCGCCAACCGTGCAAGCATAAGGGAAACGCCCGCGCGCTGCGCTTTGGCGCGCAGCGTCGCGCGCCCGCGCAAACCGGCACGCGCTTGCGTCAAGCGCTCGCGCGCTTTCGAAACACCAGCATGAAATTGTTCGCCGGCATCGCCACGCGCGACTCGCACGCGAATCCTTGCGCCGCCGCCAACGCCTCGACGGCTTCCATGTCGCGCACGCCCCAGGACGCGTCGCGCGCCCGCAAATCGGCGTCGAATGCCGCGTTGCTCGGCGCGGTGTGCGCGCCGTCGCGCCGGTACGGCCCGTAGAGCACGAGCGCGCCGCCTTGCGCAACGTGCGCGCCCGCGCCTTGCATCAGCGCAACGGCCGCCTCCCACGGCGCGATGTGGATCATGTTGATGCACACCACGGCGTCGAGCGCGCCGACGGGCCAAGGCTGGCTGCGCACGTCGAGCGCGAGCGGCTCGCGCAGGTTGGGCAGCGCGGCGTGCGCGCGCCAGGCGGAGATGGATTCGCGCGCGCGGGCGTCGGCGTCGCTCGGCTGCCAGTCGATGCCGGGCAACGCGGCCGCGAAGTGTACGGCATGCTGGCCGGTGCCGCTCGCGATTTCGAGCACGGTGCCGCTCGCGGGCAAGGCTTCGCGCAACACGTCGAGAATCGGCGCGGCGTTGCGCTCGGCGGCGGGCGCGGTGAGGCGCTGGGCAAGAGGCGAAGTCATGCGTCCTTCAATGTGAATGTCGATGTCGTTTGCAAAGGAGGCTCAGTAGAGCGTGCTTTTGATGCGCTCGGCGAGATCGGCTTCGTAGCGGTCGGCGTCGAAGATTTCGCCGTATTGCTCGGCGTTCACGCGCCGCAGCATCTCGCCCGCGCTCGGCAGCGCCGCGCGTTCGACGTGCCGCGACGCGTCCCAGAGCTTCGAGCGCACGATCGCCTTCGAGCAGTGGAAGTAGACGCTTTCCACGTCGATCACGAGCACCGAGCGCGGCGGCTTGCCGTCGACGGCGAAGCTCGCGAGCAGCGCCGCTTCCGTGCTCACGCGCGCGCGGCCGTTCACGCGCAAGGTCTCGCCCGCGCCCGGCACCATGAACAGCAGGCCGACCTGCGGCGCGACCACCACGTTGCGCAAGCTGTCGACGCGATTGTTGCCGGGCCGGTCGGGCAGCGCGAGCGTGCGTTCGTCGAGAATGCGCACGAAGCCCGGTGCGTCGCCGCGCGGCGAGCAGTCCAGACCGTCCGGGCCGCCCGTCGCCAGCACCACGAACGGCGAGCTTTCGATGAAGCGCCGGTAATCGGCGTTGACATGGTCGATTTCCTTGCGCAGCGAGCGTTCGTTCGGCTCGCCGTAATGCGCTTCGAGTTCGGTCAGCGTGGTCAGCATGGCGTCGGTTCCGGGTTGGGAATGCGATCGAAACGAGGTCGAAAAAAGCCGAATGACGGGAATTCGGCCGGCGGAATCAGGCGCAAAGCCGCGCGTCGAGCGCGTCGAGCACCGTCGCGCACGGCGCTTCGACCTTGAGCGCAAGCAGCGGGTCGGCGCGCGTCTTGCCCATGTTGACGGCGGCCACGGGCTTGCCGCGCTGCTGCGCCCACGCGCAAAAGCGGTAGCCCGAATAGACCATCAGCGACGAGCCCACCACGAGCACGGCGTCGGCTTCGTCGAGCGCGTCCGAGGCCGCCGCGACGCGCGCTTTCGGCACGTTTTCGCCGAAGAACACCACCGAAGGCTTGAGCATGCCGCCGCACGCCGCGCACGCGGGCACGTGGAACGCGTTGGCGCCGTCGAAGTCGAGATGCGCGTCGCCGTCGGCGGCCGGTTCGGCCATGGCGCCCGCGAGCGCCGGATTGCGCGCCACGAGTTCCGGCTGGATCGACTCACGCGAATATTGCGCGCCGCAATCGAGGCAATGCACGTGCGCGATGCTGCCGTGCAGCTCGATCACGTCGCGGCTGCCCGCACGCTGATGCAGGCCGTCCACGTTCTGCGTGACGAGCGTTCGCGCGTAGCCCGCCGCGCCGAGCCGCGCGAGCGCGCGATGCGCGGCGTTGGGCTGCGCAAGTCCGACAGTCGGCCAACCTACCGTGCTGCGCGCCCAATAACGCCGCCGCGACGCTTCCGAGCCGAGAAATTCTTGCAGCGTAATGGGCGGCGAGCGCTTCCAGGCGCCGTTTTCGTCGCGATAGCCGGGAATGCCGGAGTCCGTGCTGATGCCCGCGCCCGTCAGCACGAAAAGACGGGGATGACGCTCGACGAAGGCTTGCAGCGCGTCGATCGTCGTCGCGGCGGCGAGCGGAATGTCGGCAAGACTGGCGGAATGGGGAACGAGAATGGAGTCGGTCATGGCGGCGGAGGGAATGCCTTGGTCGGATTCATGCACATGCGGGCACATGCGGGCGACGCACGCGCCGAAGCGCGCCGTGAAGCGAAGCGCGACGCGAAACCACCCAGATGCGGGCCCGGCGCGCAAAAGCAACCGCTGCGCGGGGCGTTGCCACCGGCTGCGGCACGACAACATCGCGCGGCAACGCGGCCGTAAGCCGAAGCGACGGCACGTTAGGCATTCAGCACGCCAACGCACACGCTCCTACCCGCCGCTCGTCGCCGCGCATGGCGGCAACGCGCCGGCAGTTAGTAGCAAAACCGACGCTACGTCGAAGCCGCGTGTTGCGTCTGCCGTTCGGCCTCGCGCGCTTCCCAAGCGGCGAGCGCGGCGCGATATCGTCCCAATTCCTCTTGATACAGATCGAAAATGCACGGATCGCAGCCGCTGCGGCAACAGTCGTCGTCGCTGGGGCGTTCGGGCGGTTCGGGGCGCGGGTCGTGGGGGGCAAGCGGTGTCGAAGGCATGGGCGCTCGGGCGTCCTGATGAAACAGCAATCAGTATACGGGACGCCGCCAAAGCGCGCCCGGCACGCCAACGCCGCCGAACCGGCCGTTATCCGCGCCCAATGAACGGCATTTTCGTCGCCATGACGGTCATGAACTGCACGTTCGCCGAAAGCGGCAACTGCGCCATGTGCAACAGCGAATCGGCGACGATCTCCACGTCCATCAGCGGCTCGGCGGCAATTTCGCCATTCGCCTGCGGCACGCCGCGCGCCATGCGCTCGGCCATGTCCGTCGCCGCGTTGCCGATGTCGATCTGCCCGCACGCGATGTCATGGCGCCGCCCGTCGAGCGACACCGATTTCGTGAGACCCGTGATCGCGTGCTTGGTGGCCGTGTACGCGATGCTGAACGGCCGCGGCGCGTGCGCGGAAATCGAGCCGTTGTTGACGATGCGCCCGCCGCGCGGCGTCTGCCGCTTCATCAGCGCGAAGGCGGCGCGCGTGCAGAGGAACACGCCGGTGAGATTGGTATCGACGACGGAACGCCAGTCGTCCACCGAAAGCTCGTCGATGTCGACGGCCGGCGCGCCGCGGCCCGCGTTGTTGAACAGCAGATCGAGCCGGCCGTAGCGCGCGCGAACGGTCTCGAACAGCGCTTCCACGGCGGCCGCGTCGGTCACGTCGCACGGCGCGGCGAGCGCCTCTTCGCCGCGCGCCCCGGCTTCGCGCGCGAGCGCTTCGAGCGGCGCCGCGCGGCGCCCGGCGAGCACCACGGCATAGCCGTTCGCCAGCAGCTTGCGCGCGCACGCGAGGCCGATGCCGCTGCCCGCGCCCGTCACGAGCGCTACCTTGCGGGGATTCGTTTCACTCATCGTTGCGTCTTCCTGTGCGGTTGGAGCGGCGCTCAATCGAGCGGCCGGTCGTTGGGATTCGCGAAAAGCGCCTTCATCGACGGCGAAAGCGGGTAGTCGAGGTTCACGCCCGCGGGCGGAATCGGCGATTCGAACCAGCGATGATAAAGCGCGACCGCCTCGCCCGAGCGCTGAAGGTTCGCAATGGTGCGGTCGGCGAGGCGTTTGAACGCCGCGTCGCCGCGCCGGAACATGCAGCCGTAGACTTCGTTGGCGGCGGGCGTGCCGACGATGGCGAACGCGCGCGCGTCGTCCACGGCGCGCGCGCTTTGCGCGACCGGCTGGCCCGGCGCGTCGCCGACCACGTAGCCGGTGGCGAGCGCCGCGTGCAGCAGCGGCTCGTCCATCACGAACGCGGCTGCGCGGCCCGAACGCACGGCCTCGAACGAATCGGCGTGCGATCTGGCGACGATGATGCGCATGTTCATCGCGCGTTCCAGATTCCAGCGCCGCAGCAGCCGTTCGTCCGTCGTGCCCGACGTGGTGACGACGGTGCGGCCCGACAGATCGCCGAAATCCTTCACGGGCGAGCCGCGCTTCACCAGCATGCGCACGCCGAACTCGAAGATGCTGTTGGAAAACGCGACGTCGTTCTCGCGCTCGCGCGTGTGCGTGGCCGTGCTGCATTCGAGGTCGACGGTGCCGTTCTGCACGAGCGTGATGCGGTTCTGCGGCGAAACGCTCAGCTCGCGCACGCGCAGCCCGGGCAGGTTGAGCGTTTCGCGCACGGCATCGACGATCTGTTGCGCGATCTCATACGAATAACCCGTGGCATGCTCGCCGTCCGCGCGATACGAAAACGGCACCGCCGCCTCGCGCACGCCGATGACGATCGTGCCCGTGTCGCGAATCTTGCGCAGCGTGGGGCTGCCGTCCAGCTCGTCGGCATGCACCGCCGGCGTGCATGCGAACGCGAAGGCATACAGCGCCGCCGCCCCGACCGCCCGCACCTGAGTTGCGCAAAACCACGCCCGCCCTGCGATGCCAAACCGCTTCAACCCCGCCTCCATCGAATCGTCTGTTCGTGCGTGATTGTACCGGCGCGCGGCACGGCTTTAGACGCGGAAGTCGGCGGCCATGTCGTCGTCGCCGCGCGCGACGATCTCGCCCTTGCGCGCCGCCTTCACGAACGCGTCGTAATCGCGCTCGACCTGATCGGCGTACGCGAACGCGTAGCTCACGAGCGCTTCGGCGAACTGGTCGCTCCTGCCGATATATGCGCCGATCTCGATGGCCGCCTTGCCCGACTTCGCATGCGCGCGCGCCATCGCCCAGCCGCACAGACGCGCGTATCCCGCCAGCAAGGTGCTGTCGAGCAACTCGAGTTCGACGGAAAGCTTCATGTCGCGCAACTGGCGCACGTAGAAGTGCCGCCCCGAAGGCCCCGTGGTCGCGCCGAGAAAGATGTCGCTCGCGGCCTGCAACAAACGCTGGCCTTGCACGACGCGCGCCCCTTCGTGCTTGCACTTCTGCGATTTGTAGAACTGCGAAATAACCGAGGAACGCGCCTCCTTGACCTGAAGAAACAATGGCTTCTCGTGATGATCGACAAGCAGCATCACGAGGCAGCGCGTGCCCACGCTGCCCACGCCCACGACCTTGAACACGACATCCTGAATCGTGAAGTGATCGAGCAATTCGCGACGGTCCGCCGCGAGTCCCTTGGCGTATTCGGCGTACATCGGTTCGACGAGCGCTTGCCAGTTGCCCAGCGCGAACCAGTCGTCCTCGGGGTCGAACAGCGTGTTCGCGCCGTGCATGTGAAAGAGCGCGGGCGGCGCGTCGCGAACGGTCCAGCGCTCGCCGTCGCGCTGGGCGAGTTTTTCCAGCATGCTTTCGTGCGTGCGGCCCGCGGCCTTGTCCATGCCTCGCCGCAGAAGGCGGCGCCCCTCGGGCGTGAGCGCCGTTTCGATCATGCGGTCGAATGTGATCTTGTCGTACCAGAGATCGAGCGCGCTATATTCGGCGTATTGCCGCGTGCGATCGCGATAGCTCGTGACCGCACGCATCACGAGTTCCTCGGCCACGCCGCGCGAATAACGCATGTGCCGCGCCGCCACCACGAGGCTTGCCACGAGGCGCTTCAAGTCCCATTCCCATGGGCCGGGCGCCACTTCGTCGAAGTCGTTGAGATCGAATACGAGTTGGCGCTCGGGCGTGGCGAACGCGCCGAAATTGAGCAGATGGGCATCGCCGCAAATCGGCATCGCCATGCCCGTGTTGGGCACGCGTGCGAGATCGTGCGCTTGCAGGATCGCGCTGCCGCGAAAGAACGTGAACGGCGAAACGATCATGCGGCCATAACGCAGCGGCACGAGGTTCGGCACGCGGCCCTCGCTGTTCTTGTGCAGCAGTTCCAGCGGGTCGCGCTTGAGGTCGCCGGTTTCCTTGTGGCTCGAACGTTTCGCGCGTTCGCGCGCGGCGCGCCCGGCTGCTTCGCGTTCCGCAATGGTGCTCCCATTCATGACCTTCTCCGCGTGTTGTCGGTTCTCGTCGGGATATCGGCATTCGTCCTGCATGAGCGGGCCGGCGTGCGTGGCTGGCCGCGGTCGGGTTATTTAAGCGTGCGGCCCTGTTTCGCGCAAGCATGCGCATGGGGGGCGTCGCGGCCCGCGCCAGCGCCAGCGCCAGCGCTAGAATGGCATCGCCCTTTGCCCGCCCTCGCGCCATCATGTCCTTCACCGCCTGGCTGTTCTTTCTGCCCGCCTGCTTCGCGCTCAACATGGCGCCGGGGCCGAACAATCTTCTTTCGATCAACGTCGCGGCGCGACACGGATTCTTGCGCGCGTTCGTGGGCGGCATGGGTCGCCTCGTCTCGTTCGCGGCGATGATCGCGCTCGCCGCCACGGGTCTCGCCGTCGTGCTGCGCGCCTCCGAAGCGATCTTCTTCCTGGTCAAGCTCGCGGGCGCGGCTTACCTGGTGTGGCTCGCAATCCAGCTCTGGCGCAGTAACGCGAGTCCCATCGGCGGCACGCTGGACAGCGACGCGTCGCTTGCGCGCATCGCATGGCGCGAGTGCCTGGTGGCAGCGGGCAATCCCAAGGCGATTCTGGTTTTCACCGCGTTTCTGCCGCAATTCGTCGATGTCGCGAAACCCGTCGGCGCGCAGTTCGGCGTGCTCGGCGCGAGCTTTCTCGCGCTCGAATGCGTGGCCATCGCGCTCTATGCGCTGGCGGGCGTCTACCTTGGCCGCTTTCTCACGCGCGCGACCGTGCGCCGCTGGTTCAATCGCACGTGCGGCGCGCTCCTGGGCGCCATCGGCGTGAGCTTTTTGCTCGTTCATCGAGCATAAGCACGGCTCGTCTATCTATAAGCTTCTCTTGATGATTTTCGCGAGAAACTTTAACTGTCGTTAATCGACCGTGCCCCCTATGCTCGAATCATCGTCCACGGTTCGGCGAGCGGGCTGCTTTTCCCCAATGCCCGCGCAAACGCCGCGATGGACACGCGGTTTTCAACGTCATTGGGATATCAACATGAAGATCTGCATCTTTGGAGCGGGCGCGATTGGAGGCATGATGGGCGTGCAGCTCGCACGCGCGGGCGCGGACGTGAGTTTCATCGCGCGCGGCCCGCATCTCGCCGCCATGCGCGAAAACGGCGCTCGTTTGCTGATGGATGGTGAGGAATACGTAGCAAATGTGCGCTGCACTTCCGACCCGCGCGAACTGGGCGTGCAGGACGTGGTCATCATCACGCTCAAGGCGCATTCGGTGGCTTCGGTGATCGACGCGATGCAACCGCTCATCGGCAAGCACACGGCCATCGTCACCGGCACGAACGGCATCCCGTACTGGTACTTCCATCAGCATGGCGGCAAGTTCGCGGGCACGCGGCTCGAAAGCGTGGACCCGGACGGTTCGCAATGGACGCGCCTCACGCCCGAACGCGCGATTGGCTGCGTGCTGTATCCGGCCGCGGAGATCGAGTCGCCGGGCGTGATTCGCCACGTGTACGGCAAGAAGTTTCCGATCGGCGAGCCTTCGGGCGAACGCACGCCGCGCATCGTGCAACTGCACGAAATCATGCAGGCCGCGGGTTTTGACGCACCGATCCGCGACAACATCCGCGACGAAATCTGGCTGAAGCTGTGGGGCAATCTTTGCTTCAATCCGATCAGCGCGCTCACGCACGCGACGCTCGACGTGATTACCTCCGACCCGGCCACGCGCGCTGTCGCGCGCACGATGATGCTGGAAGGCCAGCGCATCGCGGAACGCTTCGGCGTGCATTTTCGCGTGGACGTGGAGCGGCGCATCGACGGCGCGGGCGCCGTTGGCGCGCACAAGACCTCGATGCTGGTCGACCTCGAAAACC
Organism: Paraburkholderia sp. J41; assembly: GCF_905220235.1. Taxonomy (NCBI): domain Bacteria; kingdom Pseudomonadati; phylum Pseudomonadota; class Betaproteobacteria; order Burkholderiales; family Burkholderiaceae; genus Paraburkholderia; species Paraburkholderia sp. J41. The sequence continues at coordinate 26,264 of NZ_CAJMZE010000014.1, read as the reverse complement.
GCCGCCCGATGGAAATCGACCCGCTGCTCACCGTCGTGCAGGAAATGGGGTTGCTCATTAACGAACCGACGCCCGCGATCGACACGGTGCTCGCCCTCGTGAAGCAACGCGAACGCATGGCCTTGCAGGCGGCGTGAACGTGGCGGCCGCAAGGCCGCTGTTTTTTTTCGTGAGCCGATAAAAAAACGGATCGCCGATTTAAGCGATCCGTTTTGCTTTCCGACGCAGGCCAATCCATTCCGGCCCGGCACCGGCCGCGTTATTCGACGCGTGCGTGCGAGGTTGCATCCAGAATGCGCGACCGGCCCGAGGCGCCCGACAGCTTCTCGCGAGACGATTCGTTCTCCGAATTATCTGCATGACCGCCATCGCTCACGAACTGCGACCAGGCCGCTTGCGCCGAAGGCCGCAACGAACGATGACGGCGGCGCACGAGCATCGTCGTCACGCTTACCACCGGATGCAGCACGCGCGTCACCAGCGAGCCGCCCGGCGCGGGCCAGTGGCACGCCACGCGCGAGCCTTCGCTGCACACCGGCAGCACGCCGATGCCCATGCCGAGCTGCGCCATGCGCGTCACGCCTTCCACATGTGCGAATTCCTGCAACGGTCGTCCTTCCGGGCGCAAGCCGTCGAGCGCGCGCGTCACGGCGTTGCGGCAACCCGCGTCGCGATTGAGCGTGACGAGCGGCTCGCGCGCGAGATCGTCCCAACGCAGCGCGCCTTGCAGCGCAAGCGGATGATGCGCGGGCAAGAGCGCGCACAGCGGCGTGGCGGAAAGCGGCTGCACGTCGAGGTTGCCGCTCGCGAACGGCACGCTTTCGGCGATCACGCCGAAGTCCGCTTCGCCCTGCTCCACGGCCTGCAACACGGCCGCTTGCGGCAAGTCCTGCAATTGCAGCGTGAGCGAGGGGAACGCGGCGGCGCAGCGCGCGAGCGCGGCGGGCACCCACGTCGACGAAAGCACGGGATTGCTCGCCACGAGCACGACGCCGCTATGGCCTTGATGCGCGTCGCGGCCTTCGCTGAGCGCCATGTCGATCTCGTCGAGCAAGCGCCCGATGCGCCGCTCGAAACCGCTGCCCGCGAGCGTGAGTTCGACCTGCCGCGTGGTGCGGTCGAAGAGTTTCAGTTCGACCGCTTCTTCGAGTTCGCGCACGCAGCGGCTGACCGCCGACTGCGTGAGCCCGAATTCGCGTGCGGCGCGCGTGAAGCTGCGTGCGCGCGCCACCGCGACGAACACCTTGAGTTGCTGAAGCGATACGTTCATCGACATGGCGAACTCGTGCGCCTCACTCGCCGCTCTGGTTGGTCCAGGGATGCAGCCCCGCGCCCGTATTCGCCGCGAGCGTCGCGGAAGGTTCGCTGTTCTGCTGCTGCGCTGCGCTGTTTTGCTCGATGAGACGCTGACGCATCGGGGCGATGATGAACTTGGCGCTCACGCCCGCCGCGATCGTGATGACCGCCGCCGCGATGAACACCGCGCTCCAGCCGCCCGTCGCCGACAGCACGGAGGCCACCGGCACGAGCAACGCCGCCGTGCCCTTCGCCGTGTACAGCGTGCCCGCGTTCGACGCCGCATACTTGCTGCCGAACGTGTCTGCGCAGATCGCCGGGAAGATCGAGAAGATTTCGCCCCAGAACAGGAAGATGAGCGCGGCGAACGTCATGAACGCATAAGGATTCGTGCCGTACTGCATCATGCCGAGCAGCGCGAGCCCTTCACCGACGAAGATGATGAACATCGTATTCTCGCGGCCGATCTTGTCGGAGATGAAGCCGCACAGCGGACGCGTGAAGCCGTTGCAGATGTTGTCGATCGACAGCGTGAGCGTGAGCAGCGGCAGCGTCGCGCCGAACACCGTCATCGGCAGACGCGCGAGACCCCAGTCCTTCGCGATCGGCCCGATTTGCGCGGTCGCCATCAAGCCGCCCGCGGCCACGGCAACGAACGCCACGTAAATCACCCAGAATACGGGCTGCTTCACCATCTGACCCGGTGTGTAGTCGACTCGCGTCACGAGGCGGCGGCCCGCTGCGGCGGCGCGCGGCACCGGCTTCACGAGCAGGAACGCGAGCACCAGGATCGCCACGCCCTGAAGGATGCCGAAGAAGAAGAACGTGTGCTCGTAGCCCGAGCGCGTGATCATGTTGGCGATGGGAATCACCGTGACGGCCGCGCCCGCGCCGAAGCCCGCGGCCGTGAGACCGGCCGCCAGACCGCGGCGATCCGGGAACCACTTGAGCGCGTTGCCCACGCAGGTGCCGTACACGCCGCCCGCGCCGATGCCGGCGATCACCGAGGACACATAGAGCATCGGCAGCGTGGTCGCATACGAATTGAGCACCCACGCGAGACCGGCGCAAACCGCGCCGCCCGCCACGACCGGGCGCGGGCCGAACTTGTCGACGAGCCAGCCTTCGACGGGCACGAGCCAGGTTTCAGTCAGAATGAAAATCGAGAACGCCAGTTGAATCGAAGCCTCGCCCCAGTGATGACGCGCGTTCATCGGGGCCACGAACAGCGTCCACGCGTATTGCAGGTTGGCGACGAGGGCCATGCATAGCATGCCTACCACCAGTTGAAACCAACGGTTCGTCCAGAACGAACCGCCTTCGCTCCTCTGACTGATTGCATTCATATCGCTTGTCTCCGCTATCCATTCACTGCGGCCGGCGTTATTGCCCGCCTGCATAAATTTCGGCTTATGGTTTTAATCGTCCGTTGCTTCAAACCACTTTTTATTCGCTTGGCGATTTGGAAAAATTCCGTGAATTCGAATTGCAATTCGTCAATCCGTATTCACCCGCCGCGACGGCAAATCCCTTAAAAATCGCTTGAAACAAGGGCTGGACTGCGTGTTTGCCCTTATGAAATCTCACTTCCAAAGCGTTAACCCGAAGTCACGATAAAACCCGATGTGGCAACGGGCGGCTTTCAACTCATGCTAGGGTGATTGCTCAATTACTCACAATTAAAGTTTGTTATTATGAGGATTCACGTTCCTTTATGGATCGCTCATGACAATGCGAAACGCCACGCTGCGCCAGCTAAAAGTCTTCGAAACCGTGGCGCGGCACCTCAGTTTTTCGCGCGCGGCCGAGGAACTTCATCTCACGCAGCCCGCCGTCTCCACGCAGGTGCGCCAGCTCGAAGATCACGCGGGCCTGCCGCTTTTCGAGCAACTGGGCAAGAAGATCTATCTCACGCCGGCCGGCACGGAAATGCTGCACTACAGCCGGGCCATCATCCAGCAGTTCCATGAAGTCGACGAGGCCATGGGCCAGCTCAAGGGCGTCTCGGGCGGCAAGCTCAACGTGGCCGTGATCAGCGCGGGCGACTACTTCTTTCCGCGCCTGCTTGCCGAATTCACGCGCCGCTACAAGGGCGTCGAACTCAATCTCTCCGTTCACAACCGCGAGCAACTGCTCCACCAGCTCGCCACCAACCAGACCGATCTCGCGGTGATGGTGCGCCCGCCGCACGCCACCGACGCCATTAACGAGCCCTTCGCGCCGCACCCTTACGTGATCGTGGCCGCGCCGACGCACCCGCTCGCGCACAAGCGCGGCATCAAGCTCAGCACGCTCGCGAACGAAGCGTTCATCGTGCGCGAGCGCGGCTCGGACACGTGGAATTCGATGGAAGAAGGCTTCGCGGGCAAGATCACGAACCTCAAGATCGCGATGGAGATCCAGAGCACGGAAACCATCAAGCAGGCCGTGATTGCGGGCATGGGCATCGCGTTTCTCTCAGCGCATACGATCAGCCTCGAATTGCAGGTCGGGCATCTCACCGTGCTCGACGTGGAGGGCTTTCCCGTCATGCTCAACTGGTACGTCGTGCATCGCAAGAACAAGCGCCTGCCGCCCGTGGCGCTCGCATTCAAGCGCTTTCTCATGGAAGAAGGCGCGCCGCTCATCGAACACATCACGCGCGTCTCCGAATCGAGTTTGCATAAGTAACATCTGATGGATGCATCCGCATTCATTACGGATGCCTAATCATTTGTGCCGAATGCGTGCAAACGCCCGTCAATGCGGCCCTTGACGTTGCCGCAAGGCCCCGCGGCGGCTATGCCGCCGCCTGGGCAAATTCCGCAAGGCATGCTGATGCGACCGCGTTTCGGCGCCATGCAGATCGCCGGCGGAGTCGATCCAGGCAGGCTCGAACGTTCCGCCAACGCAGGCCGCAACGAGCCTTTCGTCCGACACGCCCGCAAAACTCGCCTGGAATGCCGAGCGGAACAACTCGCGAAAAGGTCGAGGCGTGCTGCGTGATCGAGCGCCCGGCGACTTGTACGCGCCGCTCATCAATCGCGCCCCGAGCGCCGCGCACAGCAAAGCCGCCGCGATTAGCCCCGAAACGCCGAATTCCGGCGCTGCACGCAGCACGACGAATCCGAAGCCGAGCACCGCAACGAGCGCCAGCGCCACGGCATGCACGAGGCGATCGAAGCCGCCGAAGGGAACGCGCGTCGCGCGAAGCATGCGGGCGCGATGCGCGAACGCGCCAAGCGCGCCGCCCATCGACATCGCGCCGGTCGCCACCGCAACGAAGCACGCAAGACGCGCGGGCGCCGCAAGCTCCGTTCGCCAGAGAAACGCGAAGAATGCGCCGCCCGCCAGCACGGCGCCCAATGCGCAGCCGCACAGCGCCACAGCCCGCGCGCGCGCCGTGAAGTCGCGGCCGCTCGCGCAGACGAGCCCCGTCATCACGCCGATTTCCACGGCAATCGTCGCGCTTACCGCATGCGCGCTGCCCGCCGCGATCAAGCCAGCGGGCACCGTAAGGAACAACGCGAACGACAGCGTCAAGGCAACGCGCGACTTGTGCGTCGCGTCATGCGAACCACAAGAAGGCCTACGCTCGCGCCGGCGTTTGCCCGGCACGAGCGCCGACACCTGTGCAATTGCACAGATTAGCCATGCGAACGTTGCGCCGCCGCCCAGCCACGCCAGGTCGACAGCCAGTTGCTCCGGCATCTCTCCTCCTCGCGCGCGCGACGTTCCATGCGACGTCGGTCGCGCGCGGTTCCTGTTTGCGTCGGGATCAACGCATGCGACGACTAGCCATGCGCACTTTCCGCAGCTTCGGGCGCATGGGTTTCGTGCGCCGCCGCCAGCGTGTTGACGAGGGTGCCGATGCCTTCGATCGTCACGTCGACGGTTGCGCCATCGCCAATGGAGCCCACGCCCAACGACGTGCCGCAAGCAATCACGTCGCCGGGTTCGAGCGTCAAGTCCTGCGAAATGAGGCTGACTTGCTGCGCGGGCGTGAACACCATGTCGTCGAGCGGATAATTCTGTCGCTCCACGCCGTCGAGCCGCGTCACGACGCGCGCGCTTCGCCAGTCGAAGCCCGAAACGATGGCCGGGCCGATACATCCGAACGTATCGAATCCCTTCGCGCGGCACCATTGCGGGAAGTGCGGATTTTCGGTGATGAGCCCGGCCGCCGTGACATCGTTCACGACCGTATAGCCGAAGATCGCGTCCTCGGCTTCCTGCTCGCTCACGTCGCGGCAACGCTTGCCGATCACAATGCCAAGCTCGCCTTCGAACACGATCTTTCCCGCATAGTGAGCAGGGCGCCGGATCGGCTCCGACGACCCGATCACCGAAGCCGCCGGCTTGATGAGAAATAGCGGATGCGAAGGCACCGGCTTTTCGAGCTTCGCGGCCAGCGCGTGAAAGTTGTTCCAGAGCGCGACGATCTTGCCCGGCGCGCACGGCGCAAGCGGCGTGAGCGCACGCAGCGAAAGCACCGCGCCCGTCGGCACCGGTTGATCGAGCCCTTCGTATTCGTGCAGATATCCGTTCTCGACGCGACCGAACACAATGCTGCCGTCGCTCGCCATCAAACGCATCCACGTCTCCATGTTTCGCTCCTTCGTAGCCGCGCGCCGAACGCATTCGCGACGCGGCGTCGTGATTCGTTATCGGTTCGAATGCGCGCTCAGATCGCGCCGGTCGAGCGCAGCGCTTCGATCTCGTCGTGCGTGTAGCCGAATTCGGCGAGCACTTCGTCGGTATGTTCGCCGAGCAGCGGCGAGCGCGTGACGTCGGTCGGGCTGTCCGAAAGCTTGATCGGATTGCCGACCGTGAGGTACTTGCCGCGCACCGGATGATCGACTTCGACAATCGTGCCGCTCGCGCGCAGCGATTCGTCGCCGGCAATTTCCTTCATCGAGAGAATCGGGCCGCACGGAATGTCGTGGCGATTGAGCAGCGCCATCGCCTCGAACTTCGTGCGATGCATGGTCCAGCGCTCGATTTCGGCGAAGATGTCTTTCAGGCGCGGCAGCCGCGCATTGGGCGTGGCGTAATCGGCGTGATCGATCCACTCCTCGCGGCCGATCAGCTTGCAGATGCGATCCCACACCGGCGCCTGCGCAATGAAATAGATGTACGCGTTCGGGTCCGTCTCCCAACCCTTGCACTTGAGAATCCAGCCCGGCTGACCGCCGCCCGAAGCATTGCCCGCGCGCGGCACGGCGTCACCGAAACCGTCGTTCGGAAACTGCGGATATTCCTTCATGACGCCCGTGCGATCGAGCCGCTGCTGATCGCGCAGCTTCACGCGGCACAGGTTGAGCACGCCGTCCTGCATCGCCGCGAGCACTTTCTGGCCGCGCCCCGTATGCGTGCGCTGATAAAGCGCGGTGACGATGCCGAGCGCGAGATGCAGCCCCGTGCCGCTGTCGCCGATCTGCGCGCCGGACACGACGGGCGGGCCGTCGTCGAAACCCGTCGTGGAGGCCGCGCCGCCCACGCATTGCGCGACGTTCTCGTAGACCTTGCAGTCCTCGTACGGACCGGGACCGAAGCCCTTCACCGAAGCCACGATCATGCGCGGATTCAACTCTTGTATATGCTCCCAGCTAAAGCCCATGCGTTCGAGCGCGCCGGGCGCGAAGTTTTCGACGAGCACGTCGCAGTCGCGAATGAGCCGTTCGAGCACGCGTTTGCCTTGCGGATTTTTCGTGTCGAGCGTGAGCGAACGCTTGTTGCCGTTGAGCATCGTGAAGTAAAGGCTGTCCGCCTCGGGCAGATCGCGCAGTTGTTCCCGCGTGATGTCGCCGCCGCCGACGCGCTCTACCTTGATGACGTCCGCGCCAAACCAGGCGAGCAACTGCGTACAGGTGGGTCCCGACTGCACGTGCGTGAAGTCCAGGATGCGCACGCCATTCAATGCCTTGCCCATGTCATATCTCCTTATCTAATCGTGGCCGGGCGAGTTTTCAAAAAATCGGTGGGGTTGCGTGGGCAGTGGCTGTCTCGCGCTATGGCGCGGAATCTGCGTCCTTCAGCAATACGGTATGTGATATATCAGAGTGAGGCAAGAGGGGATTTGCCCATCAATTGAGGCGTCGAAATCGTCTACGAGGCTTATGGCGTAACGCTTTGCGGAGATTTAGAAATTTTTGACGCGCTGCACACAAGGGAAAACACCGACCGGTTTGCGGCGCTGATATGCGGGATGTGATGTGTTGGATTGATGGCGACAGCATGCGCACTTACGGCAGCGGACTAATCTGACAGAAGTTGATGCGCATAAAGTTCGTGGCGCCGGGCGGGACGATGCGTGCATGGTCACGCGATGAGTGCGGTCGCCGGGCGACTCCGATTTGCAGCGCCATACCGCAACCGCCCGGCTTTCTTCCATTAGCGGCATCCAACGCCCTTACGCCGTAAACGCAAAACGGGAGGCTTTCGCCTCCCGTTCATCGGACATCGGCCGCTGCTCCAGATAAAAAAGCGCGCCGGCGCAACCACTCGCGGCTAATCGAGAAAATCGCAGTTCTTCTCCACGAACACCGCGAGATCGAGCGAATGCTGACGCACGAGCCTCTCCGCGAGTTCGGTATCGCGCTGCTCGAGCGCTTCGATAATGCGCAAATGGTCGACGATGGATCGCGAGGCGCGGTCGCTTTGCGAGATCGTCATGCGCCGGATGGCGCGCACGTGTACGAAAATATTCTTGATGGTGTCGAGAATGAGCTGCGACTTCGACAGTTCCACAATCGCCTGGTGGAACGCGATGTTGGCGTCCGAATATTCGGCGATGTGCTCCGCCGGGGTGCTGTCGCGAAAATCGTCGAACATGTGGCGCAGGCGCGCGATTTCCGCGTCCGTCGCGTTGAGCGTGGCGAGCCGTGCGGCCATGCTCTCCAGCGCGGCCCACATCTGGATCATCTCCACGATCTCGCGCTTGCTCTTGCGCACGATATAGATGCCGCGGCGCGGCACCATGCGCAGGAAGCCTTCCTGTTCGAGCAGTGTCATGGCTTCGCGCACCGGCGTGCGGCTCACGCCCAGCGATTCGCTGAGCACGCGCTCGTCGAGCCGGATTTCCTCGCGCGACTGATAGATATCGGCGTCGGCGATGGCCTGACGCAACATCGCGTAAGCCTGATCGCGCAGGCTCAGCGTGGCGTTGATGGGTTGCAACGCCAGCTTGAGCGGCGCTGCGTCCCGCGTGGCTACAGCTTCAGTGTGTTCTGACGACATTCATTGCCTCTTTTCCGACTCGCGGACCGAATTGCGTGCGATACGCCAGCTTCACGCGCGGCGCCTCGCCCAACCCGACAAACCGGCCATGCTGTGCCGCCTCGATAGCGGACGAAGGCAGCCACTTCGCAATGATGGCAGTAGCGGCGGCGCCGAGACCCACAACAGCCGCCCCGAAGAGTGCAAGAGAAACGATATCCATTTGAAGCTCCGCATGATTAAGTCATCGAATGACTCAATCATATGCTGCATTGCCACAAAAATCAATATTTTGTATGTGATATATCAAAAGCAGTCGTTTCGCCGCAACACTTCTAGCTCGCTTTCACAGTGGCGAGTGACTTCCCACATTGTGAAAATATCGCCGGTTTGTCGGAAACAATCAATGCTAGATAGAAACCGGTGTCGCCGGCAAGCATTCAGACGTCCAGGCGCGCGGTTTGGTCACGCCGCGAGCATGTTCGGACCGGTTCGCGCCACGGAAGCCGCAAGCAGCGGCGCATTCATTGCGCCGTTTTTGTTGACAGCGCCCACGCACCGCCCGCACACTCGACTCATGCACACCGCCTCCACCCTCCCCGCATTCGTCCATTCGACGAAAACCACATGGCATAACCGTACGGGTTATCCATGGGGATGGTGTGCGTACTAGCAGTTCGAGTTGGTCGTCACGCAAATCAAAGCCCCGCCGGCATCGACGGGGCTTTTTGTTTGTTGGGTGGCAGCGCTCCGTTCGTCGGCTCCAACCTTGGAGAAAACGATGGATGACGCCTCACAATCTTCCCCGCCGCCCGCGTCGAGTTGCGCGAGCGCGGCGCGTCATGATCTCGCCGGCGCGTACGCGCCGCTAGCGAGCGCGGCCAACGAAGCCGACCGCTTCGATCATCCGCTGCCCGCGCAGTCGGTTCATTTCGCGGTGCCGCCGCTGCGCACGCTCACTTGGCGCGTCAATGCGCCCGCCGCCGTGCGCGTGCATGGCGGCGTCGTCTGGATCACGCGCGCGCGTTCGCCTTACGACCATTGGCTGAATCCCGGCGACACGCTGCGACTCGAGCGCAACGAACGCATCTGGCTGAGCACCGAAGCCGCCACGCCCGCGCGCGTGACCATCACGACAGCGTGGCGTCCGCCGTTCGCGGCCGTGAGGCGTTTTGGCGAGCGCCTGGGCTTGTGCGTCGCGCGGCTTTCGCTGCGGCGTTCGCGCGAGGCCTGAAAGGCCGGGCTTCGGGCTTCGGGCTTCGGGCTTCGGGCATCAGCGTAATGTCGGCGTCGCTGAGCGCGGAAACATAAGAACAAAACGCCGGATGCGCCGCTCCCCAGGCGCAACCGGCGTTTTTGTCCGCGAAACCGCTCAGAATTTGTGCCGCAAACCGAGGTTCACCATCGTCTGGTTCGAGGTGCCCGAATAGCCGTACGAGCCAATCGACGCTTCGGCAGGCATGGCGCCGCCCGCGCCGTCGCCGGTCTCGCCGCTCGCGTGTTGCCAGCCGGCCGTCATATAGAGATCGGTGCGCTTCGAAAGGTTGTAGTCCGCGCCGATCGACACCTGATGGTAGTTCGCGGAGGTATCGCCGTTCGCGTGCGTGTAGCTGTAGCCAAGGCCGAGCAGCAGCGCCGTGCTCAATTGGTAATTCATGAACCCTTGGCCGGTGTTGTACTTCTGCGTGTCGCGGAACACCGAACTCGCGTCGGGCGCGTACTGCGCGTTGCTGTAGCCGAGCCCGAACGTGAACTGGCCAAGCTGATACTGCGCCGCCGCGCGCGCGATCGACAGCGAATGCGCGGAAGCGTAGCCGCTGTTCACCGGTCCGTCGAACGTGCCGTCCGAGGTGCTCGACCAGCCGTCGGTGCGCAGCACGCCCAGCGCCTGGCTGTTCGCCGCGTAGAAGTAGCCGCCCGCCAGCGCGAACGGTCCGTTGTTGTACGCCACCGCCGCCGAATACGACTGCTCAGCGCCGGTCGTGCCCGCAATGCCGCCGAACGAGTACATCGCCGAAGCCTGCAAGCCGTTCCAGTTGGGCGTGGTGTATTTGACGGCGTTGTTCACGCGGAAGCTGTTGTCGTAGTTGTCGACGTCGCCTGCCGTCGCGAACACGGAGCCGAAGTAATTGTCGGCCGTGATGCCCTGCACGAGATCAATGAGCGGATCGTACTGGCGGCCGAGCGTGAGCGAGCCGAACTGCTCCGCCGTCAAGCCCACATACGCCTGGCGTCCGAACAGCCTGCCGCCTTGGCCGAGCGAGCCCGTCGACGGATTGAAGCCGTTTTCCAACTGGAAGATCGCCTTGAGGCCGCCGCCCAGATCCTCGGCGCCTTTCACGCCCCATCGCGAGCCGGAGAGATTGCCGAAGCTCGAATTGCCGAGCGACCAGAGACTGCTGCCGCCCGACGCGTGGTTCACATACGTGATGGACGTGTCGATGGTGCCGTAGAGCGTCACGCTGGTCTGGGCCTGAGCCGCGCCGGCCGCACCGAGGGTGGCGAGGGCAGCGAGCGAGAAGGAAGTCAAGGCGAGTCTTTTCACGTCGTTCTCCTGGCGCAGTCAAACAACTCTTGACGTGAATCAGACTAAACCTCTCGTCGAGCGTTGTAAAAGAATTAAATCGGCTGTCTCGAATTACAGACATCGACATTCGCAATAAGCGATGCGCCGAAATGGGGCATTCGCGCCATTTCCAAAACCATGCGCGGCAGCGAGCGCGCAATCGCACGCCCAGCATGGCTTTCATGCCGATGCGCAAGTGAGCGTTCCGTTAATCGCCGTGCCACGCGCTCATGGATTTTTGCCGCATCCGGTTCATTCGGCGGCAAGCAATTATTTGCTAACGTCATTCGTCATGAGATTTAGCTTTATTGCGCTTTATTGCGCTTTATCGCACTAGATTGCGTCTTATTGCCAAGGGCGATGGTTCCACCCGGCACCGCTCCGGTGCGCCCCTCTTCAAGCTTTATTGCGTGCGGCCGTCAACCAGCAGGTAGCACCGCGCGTTTGCTCGTTTTACCAGTCCTTTACCAAACGATTACGTTCCTGCTCGACTTTCGGCGAACGTACGAAAAAGCGCTGTTGCCGCCGGCGTCCAGGCAGGCGAAACAGCGCCATCGCAGAGTCACCAGGCCGATCCATGTCTCAATCGCATTCTCCGCGCGCGGCGCGCGCCCTCAGGGCGCTGCGCCGCCGCGCCGGCGCCCTGCCCTGGCAGCGCTGCGTCGCGCCCGCGTTTGCCATCGGCATCTGCGCGCTCTTGCTGCTCGTGTTTCAGCACCTCTCGCGCACGGTCGACTACAAATCGGTTATCCACCAACTCTGGCTGCTCACGCCCGCGCAATGGTGCGGCGCGCTCGCGGCCACGGCGATCAGCTTCGTCGCGCTCGTCGGCCGCGACGCCGTGGGCCTGCGCTACCTCGGCGCGCGCGTCTCGCGCGGCGCGCTGTGGACGGGCGCCATCGCCGGCTCCGCGCTCGGCAACGTCACCGGCTTCGGCGCGCTGACGGGCGGCGCGGTGCGCTGCCGCGCGTATGGCGGCGCGGGCGTGACGGCCGCGCAAGTCGGCCGCATGACCGTGTTCACGAGCGTCACGCTGGCCGCCGCCACGGCGCTGATGACGGCGCTCGGCATGGTCGCCGCCGCCGACACGCTCGCCGGCCTGCTGCATCTTTCCCCCGCCGCGCTGCGCGCCATCGGCGGCGCGCTGCTCGCCTGCGGCGCGGCGCTCGTCGCGCTGTGCCCGGCCACGGCGCGCGAGATCGCGCCGTTCGGCCGCGCGTGGCTGCGCTTCGCGGTGCCCGCGCGCCGCGACCTCATCGCGCAATTGCTGCTGGCCGCGCTCGACGTCGTGGGCGCCGGGCTCGCGCTCTGGTCGGTGCTGCCGCACGGCCAGATCGGTTTCGGCGATTTCCTCACCGTCTATTGCGCCGCCATGCTGCTCGGGCTGATCGGCCATACGCCCGGCGGCATCGGCGTATTCGAAGCGGCAATGGTCTACGCGCTCGGGCCGCACGTGCCCGCCTCGGAGGTGTTCGCCGCGCTGCTCGCCTATCGCGCGATCTACTTCGGCGCGCCGTTGCTGCTCGCAGCCGCCGTGCTTGCCGTGTTCGAAGGCCGCGCGCTCAAGTCGCCGCTCGGCGCGCGCTTCGCGAAACGCGGCGCCCACGGCGTTTCGCAGCTCGCGCCGCTCTTTCTCGCCATCGTCACCTTCGTGACCGGCGGCATGCTCGTGATTTCGGGCGCGACGCCCGCGTTCTCGAAGCGCATCGCGCTGCTGCAAACCTTCCTGCCGCTCTGGGTGCTCGAAAGCTCGCAGTTGATGGGCAGCCTGCTCGGCGTGCTGCTGCTGTTCGTCGCGCGCGGCCTGCTGCGCCGCCTGGACGCCGCGTGGTGGCTCGCGCTCGCCATCGCCGCGCTGAACCTCGCGCTCTCGCTCGCGAAAGGTCTCGCGTTCGTCGAAACGGGCGTGCTCTGCGTGCTGATCGCGCTGCTCGTGGCCACGCGCAAGCGCTTCAATCGCCATTCGTCGCTGTTCGCCGAGCGCTTCACGCCCGCGTGGCTCGCCTCGGTCGGCTGCGTGATGGCGCTGGCCGTATGGGTGCTGCTGTTCGCGTTTCGCGACGTGCAGTATTCGCAGCATCTCTGGTGGCAGTTCGCGTTCCACAGCCGCGCGCCGCGTGCGCTGCGCGCGACGCTCGGCGCGGGCGTGTTCGCCGCGGCATTGGCGCTGTGGCAGTTGCTGCGCCCCGCCGCCGGCCGCTTCGTGATGCCCGCGAGCGAGGACCTCGAACAAGCCGCGCGCATCGTGCGCGCGCAGGAACGCAGCGACGCGGGCCTCGCGTTGATGGGCGACAAGAGCTTCCTGTTCTCCGCCACGCGCAGCGCGTTCCTCATGTACGCGAAGCGCGGCCGCACCTGGGCGGCGCTGCACGACCCCGTCGGCCCGCGCGAGGAATGGCCCGCGCTGATCCGCGAATTCGTCACGCTCGCGCACGCGCACGGCGGCCGGGCGGCGTTCTATCAGGTGCGCGCCGACGCCCTGCCGCTCTATCTCGACGCCGGTCTCACGCTGATGAAGCTCGGCGAGGAAGCGCGCGTAATGTTGCAGGAATTCGACCTGAAGGGACCGCAGCGCGCGCACTTGCGCTACGCGCTCAAGCGCGGCGAGCGCGACAACTTCTCGATCGAGCACATCGAGCCCGCGCAAATGGGCGCAAGCCTGCCGGTGCTGCGCGCGATCTCCGACGCGTGGCTGGAAGACCGCGAAGCGCGCGAGAAAAGCTTCTCCGTGGCCGCGTTCGACGACGACTATCTCGCCCCGCAGTCGGTGCTGCTCGTGCGCCAGAACGGCGAGCCGCTCGCGTTCGTCACCTTCATGACGACCGATCTCAACACCGACGCCACCGTGGGCGTCATGCGCCATTTGCCCGGCGCTTCGCCGTATGCGATGGAATATCTGTTCACGCAGCTCGCGCTGCATCTGAAAGCCGCCGGCTACCAGTCGCTCTCGCTCGGCATGGCGCCGCTCTCGGGCATGGGGCCGTCGCCGCTCGCGTCGCCGTGGCATCGGCTCGCGGGTTTCATCTGGCGCTTCGGCGGCCGTTTCTACAACTTCCGGGGGCTGCGCGGCTTCAAGAACAAGTTCGCGCCGCGCTGGGAACCGCGCTATCTGGCCGCTTCGGGCTCGATCAGCGTGTTCATCACCCTCGCCGATCTATCGCTGCTGGCAGGAGGCTGGCGCTCATGACTCACCGCAATTTCTCGCTGCCGCGCCTCGCTCGCGCGGCAGCCGGCGCCGCTTTGCTCGCGACTTTCGGCGCGAGCGCGGCCCACGCCGCGTCCACCAATGCCGCGACCCAGCACGTTCCGGGCGGCCGCTTCGGCGAAGTCGCCGTGACGAAACCGGTCGGCCCGATGCTCGGCTTCGCCGTGCTGTTTTCCGCCGATAAACACTGGGGCGGCGCCGATCAAACGCGCGCCGATGCGCTCGCGCAGCGCGGCGCGCTCGTGGTGGGCGTGGATACCGAGCGCTACGCGGCCAGGCTCGCCGCCGATAAAACCGAGAAGTGCCACAACCTCTATAGCGACGCCGAAGCACTGAGCCACCAGCTCGAACGCCAGCAAGGATCGAGTGCGTATTTCGCGCCGATCGCGATCGGCAGCGGCGAAGGCGCACTCATCGCGCAGCGCATGCTTTCGCAGTCGCCCGCGAACACCATGGCGGGCGCGGTGTCGCTCGATCCGTCGGGCACGCTCGACGCGCGCTTCGCGCCGTGTCCCGCCGACCCCACGCTCTCGCGCGGCAAGGGCCTGCCCGGCTTCTTCGAGCAAGGCGTGACGACCAGCAACGCGCATGTGGCCGCGCCGCTGCGCGCCTTCGCGCCCGGCACGCCCGACGCCGACAAACTCGTTGCGCTCGCATCGAATCATCTGCGCGCGCAAACGGAAAGCGAGGAAGACGTTTCGGACCTGCCGCTCGTCGAATTGCCGGCCGCGCACCCGACCGACATGCTCGCCGTGGTCATTTCCGGCGACGGCGGCTGGCGCGATCTCGACAAGACCATCGCCGAAGCGCTGCAAAAGCAGGGCATTTCCGTCATCGGCTGGGACGCGCTGCGCTATTTCTGGAGCGAAAAGACGCCCGCGCAAACCAGCCGCGACCTCGCGCGCGTGCTGAAAACCTACGGCGCGCGCTGGCATAGCCAGCACATCGCGCTCGTCGGCTATTCGTTCGGCGCCGACGTCATGCCGTTCGCGTACAACCGCCTGCCCGACGCGCTGCGCGCGAAAGTGTCGTACATGTCGCTGCTCGGCTTCGCGCCCGACGCCGACTTCCAGATTCGCGTGACGGGCTGGCTCGGCATGCCCGCGAGCGACAAGGCGCTCAAGGCGCGCCCCGAAATCGCGAAGGTGCCGCCTTCGATCGTGCAGTGCATTTACGGCGCGCAGGAGAAGGAAACGCTGTGCCCGGCGCTGGCCAACACCGGCATCGAGTTGGTCAAGACGAACGGCGAACACCACTTCGACGGCGACTACAACGCGCTCGCCGCGAAGATCATCCAGGGGTGGAAGAAGGAGATCGCGGCGCGCGGCTAAGCTCGCCCGCTCCTCGCAATCGAATGAAAAAACGCCATGCGTCGGAGGACACATGGCGTTTTCTTTTGGGCGACGCGGCTTGCGCTCGGCGCGCGGCCTCAGCCTTTGCGCCCGGCCAGATACTGCACGCCGCCGTGCCCGTAGCGCTCGGCGTGCGGCAGATTCGGCGCGAGATGAAACACATCGCCCGCGCGATACAGCCGCTCCACGCCGTTCACGCTAATGCCGATCTCTCCGGCCACGATCAGCGCTTTCGCCTCGAACGGATGCGTGTGCTCGTCCGTCGTGCCCGCTTCGCGCGTCACGAGCACCGGTTCCGGAAAGCCCTCGTCGGCGAGGGTGCGAATGAAGGTCTCACGGTCCACGGTCATCTCCTTTTCCGTTTCGATCACGACGAAAACGCCGGCATGCCGCCGGCGTTTTCGTCGCTGCAAGCCTTTCGGCGATCACGCCACGGCGGCGGCGGCCTTCGCGTCTTCTTCCTGCTCCACCGACGAACGGATCAGGTAATCGAACGCGCCGAGCGATGCCTTCGCGCCTTCGCCCACGGCAATCACGATCTGCTTGAACGGCACGGTCGTCACGTCGCCCGCGGCGAACACGCCCGGCACCGACGTCTGGCCCTTCGCGTCCACTTCGATCTCGCCGTGCTTCGAAAGCGCCACGGTGCCCTTCAGGAACTCGGTGTTCGGCACGAGACCGATCTGCACGAACACGCCTTCGAGTTCGAGGTGATGCTTCTCGCCCGAGGTGCGATTCAGGTACGCGAGACCCGTGACCTTCTGGCCGTCGCCGGAAATTTCCGTGGTTTGCGCGTTCACGTGAACCGCGACGTTCGGCAGGCTGCGCAGCTTGCGTTGCAGCACTTCGTCCGCACGCAGTTGCGCGCCGAATTCGAGCAGCGTGACGTGGCTCACGATACCGGCGAGGTCGATCGCCGCTTCCACGCCCGAGTTGCCGCCGCCGATCACGGCCACGCGCTTGCCCTTGAACAGCGGGCCGTCGCAGTGCGGGCAGTACGCCACGCCCTTGTTCTTGTATTCCTGCTCGCCCGGCACGTCCACGTTGCGCCAGCGCGCACCCGTTGCCAGCACCACGCTCCTCGCGCGCAGCGTCGCGCCGCTTTGCGTACGCACTTCGAAGCCGTTGCCCGAAGGCACGAGCGCTTCGGCGCGTTGCAGGTTCATGATGTCGACCTCGTAGGCGCGCACGTGCTGCTCCAGCGCCGTGGCGAACTTCGGCCCTTCGGTTTCCGTCACCGAAACGAAGTTTTCGATCGACATCGTGTCGAGCACCTGGCCGCCGAAACGCTCGGCCAGCACGCCGGTCTTGATGCCCTTGCGCGCCGCGTAGATCGCGGCCGCCGCGCCCGCGGGGCCGCCGCCGACGATCAGCATGTCGAAAATGTCTTTCTGGTTCAGCTTTTCAGCGGCGCGCGCCGAAGCGCCCGTGTCGAGCTTGGCGAGAATTTCTTCCACGCCCATGCGGCCCTGGCCGAACACTTCGCCGTTCAGGTAGATCGTGGGCACCGCCATGATCTTGCGCTTTTCCACTTCGTCCTGATACAGCGCGCCGTCGATCGTGACCACCTGCACGTTCGGGTTCAGCGTCGCCATGGCGTTGATCGACTGCACGACTTCCGGGCAGTTCTGGCACGTGAGCGACATGTAGATTTCGAACGCGAAGATGCCGTCGAGCGACTTGACCTGCTCGACGGTGTCTTTTTCGAGCTTGACCGGATGGCCGCCCACTTGCAGCAGCGCCAGCACGAGCGACGTGAATTCGTGGCCCATCGGAATGCCCGCGAACGTCACCTGCTCGCCCGAATTCGCGCGCTTGATGTCGAACGAGGGGAAACGCGCGTCGCCGGCAGCGGCGCCACGGCGTTCTTCGTACGAGATGCGGCCCGAGAGCGAGGCGATGTCTTGCAGCAATTGCTGGAGTTCTTGCGACTTCTCGCCGTCGTCCAGGTACGCAACGATCTCGATCGACTGCGTGACTTTTTCCAGGTAGCTTTTGAGTTGATCTTTGAGGTTTGCGTCGAGCATGGCGTTTTTTCCGGCTAGAGAAGAAGCGGGGACTGCGAAATGAAGCGGATGAAGCGGGATGAAGCGCCGGGCCGCATGCCGCGCGGGCGCGGCCCGGTTTTACTGCCTGCTATCTACAACGATCTACAACGATTGACGGCAACTGCCTGTTGCCGCGATCTGCTGCGTCGCGTGACGCTTAGATCTTGCCGACGAGGTCGAGCGACGGCTTCAGCGTTTCTGCGCCCGGCGTCCACTTGGCGGGGCACACTTCGCCCGGGTGCGACGCCACGTACTGAGCGGCTTGCACCTTGCGGAGCAGTTCCTTCGCGTCGCGGCCAATGCCGTTGTCGTGGATTTCGCACAGCTTGATCTCGCCTTCCGGGTTGATCACGAACGTGCCGCGCAGTGCCAGACCTTCTTCTTCGATCATCACGTCGAAGTTACGCGTGATCACGCCCGTCGGGTCGCCGACCAGCGGGTACTGGATCTTGGCGATGGTGTCCGACGTGTCGTGCCATGCCTTGTGCGTGAAGTGCGTGTCGGTCGACACACCGTAGACCTCGACGCCCAGCTTCTGGAATTCTGCGTACTGGTCGGCCAGATCGCCGAGTTCCGTCGGGCACACGAACGTGAAGTCCGCCGGGTAGAACACGACGACCGACCACTTGCCCTTCAGATCCTCATTCGAGACCGGCACGAACTTGCCGTTGTGGTAAGCGGTGGCGTTGAACGGCTTGACTTGCGTGTTGATGAGAGACATGCGTTGATTCCTCGCTCTGGGTTGAAAGGGTATGGACGAAGGTTACGGGAACCGCGTCCGTTTGAAAAATTGGTTGCTTTGATCGCCGGTATAAACCCTGCCTATCAGGCTCCATAGTTTCCTTCGAAGCCCGCCGGACAAGGCTTGGGCGCCGCGTAAGCGGCCCGCGCAACCCCGGGGCGGTGAGCATACAACGAAACTGCGACATCGCGCCCCACGGCCCGCCCGTTTTATGCGGCGGCGCACAAGACAGCGGCGCGCTTCGCTGAGAGTGCCGCGCGGCGCGGCGGTTCCGCCAGCCTGACCCTAACTCCGGCGCGTGTCCCTCAGATGATGGCGCCGCGCGGCTTCGCAAGGACGCGGCGCGGCCTGGGCCGGAGTCACAGCGCCCTGGATCGACGCGAGTGCGCTAGAGCGCGCCGCCGCGCGCCATGGCCGCGCGGGCCGCCAGCCGTTCGCGCAAGAACTGCGTGAGCGCGCGGATCGTCACCGAAGCCTCGCGGTGCTGGGGATAGAGCGCGTGCAGCGCATTGGGCGGCGGCATGAACGGCTCCAGCACTTCGACCAACAGCCCGGCATCGACCGAACCCGCCACGATAAAGTCGGGCAAATAGCAGATGCCGAGGCCCGCGATGGCCGAATCGCGGATCACCTCGCCGTTGTTCGCGCGCATGGGGCCGCTCACCTCGAACGGCGTGCGCACGCCATCGACGATAAATTCCCACGGCGCGCGGCCTTGCTGGCCGTAAGGCAAGCACGCGTGCTGCGCGAGATCGGCGGGCGTTTGCGGCGCGCCGCGCCGCCGCCGGTAACCGGGGCTGCAACACGCGAGCATGCGCACGTCCACGAGCTTTTGCGCGACCAGCGAGGAATCCGCCAGCCGGCCGATGCGCAGCGCCATGTCGAAACCCTCGCCGATCACGTCCACGCTGCGGTCGCTCAGTTCCATGTCGAAGCGCACGCCGGGATGTTCGCGCAGGAATTCCGCGACGAGCGGCGAGAGATGCGCCGTGCCGAACGACATCGGCGCGCTCAGCTTGAGCAGCCCGCGCGGCTCGCTGCGCCGGTCCGACATGGCCTGCTCCGCCTCGGCCACGTCGGCGAGGATGCGCTTCGCGCGCTCGTAGAACTCCTGGCCGAGATCGGTGACGGCGAGCTTGCGCGTGTTGCGCACGAGCAGGCGCGCGCCCAGATCGGCCTCCAGCGCGGCCACGCGGCGGCTCACGAACTGTTTGGACAACCGCAGCCGGTGCGCGGCGGCCGTGAAATTGCCCGCGTCCACCGTGTTGACGTAGATACGCATGTCGTCGAGCTGCATTTTTATTGTCCACTTACAGGTGACAGTGAGTCGTATTTTACGTCCATTCAACGCGAAATGATTGACCTAGAATTCACTCCATCGAAACGAAACAACGAAACGGAGAAAACACATGATCGACCTTCGCAAAGCAGACCAACGTGGCCGCGGTGAACATGGCTGGCTCAGCTCGCGCCACACGTTTTCGTTCGCGAATTACTACGATCCGAAGCAAACCGGCTTTTCCGACCTGCTCGTGATCAACGACGACCGCGTCGCTCCGGCGCGCGGTTTCGGCAAGCATCCGCATCGCGACATGGAAATCTTTTCGTACGTGCTGGACGGCGCGCTCGAGCACAAGGATTCGATGGGCACGGGCTCGGTGATCGTTCCCGGCGACGTGCAGTTGATGAGCGCCGGCACGGGCGTCGCGCACAGCGAGTTCAATCATTCGGCGGAAAACCCGGTGCATTTCCTGCAAATCTGGATCGCGCCGAACGAGAAAAGCGCGCAGCCGCGTTATCAGCAGAAGCACATCGCGGTGGCGGAAAAGCGCGGCAAGCTGCGCCTGATTCTCTCGCCGGACGGCGCCGACGACTCGCTGCTGCTGCGTCAGGACGCGCGCGTCTACGCCGGCCGCTTCGACGGCGCGGAAACGGCGAAGCTGGAACTCGGCGCGAACCGGTATGCGTACGTCCACGTGGCGCGCGGCAGCGTGACGCTCAACGGCGTGGCGCTTGGCGAAGGCGACGGCGCGCGTATCCGCTCGGAGCGCGAACTGAGCTTCACCGACGGGCACGATGCGGAAGTGATCGTGTTCGATCTGCGTAATATCGAAGTATCGGAGTTGTGGTCGTAATCGCTGTACCGGTGTAACGCATCGCTGAAATCAATCCGGCGGGCCGCGCGCGTTTGCGCGGCTCGTCAGGCAAACCAACAAATCTTCGGAGAAACACCATGCGATACAACCTTTTCGGCCAGGGCAACGACGCCGCGCTGCTGGTCTCGCGCATTCTGCTGGCCGCGCTGTTCGTGCTGTTCGGCTGGGAGAAAATCACGGGCTTTGCGGGCACCGTCGGCTACATGGCGCACGTGGGCGCGCCCGCGCCGATGCTGTCGGCGGTCATTGCCGTGGTCATGGAATTCGGCGTCGGCATTCTGATTCTCGTGGGCTTCTACACGCGCCCGCTCGCCGTGCTGCTCGCGCTCTACACCCTCGCCACGGCAATCATCGGCCATCACTTCTGGAACATGACCGGCGGCGAGCAAATGGCCAACATGATCAACTTCTACAAGAACGTGAGCATTGCGGGCGGTTTGGCGGCGCTTGCGGCCGCCGGCCCCGGACGCTTCTCCATCGACGGAAAATAGCCGTTTTCAGCGCACGGCGCGGCGCGGCAAGGGCGTCGCGCCGGTTCGCGTTGTGCGGCGTACCGAAGCCGCGCGGTCCGGCATGCAGTGAGCACGCCGCGGCGAACGAATTGCAAGCGGCGCTTGTTATGCTTTGCGTGCGAGCTTCCCTCATTCATCACGCAGGCACGACGATTCGATTCCGCGCAATGGCCGACCCGCAAGACAATCTCTACGCTTATCTCACGTCGCTTCAACAATCGGCGCTCGGCGCGCTCAAGCGGCTGCCGCTCAAGAGCCGCGCGGTGCAAGGCACGTTGATGGCGCTGCGCGCCGTCTGCGGCGCGGGCCTCGCCTACGGCATCGGCCACGCGCTGCACACGCAGCAGGCGTTCTGGGCGGCAATCACGGCTATCGCCGTCACGCAGCACGATTACGCCGATACCGTGGCGCAGTCGCGCGACCAGATCATCGGCGCGGTGGCGGGCGGCGTCGTGGGTTTCGCGGCGGCCACGCTCGGGCCGGAAAATCTCGCCGCGTATCTCGTGGCGGTGAGCGTGGTCATCATCGGCTGCTGGTGCTTGCGGCTCAGCACGGCGGCGCGGCTGGGCGCGATCACCACGACCATCGTGATGCTCGTGCCCGCGCAAGGGCCGGCGTGGGACGTGGCGCTCTTTCGCGTGGCCGAAGTCGCCATCGGCATGGCGTGCGCGGTGCCCGTGTGCTGGATTTTCTCGGCGATCGAGCGGCGCTGTTTCAACACTTGAGGCGCGCGGCACACGACGCACGGCAATGCGGCGGGCGGGTTTTATCGGCGGATTTTTGCCAACCGGGCCGAAATAAATCATCTCCGCACGCTGCGCAATGCGGCGCGCGAGCGCTGCGATAATAGGGACGTTGCAGCGATGCGGCGCGTCGGCGCAGGTTGCGCGCGAAGGCCCCCCGCGCAAGCGAAATCGTGCGACACTCGCGGGCCTCGCCCTGGCCGAAACCGGCCGTTCCGGGCGCGACGGAACCCGCGCCATGCGCCGGTTCCCCATTTTTACCGCTCAACGCCTACCGCATTCCGCGCGCAACGAAAGCCCTATGAACACCACCCCTCGTCCCGTCGCTCCGGCCAACCCGCCCGCACGCAAATCCATCACGCTGCTGCAAATGCTCGCGATCATCGGCATTGCCGGCGTCGCGGGCTCGGCGCTGTTCCGCTACTTCCTCTAAGCGCGGCGCGTTCGGGACGCAACGTCATCCGTTTTCGCTTATGTACAAGAAAGGCGTCGCCCTCGAAATCCAGTTCGCTCCCGAACGCCTGAACGACGGCGCAGGCGATCCCTTCTGGATCGACCTCACCGCCGGCGAAGCCGCCGCGCTGCTCCACACGCTGCAAACCCGGCTCGCCGCGCGCGACACCACGGCCGCGCCGCTGGTGGTGGCGCTCGATGCACCCCGCGCCCGCGCCGATATGAATGCCGATGCGCAAGCCGATCTCCCTGCCGATCTCCATGCCCATATCCATGCCGATAGCGCGGCGCCCGCGCCGGCCGGCAACGGCACGGCCGCCGCCGCGCAAAGCGGCTTCAGGCAATGGGTTTGCGTGATCTGCGGCTGGATTTACGACGAACAAGCCGGCGCGCCCGACGACGGTCTCGCGCCCGGCACGCGCTGGGCCGACGTGCCCGGCGACTGGCGCTGCCCGCTTTGCGACGTAGGCAAGGAAGACTTCGCGCTGGTCGAATTCTGATCCGGCCGGGCGGGCGACGCGTTCATGCGCCCGCGTGCCCCATCGGCTCGTAAAACAGCGCGAACAATTCCGACTGCGAACTCACGCCGAGCTTTGCGTAGATGTGCTTCTTGTGCGCGCGCACGGTCTCGAACGAGATGTCGAGCCGTTCCGCAATCGCGCGCGTGGAAAAGCCGCTCAAACTCAAGCGCACCACTTCGATCTCGCGCGCCGTGAGCGGCGCGCGTCCGCTTTGCTGCGTGACGGTTTCGAAGCGGCTCGCGAATCCCGGCTCCAGTGCCGCCTCGCTCACGCCTTCCGGCATCGTCTCGCGTTCGGGCGCGGCGTTGTGCGCAGCGCCTTGCGCCGCCGGTTCGTACGCGAGCCGCTGACGCATGAGCGCGATCACCCACGGCGCGAACATGGCCAACTGCGCAATATCGCGTTCGGTGTAATGACGTTGCGCGCCCAGCGAAAAAATCAGCGTTCTGCCATGCGCGAACGGAAAGTTGAACTGCACTTCGTCGCCGATGATGTTGCTCTTGAAATAGCGCTGGTAGTAATCGGTCATGCGAAAGTTGTCGGGCGCGACCTCGCCGAGCGTGACGAGTCCCGCGCGCGGCATTTCGCACGCCGCGATATAGAACGGATCGAGCTGGTACATCGCCTCCAGGTACGCGCGGAACAGCACGTCCACGGCGCCGTCCGGCGTGGGCGATTCGGCGCAAACGAGCGGCGCGCGATCGCGCACGAAAACCAGCGCAACCCAATTGTCGAACGCGACGAAGCGCTCGATCACGCGCGTGAGACGCGTCCAGAAGTCGGGGCCGTCGAGCGCGTCGATCAGCGTGGCGATGTGATGATGGAACGCGCGGTCCTGCCAGTCGCCTTCCATGAGTCCTCCGATCAGGGTACCCCTGCTGGGTAATTTCTGGACAAAAATAACGTGGTGATAATAGCCGCTCAAAACGCTGGCGCGGTTTTTTAAGCCGTCGCGCCGCGCGCATCGCACGAACACGCCGCATCGCAGGCAACACAGGAGACACGCATGCAACTCGAACTCGCGCAGATTCCCATCGTGGACGGCGCCGTCGCTCCCAATCTCGCCCGCGTGCTGGACACCATCGGCAAGCGCCGCGCGGGCACCGATCTGATCGTCTTTCCCGAAGCCACGCTCACCGGCTTTCCCACGCGTGACAACGTGCGCGATATCGCCGAAACGCTCGACGGCCCTTCGCTTCACGCCGTGCGCGAAGCCGCGCGCGCCGCCAGCGTAGGCGTTGCCGTGGGCCTTTCCGAACGCGACGGCGCGCGCTTCTACAACACCACCGTGCTGATCGACGAACGCGGCGAGATCGCGCTGCGTTACCGCAAGACGCATCTGTGGGCCACCGACGTGGGCGTGTTCACGCCCGGCGAGCGCTTCGAAGTGTGCGAATTCAAGGGCATGACCGTGGGCATGCTGATCTGCTACGACATCGAGTTTCCCGAATCGGGCCGCGCGGTGGCCTCGCTCGGCGCGGAAATGCTGATCGTGACGAACGGCAACATGGACCCGTTCGGCCCCGTACACCGCCGCGCCATCGTGGCGCGCGCGATGGAAAACCAGATGTTCGCGGCGCTCGTGAATCGCGTGGGCGACGGCGACGACAACCTCACGTTCCCCGGCGAATCGGCGCTCATCAGCCCGTTCGGCGACGTGCTCTGCGAGCTGAAGAACGAAGATGCCGTGCTGCACGCCAGCGCCGACCGCGCGCTGCTCGCGCAAAGCCGCGAGCACTACAGCTATCTGCACGATGCGCGCGTCATGCTCGATCTCGCCGACGAAAACGACGCGCAAGGGCGCCGCTCGCTCCATATCCGGCCGCGCGCCACGGCGCGCTGACCGAGGCGCCGGACGGTCGAGCCGCGATGGCCCCTCCACCAAAGCCGGCGCCCAGCACCATCCGCACTAAACGCACTAAACGCACCACCCGCACTACCTGCACCACTCGCACCACTCGCACTAAACGGCAGCACACCGCCGCGACGCAGCCCGCCGCCCGCACGGATGGCGCGGCGCGCGCACGCCCGTCCAAACCGCAGCACCTGGAGAGACCCGCACCATGAAGCCCGCCTCGACGCCGCCCGCCAGCGGCGCACACGCACCGCATCTCAAGCGCACGCTCGGCCTGCCGTCCGTGCTCCTGTTCGGCCTTGCCTACATGGCGCCGCTGATCGTCTACGGCACGTACGGCGTGCTCGCGGGCGCGAGCCAGGACACCGCCGCGCTTGCGTACCTCGTCGCGCTCATCGCGATCGTGTTCACGGCGCTCAGCTACGGCAAGCTCGCGCGCCTCTTTCCCGTCGCCGGATCGGCCTACACGTACACGCGCAAAAGCTTCAACGCGCACCTGGGCTTCCTGATCGGCTGGGCAACGCTGCTCGACTATTTCTTCCTGCCGATGGTGATCTGGCTGATCGGCGCGGCCTATCTGACCGCCGCGTTCCCGGGCATTCCCGCGTGGGTCTGGATCGTCGCGTTCATCGTGCTCACGAGCGGCCTGAACGTGCTGGGCATCGAACTCGCGGCGCGCTTCAACATCGTGCTGATGATCGTGCAGTTGGGCATTGCCGCGATGTTCGTCGTGCTGTGCTGCCACTACGCCTCGGCGGCGGCCGGTCCCGGCGGACTGCTCACCGCGCAGCCGTTCTTCCAGCCGCACGTGCCGCTTTCGGCGACGATGGCGGGCGCCGCGATCGCCGCGTATTCGTACCTCGGCTTCGACGCGGTATCCACGTTGACCGAAGAGACCATCGAGCCGGAAAAGACCATTCCGCGCGCCATCGTGCTGATCGCGCTGATCGGCGGCGCGATCTTCGTGATCGCCGCGTACACGCTGCAACTCGCGCATCCCGGCGCCGTGTTCAAGGACCCGGATTCGGCCGCGTTCGAAATCGCGCGCAAAGTGGGCGGCGACATCTTCGTGACGATCTTCCTCGCGGGCCTGATCCTCGCGCAGTTCGCCTCGGGCATCTCGGCGCAGGCGAGCGTGGGCCGGCTGCTCTACGCAATGGGCCGCGACGAAGTGCTGCCCCGGTCGATCTTCGGCTACATTCACCCGCGCTTTCGCACGCCGGCGATCAATATCGTGATTGCCGGGGTCGTCGGCCTGATCGCGCTCAAGCTGGACGTGGCCACTTCCACCTCGTTCATCAATTTCGGCGCGTTCCTCGCGTTCACGGCGGTAAACCTCTGCGTGATTCGCCAGTACCTGAGCGGCGCGCCGGGCACGCGCGGCTTCGGCATGATGGGCGGCCTGGTGTTCCCGCTGCTCGGCGCGATCACCGACATCTGGCTGCTGTGCAGCCTCGAAAAAACGGCCATCGTGCTCGGCGTCGTGTGGTTCGTGCTCGGCCTCGCCTACCTCGGCTGGATCACGCGCTGCTTCCGCCGCGCGCCGCCCGAAATGGCGGTGTAAAACAGCCGATTTTCGTTCCGATGCGATCCGGCGGCCGCCGCTTCAGGCGGCCGT